>NZ_JBFBBN010000014.1:14141-106123 GCF_040682715.1 Amycolatopsis sp. NPDC051128 | reverse complement strand
CCCGGATTCCTTACGCGGACGAGCCGTCGACGGCGTCGAGGATCGCGGCCGTGACCGCGGCCGGGTCCGACACGGTGAGGGACTTCAAGTCCCTCAATGCGACATTCACGGCCGTTGATCGAGGAGGGCGCGAAAGGCGGGAAGCAGGATCCGGTCGGCGGGCAGCCAGTCGACGTCGTCGAGATCGTCGGGCCCGAGCCAGCGGACGGCGAGGTGCTCCACCGCGCGGGGCTCTTCACCGGGCGAAACGAGCGAAGTGGCGTAGATCCGGAGAACCTTCCCGCCGGGCAAGGGGACGTCCTCGCCGACGCGTGCGCCGACCTCGATGACGACGTCGAGCTCCTCGCTGCACTCGCGGGCCAGCGCGAACGCCTCGGACTCCCCCTCCTCGACCCGGCCACCGGGCAGCTCCCACTGCCCCGCGTGCCGCGGCGGCCACGCCCGCTGCTGAGCCAGCAGCTTGCCGTCGCGCACCAGGGCAGCACCCACGATCACACCGTTCACAGCCCGGGAATCTACCCGGAACCCCCGCCACCGGCCGCGCGCCAGACGACCACGAACCTCGCGCCGCCGTCGGGGGACTCGCCCACCTGGACGCGGCCGCCCCGGCGGCGGACCGTCTCCGCCACCATCGCCAGGCCCAGTCCGGTGCCGCCCGACGTGCGGGCGCGGTCGTCGGCGATGCGGTAGAAGCGGTCGAACACCTTCTCCCGGTGCTCCGGGGCGATCCCCGGCCCGTCGTCGTCGACCACCACCCGGACCGAGGACCGCGACGCCAGCACCGACACCACGATCTGGCCGCGCGCGTAGCGGCACGCATTGCGCAGCAGGTTGTCCAGCACCAGCTCGACCTCCCCGTGCGCCGCCGACGCCCAGGCCTGCGCGACCGCGGTGCTCACCCGCGTTTCCGGCGCACCCGCCGGGAGCCGGGCCACCGCGGCGCGGACCTCGCTGACCAGCTCGACCGGCTCCGCGGGCGGCACCTCCCCCGCGTCCGAACGGGCCAGCGACAACAGTCCGTCGAGCAGGGCCGAGAGCCGTTCGGCCTCGGTGAGGATGTCCGACAGCGTCTCCTGCGCCAGCTCCGGATCGGGGTTGGTGACGGCGACCTCGGCCTGCACGCGGATCGACGCGACCGGCGACCGCAGCTCGTGCGCGGCGTCGCCGGTGAACCGCCGGAGCCGGTCGCTCGCCTGCTCCTGCCGTTCCAGGAGGGCGTTGAACTCCTCCGCCAGCGCACGCAGTTCGTCGTGCGAGTCCGGCAGCGCCAGCCGCGCGCCCGGCGGCAACGCCCGCACCGAGCCCCGCATGCGCGCCACCGGCCGCAGCGACAGCCGCACCACCAGCCACGTCGCGAAGCCCGCCACCAGCGCGCCGATCGACGCGACGACGACCAGCCACACCCCGCCGTAGTGCACGGCGGCGGAGAACCCGACCAGTCCGGCGCCGGCCACGACCAGCCGCTGCGCCCCGTCCGGCGCGCTGACGACCGTGCCCAGGTACCGCGCGCCGTCGCGGCTCACCGGCTGCCCGGCCTTGAGCGTCGAGACGTCGGCGGGCGCCAGGCCGGTCGGGGTGCCGCCGTCCACCGGCGTGCCCGCGATGTCCAGCACCCGCAGCGTCACCGGGGCCGCGCCGGACAGCGGCCGGCCCGCGCTCACCTCGGCGCCGGCCGGGCCGAGCGCGCCGGTCAGCTCGCGGTCGACCGAGTCGATGAGCAGCGGCGAAAGGTTGGCCGCGGCCAGCGCGGCCAGCCCGAGCAGGCAGCCCAGGGTGATCGTCGCGGCCAGCACGGTGATCCGGGCCTGCAGGGACCGGCCCCGCCACCACGAGATCACGGGGTGATGACCTCGTCGAGCTGCGCGTCGGAGGCCAGGTAGCCGTGCCCGCGCACGGTCCGCAGCAACGCGCCGGCGCCGACCGCGTCGAGCTTGCGCCGCACGTAACCGACGTACACCTCGACGAGGTTGCGCGTCACGGCCTGCTCCTCGCCCCAGACCGCGCGCAGCAGCTCGTCCTTCGTGACGACCGTGCCCGCCCGCCCGACGAGCACCTCCAGCAGCGCGAACTCCCGCGGGCTCAGCCCGACCTCTTCGCCGTTCCAGTGCACCTGCCGCAGCCCGCGGTCGACTTCCAGCGCGCCGAGCCGCAGTGTGCCGCGGCCGGCCTCCGGCCCCGCCCGGCGCAGCACCGCGCGGACCTGCGCGACCAGCACGACGAAGGAGAACGGCTTGACGAGGTAGCCGTCGGCGCCGAGGTCGAGGCCGTCGGCCTGGTCGATCTCGCCGTCCTTGGCCGAGACGAGCAGCACCGGCGTGGTGACGCCGTCCTTGCGCAGCCGCTCCAGCACGCGGTAGCCGGACAGGCCCGGCAGCATGATGTCGAGCAGCACGACGTCGAACGAGCCCGTGCTCGCCAGCTGCAGGCCGGTGGGGCCGTCCGCGGCGGTGACCACGTCCATGTCCTCCGCGCGCAGCCCGCGCTGCAGCGCCTTCCGCACGCCCGGTTCGTCGTCGACCACCAGCACCCGAGGTTTCACGACACTCATCATGGCCGGTTTACGCAGGTCCCGTGGGATCTCTCAGCACGATCTCAGCCGGAGAGGGAGAACCTTCAGGGGTATCTCAGCCTCGAGAGGGAAGCGTCGTGGCCAGGGAGCCGGGCACACTCGAGTCCGGGACACCACAGGGAGAGACGCATGAAACCGAAGACTAAGGGCATCACCGCCGCGGTTCTCGGCACCGCGCTCGGTGCCGGTGGGCTCGCGTTCGTCGCGATGCCGGCCAGCGCCGACGACAAGCCGGCGCTGCCGCAGGTGAGCGCCGAAGAGCTGGTCCAGTCGGTCGTGAAGGCGAAGCCGGGCGCGTTCGACGGCACGGTCAAGGTCAGCAACGACCTGGGTCTGCCCGCCATCGGGAACGCGGTGCCGGGGGCGTCGGCACTGAACATGGACTCGGCGCACATCTTCTCCGACGGCGCGGGCAAGAGCCGGCTGGCCGTCACGCAGGGTGCGAGCCAGGAGACCGTGGTCCACGACGGCACCACCGTCTGGGACTACAGCTCCAAGACGAACACGGCGACGAAGGTGACCGTCCCGGCCGAGGTGGCCCAGCAGAAGGGCGCGGGCAGCGACAAGACGGCCGACCCGATCGCGGCGAGCACCGAGCTGCTGGCGAAGGTCCGCGAGAGCAGCACGGTGTCGGTCGACGGCACCGCGACCGTCGCGGACCGCCCGGCCTACGAGCTCGTGCTGACGCCGAAGCCGACCGAACGCACGCTGCTGCGCGAGATCCGCGTCGCGGTCGACTCGCAGACGCGGATGCCACTGCGGGTGTCGGTGCTGAGCAACGGGACGGCGACGCCGGCGCTCGAGGTCGCGTTCACCGAGATCCAGTTCGCCCAGCAGCCGGCCGACCTCTTCACCTTCACCCCGCCGAAGGGCGCCAAGGTGGAGGAGAAGACCCCGAAGGTCGACCAGCACGCCAAGGACCTGGCCGAGCAGGCCAAGCAGGACGTCAAGGTCGTCGGCGACGGCTGGGACACCGTCATCACCGGCAAGGTTCCGGCGGAAGCGCTGAACGCGGCGCCGAAGCAGCAGTCCGGTGAGCGCAGGGGCGGCGCCAACGCCGACCCGAAGGCGCTGCTCGAGCGGTTCGCCAAGAAGGTCAGCGGCACCTGGGGCAGCGGCTACCTCGTCACCACGAAGGTGGGCAGCGCGGTGCTGACCGACGACGGCCGGTTCGCCGCCGGTGCGGTGCCGGAGCAGGTCCTGTACGAAGCGCTGGGCCAGAAGTGACCAGCACGGCTGTGGAGTCCGGGGCGGAGACCTCTTCGGAGGTCTCCGCCCCGGCGGTCCCGCTCGCCGCGCGCACCAGGGGACTGCGCAAGGTCTACGGCAGCACGGTCGCGGTGGACCACGTCGACCTGGACATCCCGCAGGGCGCGGTCGTCGGGATGCTCGGGCCGAACGGCTCGGGCAAGACGACCACCATCCGGATGCTGCTCGGCCTGGTCCGGCCGACCGAGGGCGAGGTCGAGCTGCTCGGCCGTTCGATGCCGGACGCCGCCGCGCACGCGCTGCCGGACGTCGGCGCGCTGGTCGAGGGGCCGGGCTTCCACCCGTTCCTGTCCGGACGCGACAACTTGCTGCGCTTCGCCGCGGCGGAACCGCGGCTGGCTTCCGCCGGGATTTCCGCCGCGGTGGACACCGCGCTGGAGCGCGTCGGGCTGACCGGGGCGGCCCGCCGGCGCTACAAGGGGTATTCGCTCGGCATGAAGCAGCGGCTCGGGCTGGCTTCGGCGTTGCTCGTGCCGCGGAAGATGGTCGTGCTCGACGAGCCGACCAACGGCCTCGACCCTGCTGGTACCAGGGAGATCCGCAGGATCGTCGCCGAGCTGCACGCCGAGGGCGTCACCGTGCTGGTGTCGTCGCACCTGCTGGCCGAGGTCGAGGCGACGTGCACGCACGTGGCCGTGCTGCAGGCCGGGAACGTCGTCGCGCAGGGCGAGCTGGCGGAGCTGCTGGAGTCCGGGAACGCGGCCCTGCTGGTCCGCACGCCGGACGCGGACCTCGCGGTGGAAGTGCTGCGGGAGAACCGGATCGGCGCGCGGCTCACGCCGGACGGCGTCCGCGCCGACCTCACCGCGACGGAAGCGCCGCGGGTGCTGCGGGTCCTGGTGGGCGCGGGGGTCGCGGTCCACGAGGCGACGCGGGCCCGCACCGGGCTGGAAGACCTGTTCGCCCGGCTGACGGAGTCCTCTGTGGACGGTTCTTCGGGGGGAACGGAATGACGGCCGTACTGGACGCACCGAACGCACCGGCGGCCCGCACGGGCCACGACACGGTGCCGCTGACCCGGCTGCTGGCCGCGGAGCTGCGCTGGATCTTCCGGCGGCCGCGGACTCTCGCGGTGCTGGGCCTGCTCGCGCTGATCCCGGTGATCATCGGGATCGGCCTGACGCTGGTCGACGAGCAGCCGGGGAGCGGCGGGGGTCCCGACGACGGCGGGGGCGCCCTGCTGGCGTCCGCGGTGAACAACGCGTTCGTCCTGCCGATCGCGGCGATCGTGATGTCGCTGGCGCTGCTCCTGCCGCTGGCCTCGGCCATGGCGGGAGCGGACGCGATCGCCGGCGAGACGTCGCACGGCACGCTGCGTGGCTGGCTGATCGCCCCGGTCGGGCGAGGCCGCCTGCTCGCGGTGAAGGCGTTCGGCGTCGCGACCGTGTCGGTGGTCTCGGTGCTGGCGATGTGCTTCACCGGCGTGGTGACCGGGCTGATCATCAACGGCACGGATTCGCTGTTCACGCTGTCGGGCACGACGCTGTCGTTCGGCGGCGCGCTGGCCCGGATCCTGGTGGTGGCGGGCTGGGTGGTGCTCCAGCTGTGGGCGGTCGGCGCGGTCGCGCTGGCGATCTCCAGCTGGACCGAGCACCCGATGCTGGTGGTGGCGTCCGTGCTGGCGGCGGACATCGTGTTCACCATCCTGGGGTTCCTGACCTCGCTGGACTGGCTGCACCCGTTCCTGCTGACGCAGAACTGGTCGATGGCGCCGGCGGAGGTGCTCCAGGACCCGATGGGCACGCAGATGCTCGGCGAAGGAGCCCTGCGGGCGGCTTGCTACATCGTGATCGGGCTCTCGCTGGCCTACGCTCGATTGTCCACTCGGGACGGCTGAGGTCTCACTCCTCCTCGGCGCCGGCGGCGGGTGCGATGTCGCGGACACCGCGCACCCGCCGGTCGGCGACAGCCTTCTGGAACAGCGACAACGCCTGCCTCGCGGCGACGTTGAACAAGCCCATGGTGGTGTCCCGCTCGCCGAGCACGACCAGCAGGATGCCTTCGGGCATCGGGAAGACGCCGACGTGGCCGTCCGCGCCTTCGAAGATCGCCGCCCGTGGCGCGCCGACACCGGCCCGCCCGGTGAACTGGATGGCCAGCCCCACCGCGGACGCCGACATGGCGGCGACGCTGTCGTCCTCGATGTCACGGGTGTCGCTGCACAGCAGCAGACCGTCCCGGCTGGCCGCCAGGAGCCCCTTGACGTTGTTCCAGTCGATCCGGCCGCGGATGTCCCGCAGCGCCTCGTTCACCGCCGCTTTGTCGGCGCGGGACAACAGTTCCGCCGCGGCCGGCCCAGCCGGCGCCGGGACCGCCATCGCCGAGGCGAGCCCGCGCTTGGGCAGCGCGGGGCGATCCGCGGGTGTCCCCGCCGATACCATCGTCATACGACCAGGTCGGCTTCGATGCGCTTGAGCTGGTGCCGGGCCAACGCGAGGTTCGCCCGTTCCCGGTCCAGCACCAGGTACAGGAACAGGGTCGAGGTGTCGCGCTGGGACGGTTCCAGCAGGCGGATCAGGTGGTACTGGCGGCGCAGGGTGATCAGGATGTCTTCGATGTCGTCGTTGAGCTTGAGCGCGGACATCACCCGCAGCTTCGAGCGCACGACCTCGGTGTTGCCCGCCGCGGCCATTTCCAGGTCCAGCCATTCCCCACCGCCGAGGGAGCCCAGCGACATCCCGCTCCCGTAGTCGACCACCGCGGCGCCCAGCGCGCCGCCGATGGCCATCGCCTCTTTCAGTGCTGTGTCGAGGTTCATGCGGGGGAACTCCTCAGGCCGGTTCGACGCCTAGTGGTGCGGGTCACTTTAGGCCTTGATCGACACTGAACATAACGCCATTTGGAGTAATACCAAGACGAAAGTTCCGCCACCGGGTCGACTTCGGACGGATCAGCCGACGAGCGCCACGCCGTCCGGGTCGAACTCCAGCCGCACCCGGTCGCCCGCGCGCAGATCCGACGCGGCCGGCGCGACCGCATCCACAGTGGACTCTTCAGGCTCCTCGAGCCGGACCACCAGCCGCACGTGCTCCCGCCGGTGCACGGCCGCCACCACTTCCCCGGCCACTCCGGAAGCGGCCACCCGCAGGGCGTGGGGCCGCAGGCCGAGCCGCACCGGGCCGTCGGCGACGTCCGCCAGCGCGACGTCACCGAACGACGTATGTACCATCCCGCCCGCCGCGACGCCGTCGGCCAACGTCGTCACGCCGAGGAAACGCGCCACATCGTCGTCGGCCGGGTTGCGCCACACGCGCCGGACCGCGCCTTCCTGCCGGACCTCGCCGGCGTCCAGCACCGCGACCCGGTCGGCCAGCGTGAACGCCTCCTCCTGGTCGTGCGTCACCAGCAGCGTCGTGATCTTGCTGCGCCGCAACAGATCCGCCAGGTCGATGGCCAGCTGCTCGCGCAACCCGGCGTCCAACCCGGACAGTGGCTCGTCGAGCAGCAGCAGCCGCGGCTTCGGCGCCAAGGCCCGCGCCAGCGCGACCCGCTGGGCCTGCCCGCCGGACAGCTCCGTCACCCGCCGCTTCTCGAAGCCCGTCAGGCCGACGAGCGCCAGCAGTTCGGCGACGCGCGCGGCCCACTCCGAGCGCGGCACGCCGTGCATCCGCAGGCCGAAGGCGATGTTCGCGGCGACGTCGCGGTGGCCGAACAGCTGGCCGTCCTGGAACACCAGGCCGAACCCGCGCCGGTGCACCGGCACCGCGCCGAGGTCCTCGCCGTCCCAGCTCACCGAGCCGCGCGCCGACGGCTCCAGCCCGGTGATCGCGCGCAGCAGCGTCGACTTCCCCGACCCCGACGGGCCGAGCAGCGCCAGCACTTCGCCGTCGGCGATGTCCAGCCGGACGTCGCGCACCGCCGCGAACGATCCGTAGTGGACGGTCAGGTCCCGCACCGACAGCGCCATCAGAACTCCCCCACCCGGCCGCGCGCCGCCCCGAAGCGGTCGATGAACGCGACCGACAGCACCGTCACGAGCATCAGCAGCGCACACGCGGCGTACGCCATCTGGTTGTTCAGCTCACCCGGGCGCGCCATCAGCGTCGCGACCGCGACCGGCAGCGTCGGCGCCGTCGGCCGGGCGAGGAAGCTCGTCGCGCCGAACTCGCCGAGCGCCACGACGAACCCGAACCCGGCCGCGGCGACCAGCGGCCGCGCCGCCAGCGGCAGGTCGATCTCCTGCCACACCCGCAGCGGGCTCGCCCCGAGCGTCGACGCGGCCTGCCGCAGCCGGACGTCGACCGAGCGCAGCACCGGCAGCACCATCCGCACGACCAGCGGGGTGATCACCAGCGCCTGGGCCAGCGGCACCAGGTACGGCGATGTCCGGAGGTCGCCGGGCAGCGCGTCGAGCGTCACCAGGTAGCCGAACCCGACGGTCACCGCGGACACCCCGAGCGGCAGCATCAGCACGGCGTCCATCGTCTCGCCGAGCCCGCGCGCGGCCCGCGCCGGCGACCGGCGCAGCGCGACCAGCACCACGGACGCGAGCACACCGACCACCATCGCCAGCAGCGTCGCGTCGATGGCCACCTTCAGCGAGTTCTGCGCCGCGTCCCAGCCGGACACCTGCAGCGCGCCCTTCTCACCGGTACTCGTCAGCGCCCGGTACCCGGCGAGGCACCAGCCGTCCTCAGTGGACACCGATTCGACGAGGAGCGCGACGATCGGTGTCACCAGCAGCGCGAGCACGACACCCGCGGCGCCGACGACCCACCACTCGCCGCCGCGAGGGCGTCGCGCTTGGCCCGCGCCGATCCGGGCCCCCTCCTTACGCCGCCGCGCCAGCCCGCCGAGCACCAGCGCGGCGACCACGGCCGTGAACTGGATCAGTGAAAGAGCCGCGGCCCCCGAGAGGTCCAGGAGATCGACGGTTCGCAGGTAGATCTCGGTTTCCAGGGTCCGGTAGCGGGCGCCGCCGAGGATCAGGACGACCCCGAAGCTGGTGGCGCAGAACAAGAACACCACCGCCGCGGCGGACGCGATCGCGGGCGCCAGCGCGGGCAGCGTCACCGAGCGGAACGCCCGCCACGGCGACGCGCCCAGCGCGCGGGCCGCGTCGGTCGTCCGCGAATCCAGCCGCGCCCACAGCCCGGCGACGGTCCGCGCGACGACGGCGACGTTGAAGAAGGCGTTGGCGAGCACGATCGGCAGCACGCCGCCGTCCGGCCACAGCGCCCGGAACGCCAGCCCGACCACCACGGTCGGCAGCACGAACGGCACCAGCACCAGCGTCCGCGCCAGGCCGACGCCCGGCAGCCGCACCCGGGCCAGCAGGAACGCCACCGGCAGCCCGGCCAGCACCGCCACGACCGTCGACGCGGCCGCGCTCGCCACGGTGAACCAGGCCAGCTGCCAGGTCCGCGGGTCGCCCAGGACGACGTCGAGACCGCCCGCGGCGAACCCGCGACCGACGATCGCCAGCACCGGCCAGGCGAAGAACACCACCAGGAACCCGATCGGGGCCAGCCCGAGCAGCGCCAGGCCGAGCCCCCGGGCGGTCCGCGGCGGGGCCAGGACCGGTGCTTTTCGGGAGCTCCGGGCACCGGACGTCACTGCACGAGCGTGCGCCATTCGCCGATCCACTTCTCGCGTCCGGCCTGCACCTGGTCCGCCGGCAGTGTCTCCGGCTTCTGCGGCAACGGCGCGACCTGCGCCCAGCCCGCGGGCAGGTCGACGCCCTGGCGCGCCGGGTAGACGTACATGTTGGCCGCCACGGTCGCCTGGAACTGCTGCGAGAGCAGGAAATCGACGACCTTGTGCGCGTTCTCGGCCTGCTTGCCGTTCGCCAGCACACCGGCGTACTCGACCTGCCGGTAGCAGGTGTCGAGCAGTGCCTTGGTGCGCGGCTTGCCGTCCTCGCCCACCTCGGCGGCCGGCGACGACGCGTACGAGACGACGATCGGCCGCGGTCCCTTGCCGGACGAGCCCGAGAACTCCTTGGTGTAGGCCTCTTCCCAGCCGCTGACCACCTTGAGACCGTTGGCCTTCAGCTTCAACCAGTAGTCCTTCCAGCCGGCCTCGCCGTACTTCGCGATGGTGCCGAGGAGGAAAGCCAGGCCGGGCGACGCCGTCGCGGGGTCCTCGGCGACGAGGAGGTCCTTGTACTTCGGGTCGGCCAGGTCGTCGTAGCTGTCCGGCGCCGGGATCCCCTTGGCGCTGAAGTAGTTCGTGTCCACGTTGACGCAGACGTCACCGACGTCGACCGCGGACAGCCGGTGCTCGGGGTCGACGGCGTAGCGCTGCGGCCCGCGGTCGGCCTCCGGGCTGGTGTAGGGCTCGAAGACGCCCTCCTGCAGCGCACGCGAGGCGAAGGTCGAGTCGACGCCGTACGCGACGTCACCGATCGGGTTGGCCTTGGTCAGCACCAGCTTGTTGGTCAGCGAACCGGCGTCGCCCTGCTTGAGCACGGAGATCTTGATGCCCGACTGCTTCTGGAAGGCGTCGAGCACCTCCTGCGGCGCCAGGAAGGAATCGTGCGTCACGAGGGTGACGGTGGGCGTCTGCTGCGTGCCACCTTCGCCGTCGGACAGCGAGCACCCCGTGGCGACGACGCTGACGACCGCGACGGCCGTCGCGGCGCGAACAGCCCTGCGTTTCATCTACCCTCCTGCACTTCTCCGGACGAGGAGGTGAAGCCCTCCCTTCGCCGGCATGATCCGGTCAGGTGCGAACGGTCGCGGGTGACCCGCCTCTCAGCCCGGCTCGCCGGACTCCCGTGGCAACCGTGCAGCGTAGTCCAGGACGTACGACCATGGAGACATGACGGAAATCTTGAGCGACTCCGAGGCCGACGAACGATTGGGTACCGGCTGGACACGCTCCGGGGCGGTGATCTCCCGCGAGGTGGAGCTGGCGAGCTTCCCGCAGGCGATCGAGGTGGTGGACCGCGTCGCGGCGCTGGCCGAGGCGGCCGATCACCACCCGGACATCGACATCCGCTGGCGCACCCTGACCTTCCGGCTCAGCACGCATTCGGCCGGCGGCCTGACCGCGAAGGACTTCGACCTGGCCGCGCGGATCGACTCGGTGATCTGTGATCCCGGCTACTCCGGGTGAACGAAAGCGCAGGTCCGGCGTCTCTCGGTAGACAACCGAGAGACGGAAGGACGTGGCATGACCCAGGCGATCGTGGTGGGAACGGCAGCATTCGCGACGATGGTGGCGGCAGCCGGAGGCGTGCTCTGGTTCACCGTCCGCAACCGTCGTCACCTGGATGGCTGAACACTACCGGTGAGTTCGATCACAGCCGCTAACGAACGGCATGATCAAGGCGCTGAGCAGGCGGAAGCATCGGCTCAGCCCTAGGAAACGCCATGAACAACACCGCCGCCCTCACCGCCACCCAGCGCGCCTGGATCAACACCGTCGCCACCGCGGTGGTGCTGATCACCATCGCGCTGCTGGGCCTGCTCGGCTAGTTCGCGAGCCCCTGCCGGATCTTCGGATCCGGCAGGTTCTTCAGGCGGCGAGCGCCACTATCCGACGGTCGAGGCCACCCGCTCGAGCGCGGTTCACTCAGTAGCGTGGCATGTTCGGGATCGCCTTCTCGGCGACCTCGATGAGAGCCTCCACCTTCGACAAGTCGGCGGTCACGTCCTCCGCGGTCATCGAAGGGGCCTCGGAGGAGCGGTAGGCGACCTCGTTGCGTCGGGCCCGCATCCGGTTGAAGGGACGTAAAAGCGACCCCAGCGGTGGATCGAGCTGCGCGAGAACCGCCTCGTACACGGTGACGTGGCCGCCACGGCTCGTCACCCGCAGGCCCTGGTTCTGCAATACGGCCGCCAGTGCACGTCGGGCGCCGTCGTAAGCCAGCGTGTAGGCGCCTTCCGGATCCGAGTCCAGCAGCCGCCGCGCCGAAGCGAGGTGCGTGCGGGCGCGGACGAGTTCCGCCTCGGCGGCCTCCCGCGAGGCCGGGACGTGTTCGATGGCGCCGCGCGCGATGTGCGCGTCGATCGTTTCGCGCCCCTGGTTCCACCGGGTCATCAAGCCTCCTGGCTGAGCTGCAACTGGACCAGCGGACGCTCACGAACACTGGTGAGGAACGGATCCGTGGTGCTCGCCGCCGCCCACGACGCGGGCGAGATCCGGTGGACGTTGACCTCGCGGCCCAGCCGCCGCGACACCCGCTCGGCCAGGTCGAAAAGCGCGTCCGGATCAGGCGAACCGACGACGAGGACGTCGACGTCGCCGGGGGGCGGTCCCGATTCGCCGCCGTAGCGCGCGGCCCAGGACCCGTAGATATAGGCCTCGCGCACGCCCGCCAGCCCGGACAAGGCCTCGGCGAGCAGCGGCAACGGCCCGAAGGTGACCGAGATGAGCTCGCTCAACGGCCGGTAGAGCGGGGTGTCGGTGCGGGCTTTGACGAGCCGGCTCCGGCCCACTCGCCGATCTTCCAGAATGCCGCCGCCGACCAGCCGCTCGACTTCGCGGAGCACGGCCGTCGGCGTGACACCGCAGGCCTCGGCGAGCTCGGTGATGGCGTACTCGCGGTCCGGGTGCAGCAGCACGAGCGCGAGCAGCTCACCTTGCATGCGCGACCGCAGCAACGGCAACAGGCTCGGCGAAGCTTTCATTGGGCGCAGTATATCCTGCGCCCAATGAAAGTAACAACTAGTAGCAGACCATCACTGAAGGTCCAGGTCAGACGTTGAAGCGGAACTCGACCGGGCAACGTCATGACTGGAGACGCTCCAGTGCGAGTTCCGCGATGCCCAGAAGGCGCTCGTAGTAGAGCCGCCCTTCAGCGGGGAACGCCGGCAGCGAGGACCTCAACCTGTCCGCCGAACGCGCGAAAGACAACTCCAGGTCGCTGGTCACCCGGCCAGACTATGACCTCGCGGCGAAGCGGACCTAGACGTTGAAGCGGAACTCCACCACAATCCGGCGCCGATCAACATCACGCAAGTTCAGGTACTCGGGTGGGGATTCCTCCCTCACCCGAGGGATGTGGCCGCTACGAACGAGCGCCGACGCACCGGTTGGCGGCGGCGCAGGTCGACTCCAGGTCGGCGTGGACTGGCAGGCCCGGCCGGGCGAGTCCGAGTTGCTGAACGACGTCGAACCGGCGCTCATAGGCGGGGTCGGCGCCGACCGCGAGCGGCTTGTCCGAGGCGGCCCAGCGCCCCAGTTCGTACAGCGCTATCGGTTGCGTCGTCTCGAACGAGAACCAGAACAGGATCGCGTCGGCGAGTGCGAGGTGGTCGAACTCCCAGCGGATCTGCCGGGCGCCCTCGGCGTCGTCACCCATGGGGAAGATCGCGCGGCGCGGGTTGTAGACGACCGGCCAGACGGGTCGCAGGTGTTCGATCGCGTCCCGTTGCCAGTCGCCCACGTCGCTGATACCGCCGGCCAGGAAGATCCCCGGCCGTCGCGGTGACGCCGGCCGGTTCGGCGCGACCACCACGGTCATGAAGCGGACCTCCAGGACATCATTCATTTCGCCGGGCGGGACACAGCACCACCACCACGACGTCACCCTCTTCTATGCCTTCGGCCTTCCGGACGGCGTCCTTGAGCGGAATCAGATGGCGGCCGTCATGGGGGAAGAGCACCATGAGGCGAAGCCTAGGCGGCAGACGTTGGACCGGAATCAGACGTTGAAGCGGAACTCCACCACGTCGCCGTCGGTCATGATGTAGTCCTTGCCCTCCATGCGGACCTTGCCCGCCGCGCGGGCCGCCGCCATCGAGCCCGCCTCCATCAGGTCGTCGTACGAGACGATCTCCGCCTTGATGAAGCCGCGCTCGAAGTCCGTGTGGATGACGCCCGCCGCCTGGGGGGCCGTCGCGCCCTGCGGGATCGTCCAGGCGCGCGACTCCTTGGGGCCCGCGGTCAGGTACGTCTGCAGGCCGAGCGTGTGGAAGCCGGCGCGGGCCAGGGAGTACAGGCCCGGCTCCGGCTGGCCGACCGACTCGAGCAGCTCGCGCACCGACTCCTCGTCGTCCAGCTCCAGCAGCTCCGCCTCGACCTTCGCGTCGAGGAACACCGCGTCCGCGGGCGCGACCAGCTTGGTCAGCTCCTCGCGGCGGGCGTCGTCGGTGAGGACACCTTCGTCGGCGTTGAAGACGTAGAGAAACGGCTTCGTCGTCAGGAGGCTGTGCTCGCGAAGCAGTTCGAGGTCGACGTCCTTCTGCGCGGAGAAGAGCGTGCGGCCGCTGTCGAGGATCTCCTTCGCCTTCTGGGCGGCCTCGAGCGCGGGCTTCGCTTCTTTCTTGGTCCGCGCTTCCTTCTCCAGCCGCCAGACGGCCTTCTCGAGGGTCTGCAGGTCGGCGAGGATCAGCTCGGTGTTGATCGTCTCGATGTCGCTCAACGGGTCGATCCGGCCGTCGACGTGGATCACGTCGGGGTCGTCGAACACGCGGATGACCTGGCAGATCGCGTTGGCCTCACGGATGTTCGCGAGGAACTTGTTGCCCAGCCCGGCACCCTCGGACGCACCCTTGACGATCCCCGCGATGTCCACAAAGGACACCACGGCGGGGACGGTCTTCTCCGACTTGAACAGCTCGGCCAGCTTGTCCAGCCGGGGGTCCGGCAGCGGGACCACGCCGACGTTCGGCTCGATGGTCGCGAACGGATAGTTCGCGGCGAGCACGTCGTTGCGGGTCAGCGCGTTGAACAGGGTGGACTTGCCGACGTTGGGCAGGCCGACGATACCGAGGGTAAGACTCACGACCCCGAAGTCTACGTGGCCGGTTCGCGGCCGCCCCCGGTCGGGCCCCGCGCACCCAGCGCCGCGTCGGATTTCCGCCAGCGACGGCGCTGACCTGCTGGCATGCTCGGATCCATGGTCACCGACACGCTCGCACTCTGGCGAGACGCCGAGCGCTGCTACCGCGTGGTCACCGCCCGCGACTCGCGCTTCGACGGCCAGTTCATCATGGCCGTCCGCACCACCGGCATCTACTGCCGGCCGTCCTGCCCGGCGTCGACGCCCAAGGTGCAGAACGTCCGCTTCTTCCCGACGTCGGCGGCCGCGCAGTCCAACGGCTTCCGCGCCTGCCGCCGCTGCCTCCCGGACGCCGTGCCCGGCTCACCCGACTGGAACGTCCGCGCCGACCTCGCGGCGCGGGCGATGCGCCTGATCGCCGACGGCACCGTGGAACGCGAAGGCGTCCCCGGCCTCGCGCGGCGGCTCGGCTACTCGGAACGCCAGCTCGGCCGGGTGCTCACCGCCGAGCTGGGCGCGGGGCCGCTCGCGCTGGCCCGGGCGCACCGCGCGCACTCCGCCCGGTTGCTCATCGAGATGTCCGGGCTGCCGCTGACGGACGTCGCCTTCGCGGCGGGCTTCTCCAGCGTGCGGCAGTTCAACGAGACGATCCGCGAGGTGTTCGCGACGACGCCTTCGCAGCTTCGCGCGGCGAGCCTGCGACGCGGCCGCGCGACAGGCGAAGGCTCCACGCGCCTCAGCCTGCGGTTGCCTTTCCGGCCGCCTTTCGACGCTCTTGGGTTGCTTCGCTTCTTCGCCGAGCACGCGGTTCCGGGCGTCGAGAAGGCCACCGACGAGTGGTACGCCCGGACGCTGCGACTCGCGCACGGCACCGGCGTCGTCCGGCTGACGCCGGAAGCCGACCACGTGCGCTGCGAACTGCTGCTCGCCGACCTGCGCGACCTCGGCAGCGCGGTCAGCCGCGTGCGGCGGCTGCTGGACCTCGACGCCGACCCCGCGGCGGTCGCCCGCGTGCTCGGCGCCGACCCTGCCCTGGCGCCGATCGTCGCGGCGGTACCGGGAATCCGCGTCCCAGGCGCGGTCGACGGGGACGAACTCATGCTGCGCGCTCTGCTCGGGAAGACCCCGGTGTGCCTCGGCGAGGAGGTGCCGGGCGAGTTCGGCGTCACGCGGCTGTTCCCGAGCGCTGCGCAGGTCGCGACGGCCGGTCATGACGCGACCGTCACCGGTGTCGCGGCGGCGCTGGCCGAAGGTCGCCTGCACGTGCACATCGGCCGGGACGCCGCGGACCTGAGATCGGAGCTCCTCGAGTGCCCGGGGGTCAGCCCGGCCACGGCCGGCTACGTGCTGATGCGCGTCCTCGGGGCACCGGACATCCTCCCGGCCGACGACCCCGCCGTCCGGCGCGGCGCCGCGGCGCTGGGCATCTCGCCGGACACGCTTCCGGAGCGGGCGCGGAGCTGGACGCCGTGGTGTTCGTACGCCGGGATGTACCTCCGGCGCGCGGCCTAGTACCGCAACGGCCTCAGCCCTGCTCGCCCTGCCACAGCAGGGCCTGGGCCACGATCACCTGGTTGCCGTCGAACGTCACGGCCGGCGAGCCGTACAGGCGGTAGCCGAGTTCGAGCTGCTCGCTGACCCGGTGGCAGAACTTCGCGTCGTCCGGACCGGTGAGCATCCGGTAGCGGGGCAGGCCGTTCGGCGGCTGTTCCGTCATGGCTCCATCTTGGCCGAATGATCAGCCGGCGCGCACCTCCACTGTCGAGCCCGTGCGGGACTTGCGGACCCGCAGCCGCGTCGGGATGCGCTGCCGCAGCTCCTCGACGTGGGAAACCAGGCCGACCACCCGGCCGCCGGCGCGGAGCTCGTCGAGGATGTTCATCACCACGTCGAGCGTTTCGGCGTCCAGCGTGCCGAAGCCTTCGTCGACGAACAACGTGTCCAGCAGCGCGCCACCGGTCTCCCCCGCGACGACGTCGGCCAGCCCCAGCGCCAGCGCGAGCGACGCGAGGAACGACTCGCCTCCGGACAGCGTCTTCGCCGGACGGATGGTGCCCGAATAGTCGTCCAGCACGTCGATGCCGAGCCCGCCGCGGGTGCCACGCGCCCCGGCCGCGTCCGAGTGCACGAAGGAGTACCGCCCCTGGCTCATGGTGCGCAGCCGGTGCGTGGCGGCGACCGCCACCTCTTCCAGCCGCGCCGCCAGCACGTACGAGCGCAGCGACATCTTGCGGCTGTTCTGCCCGCGCCCGTTGACGACCTCCGCCAGCGCGCGCAGCTCGGCGTACTCGGCTTCGGCCGGCGCGAGCCCGGCGAGCGCCTTGTGCAGCAGACCGGCCAGCCGGGTCAGCTCCTCGTGCTGGGCGGTGGCCACGCGCAGCGCCGCGTACGCCGAGTCGGCGCGTGCCCGGGCCAGCTGGGCCGCGTCGGCCGCACGGTCGACGTCCGCGACGTCGTCCGGTGAGATCCCGAAGAGATCCGGTTCGGACAACAGCGCCCGCGCGCCCGCCGCGGCCGCCTCGGCCTCGGCGATGCCCTGTTCCAGCTTCTCGATCTGCTCGTCCGGCAGCATCGCGGCCCGCGCCTTCTTCAGCGACGTGAACCCCTTCGCCTTGACCGCCGCTTCGACCAGCGTGCGCTGCTGCGCCACCCGCTCCCGGGCGCCCGCGACCGCCGTCCGGGCCTCCGCGACCGCCTCCAGCGCCTCGGCCAGCCCGATCAGATGTTCTCGCCGGGCGCCGACGTCCGCGAACTCGCCCCGCCCCACGACGAGCCGACGTTCGCGCTCGGCCAGCCGTTCCTCCAGGGCCCGGACGTCGGTGGTCGCTTCGGTCGCCGCCTGCTCGGCCTGGCGGCGACGTTCGGCTCGCGCTTCGAGGTCGCGCTCCAGGAGGACGACCTGCCGGCCGAGCCGCGCCTTTCCGGACGCCTGCTCGGTCAGCGCGGTGACGGCGGCGCGAGCTTCGGCCAGCTCGGCGGTGATCGACTCGGACGTGCGCCCGGCCAGCCGTTCGACGAGCCCGGCGAGCCGTGCCTTCGCTTCTTCCAACGCGACCACGACCCGCTGCCGCACGGCGTCCGCCGCCTGCTCGGCTTCCTCCGCGGCACGTTCCTCGGCCGGGTCGACCAGTTCGGCGTCCCGGCTCGCCGGCGCCGGATGCTCCGCCGAGCCGCACACCGGGCACGGCGCGCCGTCCGGCAACGCGGCGGCCAGTTCGGCCGCCATCCCGTCGAGCCGCCGCTCACGCAGGTCGAGCCGCCGCTGCCGGGCTGCCTGGTGCGCGTCGAT
Organism: Amycolatopsis sp. NPDC051128; assembly: GCF_040682715.1. Lineage (NCBI taxonomy): Bacteria > Bacillati > Actinomycetota > Actinomycetes > Pseudonocardiales > Pseudonocardiaceae > Amycolatopsis > Amycolatopsis sp. NPDC051128. The sequence continues at coordinate 88,324 of NZ_JBFBBN010000014.1, read as the reverse complement.
GACTTCGCGCAGCTTCGCTTCGCCTCGCGCGACTTTCGCGTGGGCCTCCGGCAGCTCGGCCGCGTCGCGCGCGACGGCCCTGAGCTCGTCCACCTTCGCCTTGGCGCCATCGAGCTTCGCCTCGGCTTCGGCCGCCTTGAGGGCGTCCGCGCGCAGTTTGGCCAGCTGGCCGGGGATCGCGGCCAACGCGGCGGTCAGCTCTTCGACCTGCTGCCCGGCCGTCACGGCGACGAGCTTCCGGTCGTCCCGTCGCATGATGTCGAGCTGCTGCTGCTCGGCCTCGGCGACCAGCTCCGCGACCGCGCCGGCTTCTTCGCGCGCGGCGGCCGCCCGCGCCTTGAGGTCGCCGGTCGCCCGGGTGCCGAACTCCCGCAGCCGGGCGCCGCGGGCCTGCTCCGCCTGCTCGGCTTCGGTCAGCTCGGCGGCCCGCCGGTCCAGCAGGTCGGCCTCCACGGCGACCCCGGCGGCCCGCCGCGCGGCCGCGACCTCCCGCGCCCATTCGGCGCGCTGTGGCGCCTGCTCGGTGATCTCGACGAGCCGCAGGTGCGCGGTGCGGACCCGGCGGATCTTCTCCGCGCCGGCGCGTTCTTCCTGCAGGTAGGCGTCCGCTCGCCGCGCGGCCGACCGGGCGAGCTCCTCCTCGGCGGTGACCTGCCCGACCCGCTCGGCCGCCGCGGCCAGCACGGTGTCGACCCACTCGGCCACGTCGGACTCGGGCGGGTCCTGCTGTGCCTCCTGCGCGTACCTGGCCAACAGCTCCCGCATGTCCCGCTGCCGCGTTTCCAGCTCGCGGCCGCGCTCGGCGCGCAGGTCGGCGAACCAGCGTTCGACGTCGGCGAAGCGCTCGGTGCCGAACAGCCGCTCCAGCAGCTTCTCGCGCTCGGCGGTGTCCGACCGCAGGAACCGGGCGAACTCGCCCTGCGGCAGCAGCACCACCTGGAAGAACTGGGCCGCGGTCATCCCGAGCAGCCGCTCGATCGTGCGCGCGACCTCCTCGATCCGGATCAGGCCCTCCGGCGGCAGCCCGGCGGGCGCGGTGCCGACCCAGCTCAGCGACACCCTCGCCTGCTGGGTGGTCGTGCCCTCGCCGCGCCGCTTCGGCCGCTGGTACTCCGGGTTGCGCACGATCTTCAGCCGGTGGCCCTGCACGGTGAGCTCCAGCGCGACCTCGGTGACCTGGTCGGGCTCGGCCAGGTCGCAGCGCAGCCGCTTGGCCTCGTTGCGCGCGCCGGGGACCACGCCGAACAGCGCGAACGCGATCGCGTCGAGCAGCGTGGTCTTGCCCGCGCCCGTTTCGCCGTGCAGGAGGAAGAGACCGTCGGCGCCGAGCACGTCGAAGTCGACCACCTCGCGTGCGCGGTACGGCCCGAAGGCTTCGACCTCCAGCCTGTGCAGCCTCATTTCGCGAGGGCCCCCCGGTCGGCCGCTTCCAGGGCCTTGAACAGCAGCTGTTCTTCGCTTTCGGTCGCCGGGGCGCCCCGGCAGTCGTCGAGGAAGCCCCGCGAGATCTCGATGTCGGACCGGCCGCGCACGGCGTCGGAGTACCGCAGCGGGGCGCCGGCGTACCCGCCCTCTGGCTCCCACTCCAGGTGCACCGCGTGGGGGAACCGCTCGCGCAGCCGTCGCATCGCGTCCACCGGGCGCACCCGGTCGGTGACCGTGACCGACAGGAAGTGATCCAGGTAGGCGTCGTGCTCCGGATCGTTCAGGAGCCCTTCGATGTCGCCTCTCAGCGTCGCGAGCGCCCTCGGCACCGGCAGCTCGCGGCGGCGGACCTCGGCGAGGCCGTCGGCGTCGAGGTCGACCAGCCAGACCGATTTGCGTTGGCGCGCCTCGGAAAACGAGTACGCCAGCGGGCTGCCGGAGTACCGCAGGTGCTCGGCGAGCCGCTGCGGCCCGTGGAGGTGGCCGAGCGCCACGTAGTCGACTCCGTCGAAGACCGAGCCGGGCACCTGCTCGACCCCGCCGACCGCGATCGTGCGCTCCGAGTCCGTCGGCTCGCCGCCGGTGACGAAGGCGTGCGCGAGCACGACCGATCGGGTGCCCGGCCGCGTTTCGAGGTCCGCGCGGATCCGGCGCATGGCCTCGGTGAGCACGCCGGTGTGGCCGCGCGCGTCCGGCACGCCCAGCGCGTGCCGCGCCGGTTCCGGCTCCAGATAAGGGATTCCGTAGACGGCGACCGGGCCGTGGTCGTCGCCGAACAGCACGGGCTCGGCCAGCCCGCCGACGGTGGTGCGCAGGTGCAGGCCGCCGGCCGCGGCGAACTCCGCGAACGCGCCGAGCCGCGGCGCCGAGTCGTGGTTTCCCGGCGTGACGACCAGCTGCGCACCGGCCGCGCGGATCCGGGCGACGGCCGCGGTGGCGACCCGGACAGCCTCGGCCGAAGGCACCGCGCGGTCGTAGATGTCGCCTGACACCAGGACGGCGTCGACCGACTCGCCGGCCACGAGGTCGGCGAGGTGCCCGAGCACCGCGTCCTGTTCCGCGAGCAGGTCGGCACCGTGGAAGGTGCGGCCGACGTGCCAGTCGGAGGTGTGCAGGAATCTCACGGTGGGCAAGGTTACGACCCGGCCCCGACGAAACCGCGAAGGCTCGCCGCCAGCTCACTCGAACGTGTGTACGAACCCGAGCGGGCAAGATCGGACACGCCCTGCGCGGAATTCCTTTGTTCGCAGGTCAGCTACCCAGAGCGACGGGTCGGGTGCGAGTTTTGTCGGTGGGGTCCGCCATGATGTCTGCGCGGTCCGGGACAGGCGGCCCGGAGGGAGGAGGCGAAGTGGCGACAGTGCTGACCACCGCGGCGATCGTGCTCGCGGTCCTGCTGCTGTTCGCCGTCGCGGTGCTGTGGCGGCTGTACAACGACGGGATGCGCCGGGCGGACGCGGCGGCCCGGCTGGTGGCGGCCGAGCGGGCCAAGGCGGACCAGCAGCAGCTCGCGCTGCGCCGCTACGAGGTCGCGTTCGCCTCGATCAGCGGGCGCGGCGAGCTGGGCGAGCAGGTGCTGGTCGAGACGGCCCGTGCCCTCGGCCTGCGCGAGGACCTGCACTTCACCCTGCAGACCGACTTGGCGGGCGGCGGCGCGGCGAAGCCGGACATGGTGCTGCGCGTGGGCGGCGGGCGCACGGTGCCGGTCGACGCCAAGGCGAGCATGGCCACCTGGTCCGAGGCGGTGGAGACCGACGACCCGAACGAGCGGATCGACGCGTTGCGCGCGCACGTCCGGCAGATCCGGTCCCGGGCCGCCGATCTGGCAGGCAAGGGCTACCAGCGCTGGGCGGACGCGATCTACGGCACGATCATGTTCGTCCCGTCCGACGCCGCCGTGGTCGCGGCGATGGACACCGATCCGGAGCTGCTGCGCTGGCTCATCGACCGGCGGGTGTTCCTGTGCGGGCCGACCGGGTTCGGGGTGCTGGCCTCGGCGGCCCTGTTCGCGGCGAGCGACCGCACGCTGGAGGCGGACGTGGAGCAGGTCCGCGCGGGCGCGGCGGCCGCCCACCGGGCGGCGGGCGGCGCGGTCGACGCGCTCAACCTGTCCAGCACGCACCTCCAGCGGTTCCTGTCGGCCCGGCGGCGGGAGCTGGAAGCCCTGGAGACGTTCCGGTCGACGGTGGCCCCGCTGACCGACGCGGCGGGCAGCCCGGCGCCGGTCCCGACCGTCCGAAAGGGGGACGAGCTGGCAGCGAGCTAGCGTCGTGCGTCCGAGGTTCGCGGTCCCAGCCGCCCTTCTCGGCCTGGGCGTGAAGACTCCAGCGCGAGCTCCACCTGCTCCGACCCCGCCCCACGAAGCCGAAAGGGCTCGGCACACGGAGCTGTCACCCCGGTCACCGATCACCCTCCCGGGCCACCGGATGCCCCCCACCGGGTGGCTGTAGCCCCACGTCGGAGGCGGTGCTAGCAAGATCTTCACAACCACGAGATACGGTGTTGCGCTGTGACCGCGATTCGCGATCGCCAGAGCGATCCAGATGCCGACGACGTCCCCGTGCCGTGGGATGAGCGTCCTGTCGTCGGTTCGAGGCGCGGACTGCCATGGTGGGCGGCAGTCCTGGTCGGCCTCGGCCTGGCGGTAGTGGGCGCCTTCTTGGGCAAGCCGAGCAAGGACAACATCCCGCTGATCTTCACGGCCTGCTACATCGCCGGGGCCGTGATCGCGGTCTGCGCGGTGCGCCGCCGCGGCCTGTTCGGGCCGATGGTGATGCCGCCGCTGGTGCTGGCCGTGACCGTGCCCGGCGTCATCCTGCTGACCTCGGGGTCGCAGGGCGACGACATGCTGTCGAAGGCATTCGACATCGGCACCCCGCTGATCAACCTCTTCCCGACGATGGCGATCACCACCGGCATCACGCTGCTGATCGGGGTGGTCCGGATCTTCCGCGAACGCGACCCGGACGCCCCGAAGAAGGCCAAGGACGGCGACGGCGCCAAGGCCGACCGCCGCCGAGCGGACGAGGACGACGAAAAGCCGTCGTCCCGAGCTGCGGCGACGCCGGCGGGTGGTCGTCCGCGGCCGCCGGGTTCGGGTCGCTCCGGCCAGACGCCGCTGCCTCCAGGTGCCCGGCGCGGCCGGGATGGCGAACCGCCACGGCGCCCTCGCCCGCCCGCCGACGGCGAACGCCGCACACCGCGCGCCCCCGCCGAACGTGACCCCGGGACCCGCGGTACTCGCAAGCCTCCGCCCGCGAACCGCCGGACGCCGCGTCCGGACGAGGGCGACCCGCGCCGGCGCGAGCCGCGCGGTGACGCGCCGCGGCGGCGTCCGCGCCCGCCCGCGGAAGACGGCCGTGACGCGCCGCCGCCCCGCCGCCCGTCCGGCGAGCGGGGGGCCCCGCCGCGCCGGAGCCGTCCCTGGGACGACGAAGAGCGCTGAGAACGCTGAAACGGCGGTCACCTCGCGGAGGTGACCGCCGTTTCTCATGTGCCGAAAGCGACTGCGGCGAATCTCACGTGAGCGAAAAGGCATCTCGCGTGATTGAGGGGGCATCTCGGTGCGAGACGGGCCGTGACGCAGTTCGGCGGCGAGCCGCGCCAAGCGACCCGCCGCCGAAACCGGCAAGCAGACTCAGACCTTGCGAAGCTCCTTCGGCGGCGCGAAGGTGATCTTCTCGTTCGCCGTCGTGACCTCGTCGACGTCGCCGTAGCCGCGCTCGGCCAGCCAGCCGAGCAGCTCCATCACCAGCTCGTCCGGCACCGACGCGCCGCTGGTCACCCCGACCGTCGTCACGCCTTCGAGCCACGCTTCGTCGACCTCGTGCGCGAAGTCGACCAGGTACGACGACCGGGCCCCCGCCTTCAGCGCCACCTCGACCAGGCGCTTCGAGTTGGACGAGTTCGTCGACCCGACCACCAGCACCAGGTCGCACTCGGCGGCCATCGCCTTGACCGCGACCTGGCGGTTCGTCGTCGCGTAGCAAATGTCGTCGCTCGGCGGGTCGGCCAGCGCCGGGAAGCGCTCGCGGAGCTGGTCGACGCGCTCCATCGTCTCGTCGACCGACAGCGTCGTCTGGGACAGCCAGATCACCTTCGACGGGTCGCGCACCTCGACCTTGTCGACGTCCTCGGCCTTGTCGACCAGCTGCACCTTGTCCGGCGCCTCACCGGCGGTGCCCTCGACCTCTTCGTGGCCTTCGTGGCCGATCAGCAGGATGTCGTAGTCGTCGTTTGCGAAGCGGTTGACCTCTTTGTGCACCTTCGTCACCAAGGGGCAGGTCGCGTCGATCGTGCGCAGGTTCCGGTCGGCGGCCTCCGCGTGCACCATCGGCGAGACGCCGTGGGCGGAGAACACCACGAGCGCGCCCTCGGGCACCTCGGACGTCTCGTCGACGAAGATCGCGCCGCGCTCGCGCAGCGTGTCGACCACGTGCCGGTTGTGCACGATCTCCTTGCGGACGTACACCGGGGCGCCGTAGACCTCGAGGGCCTTCTCGACGGCGATCACCGCGCGGTCGACGCCGGCGCAGTAACCACGGGGTTTGGCGAGCAGCACCCGCTTGCCGGAGGCGGTTCCGGTGATCGTGGGGGTACCCGCGGGCTCGATTCCGGGACTCGCTGAACTCATGACACCCAGGGTACGGGCAGGCTCGCGGTGCCCTCGCAGTCCCTTTCGGGTGACCTTCATCCCGCTACCGGGCTGTGCGCGAGGTCACGCAACGCGCGCGAACCCACCCGTTCGGTTGGGCAGGATGGCGGATATGCGGCAGGCTGGACGCATGAAGCCATTCCCGCTCCCCCTCCGGGTCGCCGCGGGCCTCGCCGTCTCCACCGCCGAGCGGGTTCGTGAGCTTCCCCGGCAGCTCGCCGGCCTCCCGGTGACCGTGGTCAGCCAGGTGCTGCAGGCCTCCATGCGGGTGCAGCAGCACGTCACCGAGCTGGCGATCAAGGGCGACAACGCCCTCTCGAGCCTGCGCCCGGTCGAGGACACGCCGAGCTGGGCGACCTTCGACGAAGACATCGAGCCGGACGTCCCGCCCAGGCGGCCGAACTTCGCGCCGATAGCCGAAGTGCCGGAGCCGCGCACGGAACTGAACGGTCACCCTGGGTCACTCTCCGAACTCGAGGAGGAACTGGGCGACCCGTGGGCCGAAGAAGAACGCGCGCTCGCCGAGAACCACGCCGACGGCGAGTTCGACTCCGCCGAGGCCGAGACCGAGACCAAGGCCGAGACCAAGAACGCCCCGCCCAGCACCCCGAAGCCGGGGACGCCCAAGGCCGGCAAGGCCAAGAGCGAAGCCCCCCGGACCAGCGCCGGCGGATACGGCGGACCCGCCGGGCTGACCGGCTACGACCAGCTCACCCTTCCGCAGCTGCGGGCCCGGCTGCGCCAGCTCTCGATAGAACAGCTCGAGACGATCCTCGAATACGAGCGCGCCCACGCCGACCGCTCGTCCTTCACCGGGATGCTGACGCGCCGGATCGCCAACGCGCGCAAGGCCGAACAAGCCAAGGAAAACGGCACGGAAGGCCCGTGAGCACCGAGTCCGCGCAAGCCACCGCGAGCACCGCGGAAAACCCGTGGCCGGTTCGCACGGTCGCGCGCAAGATCGGCGACTGGATCCACCGGCTCGGCACCGTCTGGGTCGAAGGCCAGGTCACCCAGGTCAACGTCCGGCCGAACACGCAGACCGCGTTCCTGACCCTGCGGGACCCGTCGGCGGACGTGTCGATGTCGGTGACCTGCCCGAACTGGCTGATCCGCGAGATGGAGCCGCCGCTGCGCGAAGGCGCGAGCGTCGTGGTGCACGCGAAGCCGTCGTTCTTCTTCGGCCGCGGCACGATCAGCCTGCGCGCCGACCAGATCCGCGCCGTCGGCGTCGGCGAGCTGCTGGCCCGGATCGAACGCCTGCGGAAGCTGCTGGCCGCCGAAGGCCTCTTCTCGCCGCAGCGCAAGCGGCCGATCCCGTTCCTGCCGCAGGGGGTCGGGCTGATCACCGGCCGCGCGTCGGCGGCCGAGCGGGACGTGCTGGTCAACGCCCAGACGCGCTGGCCGCACGTCCGGTTCAAGGTGATCAACACCGCCGTCCAGGGCTCACAGGCGGTGCCGCAGGTCATGCGCGCGCTGCGGATCCTCGACGGCGATCCCGAGATCGACGTCATCGTGATCGCCCGCGGCGGCGGCAGCGTCGAGGACCTGCTGCCGTTCTCCGACGAGGCACTCTGCCGCGCGGTGTCGGCCGCCGGCACGCCGGTGGTCAGCGCGATCGGACACGAGCCCGACACCCCGCTGCTCGACCACGTCGCCGACCTGCGCTGCTCGACGCCGACCGACGCCGGCAAGCGGATCGTCCCGGACCTGCGCGAGGAGACCGAGCGGGTCCGGCAGATGCGCGACCGCGGGCGCCGCGCCCTGCACGGCTGGGTCGACACCCAGACGCGGCTGCTGAACCAGCTGCGCAGCCGTCCGTCGCTGGCCGATCCCCTCGGCCCGGTCCAGCGCCGCCAGGACGACGTCGACGTCCACCGCGAACGCGCGCGCCGCGCCATGCTCACCCTGCTCGCCAAGGACCAGGCCGAGATCGCGAGCGCGCGGGCCCGGCTCACCGCGCTGGGCCCGGCCGCGACGCTGGCCCGCGGTTACGCGGTCGTGCAGTTCATCGATTCCGAAGGCAACCTCCAGGTACTCCGCTCCGTCTCCGAAGTCGAGGCCGGTGCCCAGCTGCGCGTGCGCGTGGGTGACGGCGCGATCGGCGCGGTGGCGGAAGGAGAGCAGGGGTGACGCTCGAAGCGACGTTCCTCCCGCTGACCGTGGACGCGGCCCTGCGCCTGGGTGCGCGGCCGCTGCTGGCCCAGGCGGTGCGGACCGACCGGGCCGCCGCCGAGTGCTGGACGGCGCTGCTCGCGGGCTGCGGCTCGGCGGCCCGCCGTGATCTGGCGCCGCAGCTGCGACGGCTGTCCGAGGCGACGTCGACGCAGGTCGGCTCGCGCTGGTGGTTCGCCGAGGGCGCGGGGCACCGCCGCCGGGTGGCCGGCGCGCAGGAGAACCTCGAAGAGGCGATCGCGGACGGTGACGGCCAGGAGTTCGCGCTGGCGTTCGTCGGGTACGACCACGCGATGGCGAGCGCGGTAGTGTGCGCCAACAGCGCGACCCCGCGAACCCCGCGAACAGGCCAGCCCGGAAGGTCGGAGAACGTCCAGCGTGAGTGAAGCAGCCAGCGAGGAACTCGGCTACGAGCAGGCCCGGGACCGCCTCGTCGAGGTCGTCCGCGAGCTCGAAGCGGGCGGGCTGTCCCTGGAGCAGTCCCTCGCGTTGTGGGAGAAGGGCGAGAAGCTCGCGAAGGTCTGCGAGCGCCATCTGGAGGGCGCGCGCGAGCGGATCGAGGCCGCACTCGCCTCGGTCGAAGACGGCGAAGCCGACTCCTCGCAGTGAGGTAGGCCATGCTGACGGTATCTGGAAACGCCGGGGGTATCTGACAGACTGTCTACCCGCCAGTTCCACGATCCGGGAGGCAATGATGTCCGCCGCAGAGAGTCGTCGTGAAGCGCCCGACCGCAACCTCGCGATGGAGCTGGTCCGGGTGACCGAGGCCGCCGCGATGGCGGCCGGCCGCTGGGTCGGCCGCGGCGACAAGATCGGCGGTGACGGCGCGGCCGTCGACGCGATGCGCCAGTTGGTGTCGACGGTGTCGATGCGCGGGGTCGTCGTGATCGGCGAGGGCGAGAAGGACGAAGCGCCCATGCTGTTCAACGGCGAAGAGGTCGGCAACGGCGACGGGCCGGACTGCGACGTCGCGGTCGACCCGGTCGACGGCACCACGCTGATGGCCAAGGGCATGCCGAACGCGCTCGCGGTGCTCGCGGTCGCCGAACGCGGCGCCATGTTCGACCCGTCCGCGGTGTTCTACATGGAGAAGCTGGCCGTCGGGCCGGAGGCGGCGGGCAAGGTGGAGCTCGGCGCGCCGATCGCGGAGAACATCCGGCGCGTCGCCAAGGCGAAGAACAGCAGCGTCGGCGACGTCACCGTGTGCGTCCTGGACCGCCCGCGCCACGAGAAGATCATCAAGGAGATCCGCGACGCCGGCGCGCGGATCCGGTTCATCTCCGACGGCGACGTCGCGGGCGCGATCGCCGCGGCCCGCCCGACCACCGGCGTCGACATGCTGATCGGCATCGGCGGGACGCCGGAGGGCATCATCGCGGCCTGCGCGATGAAGTGCCTCGGCGGCGAGCTGCAGGGCCGGCTGTGGCCGAAGGACGACGCCGAGCGCGAGAAGGCCATCGCCGCCGGCCACGACCTCGACCGCGTCCTGCTGAACGACGACCTCGTGCGCGGCGACAACGTCTTCTTCTGCGCCACCGGCGTCACCGACGGCGACCTGCTGCGCGGCGTCCACTACCGCGAGGGCGGCGCGACGACGCAGTCCATCGTGATGCGCTCCAAGTCCGGGACCGTCAGGATGATCGACGGCTACCACCGGCTGAACAAACTGCGGGCGTACTCCTCGGTCAACTTCGACGGCCACCTGGACGTGCCCGCCGACGACGTCGTGCCCCCGCTGCCCTAGGCGCCTGACCTACTCGGCGTTGCTCGAGTGGCCCGGGAACAGGTGGGCGTCCGGGTCGAGCGCGACGGCGATGTTGTTGACCGCCGTCGCGGCCTCGCCGAAGCCGGTCGCGATCAGCTTGACCTTCCCCGGGTACGCGGCGACGTCGCCCGCGGCGTAGACGCGTTCCCGTGCCGTGGCCATCGTCGAGTCGACGGCGATCGCGCGGTGGTCGATCTCCAGCCCCCAGCTCTCGATCGGGCCGAGGTCGGCGGTGAACCCGAGCGCCGCCACGACGGCGTTGGCCGGGAGCCGCTCGTCGCCGCTGCCCTTGATCGAGACGTCGACGGCTTCGAGCATCCCGTCGGCGGCTTCGACGAACCGGGTGACCTCGGCGTCGGTGATGATCCGGACGCCGAGCTCGCGCACCTGCCGGACGATCGACTCGGCGGCGCGGAACTTCGCCCGGCGGTGCACGAGCGTCACGCTCGCGGCGACCGGGCGCAGCGCGAGGATCCAGTCGAACGCCGAGTCGCCCCCGCCGACGACCACGACGTGCTGCCCCGCGTGCGCCTGCAGCGACGGGACGAAGTGGACCATGCCGCGGCCGAGCCAGCCGTCGCCGGCCGGCAGCGGGCGCGGGGTGAACTCGCCGATGCCCGCGGTGATCAGCACCGCTCCGGCCCGCAGCGTCTCGCCGCCGTCGAGGGTCAGCTCGACCTTGTCCCCGACGCTTTCGAGCTTCTCGGCCTTGCGCCCCAAGAGGTACTTCGGCTGCCACGGCGCGGCCTGCCGCACCAGACCCTCGACGAGGTCGCGGCCGCGGATCTCGGCGAACCCGCCGACGTCGTAGATCATCTTTTCGGGGTACATCGCGGTCACCTGGCCGCCGGGCTCGGGCAGCGAGTCGACGACGGCCATCGAGAGGCCGCGGAACCCGGCGTAGTAGGCGGCGAACAAGCCGGTCGGACCCGCGCCGATGATCACGAGGTCGTAGGCGTCCCCAGGAACTTCAGTCATGCTCGCTCCAGCCAGTGGTGGATGGCGGTGATCGAGAACACAGCCGATCCTAGCGTCGCGGACCGGCGAGGGTGGGCGACGCCACCACGCGATGGCTCCGGAACAGGTCCAGAATCGGTGTCATGGCTGATCAGGAATACCGGATCGAACACGACACGATGGGCGAGGTCCGCGTGCCGGCCGACGCGCTCTACCGCGCGCAGACCCAGCGGGCCGTCGAGAACTTCCCCATCTCCGGCCGGGGCCTGGAGCGCGCCCAGATCCGCGCGCTCGGCCTGCTCAAGGCCGCCGCCGCGCGGGTGAACCTCAAGCTGGGCGTGCTCGACGCCGACGTCGCGAACGCCATCGCCGCGGCCGCCGACGAAGTCGCCGAGGGCGCCCACGACGCGCACTTCCCGATCGACGTGTTCCAGACCGGCTCGGGGACGTCGTCGAACATGAACGCCAACGAGGTCATCGCGACACTGGCTTCGCGGGCGCTCGGGCGTGACGTCCACCCGAACGACCACGTCAACGCCTCGCAGTCGTCGAACGACACCTTCCCGACGACGATCCACGTCGCCGCGACCGAAGCCGTGCTCAAGGACGTCATCCCGGCGCTCGAGTACCTCGCCGGCGCGATCGAGGTCCGGGCCGCCGAATGGGCCGACGTCGTGAAGTCCGGCCGCACGCACCTGATGGACGCGGTGCCGATCACGCTCGGCCAGGAGGCCGGCGCGTGGGCGTCGCAGGTCCGCTTCGGCGTCGAACGGCTGAAGTCGGGCCTGCCGCGGCTGGGCGAGCTGCCGATCGGCGGCACGGCCGTCGGGTCGGGCCTCAACGCGCCGGACGGCTTCGGCGAGGCCGTCGCGGTCGAGCTCGCCACGGTCACCGGGCTGCCGCTGACCGAGGCGCGCGACCACTTCGAGGCGCAGGCGACGCAGGACAGCGTCGTCGAGACGTCCGGGCACCTGCGCACGATCGCCGTGTCGTTCAACAAGATCGCCAACGACCTGCGCTGGCTGGGGTCCGGCCCGCGCACCGGGCTGGCCGAGCTGGCGCTGCCGGACCTGCAGCCGGGCTCGTCGATCATGCCGGGCAAGGTGAACCCGGTGATCCCGGAGGCGACGCTGCAGGTGGTCGCGCAGGTGATCGGCAACGACGCGGCGGTCGCCTTCGCCGGTGCCGCCGGCAACTTCCAGCTGAACGTCAACCTGCCGGTGATCGCCCGGAACGTCCTCGAATCGGCGCGCCTGCTCGCGGCGGTGTCCCGGCTGCTGGCGGACAAGGTGTTCGACGGCGTCACCGTGAACACCGAGCGCACGCGCACCTACGCCGAAGGTTCGCCGTCGATCGTGACACCGCTGAACAAGTACATCGGCTACGAAGAGGCCGCCGCCGTCGCGAAACAGGCTCTGAAGGAGCTGAAGACGATCCGCGAGGTCGTCATCGAACGCGGCCACGTTCGTGACGGAAGGCTGACGGAAGCCCAGCTCGACGAAGCGCTCGACGTCCTCCGCATGGCCCGCGGCGGCAAGTGAAATCCCCGTGAGGTGATGCATCTTTCATAGGGAAAGTGGCGCTTCGGGACCGGCTACCGCCGGCGCAGGCGCTTGTCGGCCAACGCCCGCGGGGTGTAGTCCTTCTCCGCCGCGTTCAGGTCCCGCTCAGCCTGGGTCCGGCAGTACCAGGCGGGGCGCCGCGGGCCGTGGATACTGGACGCATGAGCGACGCAGCCGAGCTGGGCGCCTTCCTGAAGGCGCGCCGAGCCGCCCTGGACCCCGCTGACCTGGGCCTGCCGCCCGGCATCACGCAGCGGCGGGTCAAGGGCCTGCGCCGCGAGGAACTGGCGCAGCTGTCCGGGATCAGCGTCGACTACTACACGCGGCTGGAGCAGGGACGGGCGAAGAACGTCTCGGACGCGGTCCTCGAAGCGCTGGCCCGTGCACTGCGGCTCAACGACGGCGAAACGTCCTACTTGCGCAACCTCGCCGCGCCGAAGCGCCGTGAGAAGCACGCGCCGCGGGGGGTTCGCCCCGAGCTCCAGTCGCTGCTGGACGCCGTCCAGACGCCGGCGTTCGTCTTCGGCCGCTACCTGGACGTGCTGGCCTGGAACGCCCTCGGCGGCGCCGTCTCCTTCGGCTTCGGCTTCGGCGACGTGGAAGAGCGCAACATCGCGAAGCTGTTCTTCCTCCACGAAAGCGCGAAGGAGCTGTACCCGGAGTGGGACGCGGTGTCCCGCGAGGTCGTCGCGAACCTGCGCGCGGAGAGCGGCCGGCATCCCGGCGACCCGCGGTTCGCCCAGCTGATCGGCGAACTCTCACTGGGCAGCGCGGTGTTCCGGAAGCTGTGGGCCGAGCACGTCGTGCGGGAGAAGGCGCAGGGGTGGAAGGTGCTGCGCAACCCCGTGGTCGGCGAGCTGCGGCTGCGCTACCAGACGCTGCGCCTGCCCGACGACCCCGACCAGGGCATGGTGCTCTACCACGCCGAACCCGGGTCGGAGAGCGAGCGCGCGCTCGGCCTGCTGGCCAGCTGGATCGCCGAGGCGCCCGCCGGCGAGCGGCCGGTGAACTCGCGCCCGTAGCCGCGGGCACCGGCGGACGTTCTGAAATTGTCGGTGGTCGGGGTCATGATGTCCGGGTGTTGCTGAGCGAGTTGGTCCGCGCGTCCGCCGAACTGGCGGCGACCAGGTCCAGGAAGGCGAAGATCGCCGTCCTGGCCGCGGTGCTGCGCGCGGCGGAGATCGCCGAGCTGCCCGCGGTGATCGCGTACCTGACCGGGCAGACGGCGCAGGACAGGCTGGGTGCGGGCTGGCGCACCCTGGCCGGGCTCGGCGCGTCGCCCGCTTCGGAGCCGGTGGTCACGGTGACTGAGGTGGACGCGGCGCTGGCCGCGGCCGCGGGCGTGGCGGCGGGCACCGGGTCGAACACGCGGCGCCAGGAGGTGCTGCGCACGCTGTTCGCCCGGCTCACCAAGGCCGAGCAGGAGTTCCTGTTCCGGCTGGTCACCGGCGAGCTACGGCAGGGCGCGCTGGAAGGCGTGATGGTCGACGCCATCGCGGCGGCGGCCGAGGTGCCGGCCGAGGACGTGCGGCGGGCCTTCATGCTGTCCGGGAAGCTGGGCGTCACCGGGGTCGCGGCGCTGACCGGCGGGCCGGCCGCGCTGGCGGAGTTCCGGCTCACGCTCGGCACGCCCATCCGGCCGATGCTGGCGTCGCCGGCGGAATCGCTGGACGAAGCCGTCGCCGAGCACGCGGAGGCGATCGTCGAGTACAAGATGGACGGCGCGCGGATCCAGGTGCACCGCCAGGGCGACGAGGTGCACGTCTGGACGCGCACGCTGCGCGAGATCACCGGCAGCGTGCGGGAGCTGGTCGACCTCGTGCGGGCGCTGCCGTGCGAGTCGGTGGTGCTCGACGGCGAGACCCTCGCCCTGACCGACGCCGGGCGGCCGCGGCCGTTCCAGGACACGATGAGCCGGTTCGGCAGCACCCGCGAGGAGCAGGTGAAGGCGCTGCTGCTGCGGCCGTACTTCTTCGACTGCCTGCACCTCGACGGCGTCGACCTCCTGGACGCGCCGCTGTCCGAGCGCAACGCGGCGCTGCGCGAGGTCGCCGGGGCGCACGTGATCCCCGGCGAGGTCGGCACCGCGCGGGCGGACGCGGTGCTGGAGGCGGCGATGGAGGCCGGGCACGAAGGGGTGATGGTCAAGGACCTGGCGTCGCCGTACGCGGCCGGGCGGCGCGGGCGGGCCTGGCTGAAGGTCAAGCCGGTGCACACGATCGACCTGGTGGTGCTGGCGGCGGAGTGGGGTCACGGCCGGCGCACCGGCACGCTGTCGAACCTGCACCTCGGCGCCCGCGACCCGGACGGCGGGCCGCCGATCATGGTGGGCAAGACCTTCAAGGGCATGACCGACGAGCTGCTCGCCTGGCAGACGACGACGTTCCAGGAGATCGAGACCCACCGCGACGACTGGACGGTGTATGTCCGCCCCGAGGTCGTGGTGGAGATCGAGCTGGACAGCGCCCAGGTGAGCACCCGCTACCCGGGCGGCCTGGCGCTGCGGTTCGCCCGGGTGGTCCGCTACCGCCCCGACAAGGACCCGGCGGACGCCGACACGATCGACACGGTCCGCGGCCTGCTCCACGGCGACCGCTCGGAAGGGAGCTGATCGAAAGGACAGACGAAAGTCGGTGGTGCCCGTGGCCCTCGCTGACCAAAGTGGTGGACAGCCGACGCGGTCCGGCTCGCCGGCCGCCGCTTCTCGCGGAAGTTGGCGAGAATTTTCCCGCCACGGCCGACGGCGAAGCTCCCCTAAAGTTCGCTCCTTCACAAAGGTCCCCGCTCACTTCTTGAGCGGTCATGGAGGAGCAAGCAGTGGTCAGCAAGGAACAGATGAAAGCGGCCATCCACGCGGCTTTCGATTCGGTCGTCGCCGATGGGGCGAGCTACACGAAGGTGTACGCCGCGGAAATCAAACAGAAGAACTACCTCGTCTTCCGCACCACCACCGTCAGCAACTTCGCCGTGGGCTTCAAGCCAGGACGGACCGACCTCGTCGTCGTCCCGCTCGAGGAGAAGAACGGCACCGTCACGGCGGGCACGCCGCTGACGATCACCGACGCCAACCGGGCTTCGGTGAAGAAACGCGACCTCCAGGGCCGGTTCGTGATCAAGACGACCGATGGCCAGACCTTCCGGCTCAGCATCATCCCCTCCGTGACGAAGCTCTTGGCCGCCGCCTACCAGCTGCCGGTCGAGCAGAAGGCGGAGTACGAGGCGTTCACCGCGCTCCGGGACAGCCTCACCGCGGCGTAGCGCCGTGCTCGGGGCTGTCCTCGCACCCTGGGCAGCCCCGGCCCGCGGGAGAGCGGGCGCGAGTGCGCGGTTACCCGCCGGTATTCTCGGCCGATGCAGGGTACGAAGCTCACCCGCGCCTGGTTCGCGGTCACCGCGCTGGTCACGTTGACCGGCCTGGTCACGCAGGTGATCGTCGCCGTGGGCGACGCGGGCGGCCGCTTCCCGACCGTCGCGGGCCGGGTCGCGAACCTGTTCTGCTTCTTCACGATCGACTCGAACCTGCTGGTCATCGTGACGTCGGTGCTGGTGGCACTCGGCGTCGCCCGCGGCGGGCTGTTCCGCGTGCTCTGGCTCGACGCGCTGGTCGGCATCATCGTGACCGGCATCGTCTACCAGGTCGCGCTCGCCGGCCTGCACGACCTGCACGGGCTCCCGCTGTTCGCCGACACGATGCTGCACAAGGTGACGCCGATCCTGTTCGTGCTCGGCTGGCTCATCGCCGGCCCGCGGGGCGCCCTGGCCTGGCGCACCGTGTGGTGGTCGCTGCTCTACCCGCTGACCTGGCTCGCCTTCACACTGCCGCGCGGGGCGCTCACCGGCTTCTACCCGTACCCGTTCGTCGACGCGGGCGCGCTCGGCTACGGCTCCGTGACGCTCAACTGCGTCGTCATCGGCCTGTTCTTCACCGCCCTCGCCACGGGCGCGCTCCTGCTCGACCGCCGGTTCGCCCGGCCGGCACCCGCCTAGCCGGTGCGACCGTTAGGGTCGGGCGCATGACGGCGATCGTGCAGAACCTCGTGACCTCCGGTGTCTTCCGGCTCGACGGAGGCAGCTGGGACGTCGACAACAACGTCTGGATCGTCGGCGACGACGCGGAAGTGATCGTGATCGACGCGGCTCACGACGCGAAGGCGATCGAAAACGTCGTCGGCGACCGGAAGGTGGCCGCGATCGTCTGCACCCACGCGCACAACGACCACGTCAACGCCGCGCCGGAGCTCGCCGCCGCGACCGGCGCGCCGATCCTGCTGCACCCCGACGACCGGGTCGTCTGGGACCTCACGCACCCGGACCGCGCGCCGGACGGCGAGCTGGCCGACGGCCAGACGATCACCGTCGCCGGCACCGGGCTCCGCGTCATCCACACGCCGGGGCACGCGCCGGGCGCGGTCTGCCTGTACGCCGAAGAACTCGGCGTGCTGTTCACCGGCGACACCCTGTTCCACGGCGGACCCGGCGCCACCGGACGGTCCTATTCGGACTATCCGACCATCGTGAAGTCCATTCGCGAGAAACTGTTCACGCTGCCGGACACGACGAAGGTGCACACCGGCCACGGCGAAGGCAGCACGATCGGCGCGGAGAAGACCGGGGCGAGCGGCTGGGACCAGCCTTAGGACGTGTGCTTCCGGGCGATGAGGGCGAACTCCTCGATCGCCCGGTCCACCGCTCCGGCCGCCTTCCGCACCACGGGCGGCAGGTTCATCCGGTCGAACTCGCCGTCCTCGACCTCGAGCCGCACGACGTGCAGGTCCAGGTCCCGCTGCCGGACAGTGCGGGCCTGTTCGACCAGTTCGTCGGGGCCGCTCATCACGAGCAAGCCGAAGAACGACCGCATCTGCGCGCGAGCGACATAGTAGGAATCCTCGTACCCGGCGGTGCGCTCATCGTCCGCGTCGGTGAGTTCGCCGGCTTCGCGCCTGCGGTGAATGACGTTGAGGTCGATGTTGTGCTGCCGAGCCCGGACGGCGGCCTCGATCAACCCAGCGCACCGGTCTGCGCGGTCCTGCCGCAGTTTCGCCCGCCGTGCCGCGTTGAGCTTCAGCGGCTCGACCAGCGCCCCCAGTGTCACGCCGGCCAGCGAGGCGACGGCCGCGATGACCGCGGCACCGAGCGCCGTCAGCACGTCAGCCGCGGCGTCGTCGGCGACACGCGGACCCGCTGCTTCGCCTCGTCGGCGAGGTTCCGCGCCCACGTCTGCAGGCCGGCGACGTCGATGCCATGCGGCGGCTCACTCCGGAACGGCTCGATGTTCGCCGCGCCGCGCTCCAGCAGCGACACCGCGCCGACGTTGTTGCCGCGTGCCGCGTGCGTCAGCCCGACGGCGAGCTGCGCGAGGCCGCGCCAGAGTTCGCGGTCGGGGCCGTCGGTGGTCTTCCACGCGTCCTCGAACACCTCGTGCGCGTGGAACGGCTTGCCGTCGTCGAGCAGCCGCTGGGCCTCCGCAAGCGTTTGCGCCGGGGTGCGCTCGATGCCTTCGGGCTGGCGCTCGACCCCGTCCGCGTCGTACGGCAGCGGCCGGCCGAGACCGTCGCGCGGCCGTGCGTTGCGTGCCCGTCCCTCGGCGTCCCGGTCGCGGCGGTTCATGCCCCCGATCCTGCCATGAGCCCGGCAGGTAGTCTGGGGACTCGTGCGTTTCCTCGACGGCCACCGGCCTGCCCACGACCTGACCTACGACGACGTGTTCCTGTTGCCGAACCGTTCGGACGTGGAGTCCCGCTTCGACGTCGACCTGTCCACCGCGGACGGCACCGGCGCGACGATCCCGATCGTGGTCGCGAACATGACCGCGGTCGCCGGCCGCCGGATGGCCGAGACGGTCGCCCGGCGCGGCGGCCTGGTGGTGCTGCCCCAAGATGTCGACAGCGCCGCCGTCGCCGAGATCGTCGGCTGGGTGAAGAGCCGCCACACGGTGTGGGACACGCCGTTGGTGCTCACCGGCGGCGACGCGGTCGCCGACGCGCTCAACCTGGTCCACAAGCGCGCTCACGGCGCCGTCGTGGTCGTCGACGGCGAAGGCCGCCCGGTCGGCGTCGTCGACGAAGCGGCTTGTGCGGGCGTCGACCGCTTCGCGCGCCTCGCCGACGTCGCGCAGCCCGCGAGCGTCGCGGTCCCGCTGACGACGCCGCCGCGCGAGGTCTTCGAGCGGCTGCACGGCCACGGCGCGCAGCTGGCGCTGGGCCTGGACGCCGAAGGCCGGCTCGCGGGCGTCCTGACCGCCGTCGGGGCGCTGCGCGCGGACATCTACACCCCGGCCGTCGACGACGCCGGCCGCCTGCGCGTCGCCGTCGCGATCGGCGTCAACGGCGACGTCGCGGCGAAGGCCGAAGCCGTGCTCGGCTCCGGTGTCGACGTCCTCGTCGTCGACACCGCGCACGGGCACCAGGAGAAGATGATCGCCGCGCTGAAGGCCGTCCGGTCGGTGTCGCCGCGGGTCCCGGTGGTCGCCGGGAACGTGGTCACCGCCGAGGGCACGCGCGACCTGATCCAGGCGGGCGCCGACGTCGTCAAGGTCGGCGTCGGGCCGGGCGCGATGTGCACGACCCGGATGATGACCGGGGTGGGGCGCCCGCAGTTCTCCGCGGTCGCCGACTGCGCGGCCGCCGCCCGCGAGCTGGGCAAGCACGTCTGGGCCGACGGCGGGATCCGTCACCCGCGCGACGTCGCGCTGGCGCTGGCCGCCGGCGCGTCCGCCGCGATGGTCGGCTCGTGGTTCGCCGGCACCTACGAATCCCCCGGTGACCTGCGGTTCGACGAGCATGGCCTGCCCTACAAGGAGTCGTTCGGCATGGCGTCGAAGCGCGCGGTCGGCGCACGGACGCGCACGGACAACGGCTTCGACCGGGCGCGGAAGGCGCTGTTCGAAGAGGGCATCTCGACGTCGCGCATGTCCCTCGACCCGGCCCGGCCCGGTGTGGAGGACCTGCTGGACTCGATCGGCTCCGGCGTCCGGTCCTCGTGCACCTACACGGGCGCGCGCACGCTCGAAGAGTTCCACGAGCGGGCTTTGCTGGGCGTCCAGTCGGCGGCGGGCTTCGCCGAGGGCCGTCCGCTTCCTTCGGGCTGGTAAACGCTCAGCCCGCGCAGCACACGTGTTCCGACCACTCCGGAACATGCCACCAGTGCTGCTTCTCCGCCGATCGGGCAGCGGGCGCCACTTCGGTGGCCGCCCGTTGCCCCGGCTGGCTCCGGTACGGCGCCAGCAACTCGCCGACCGTACGCAGCACCCCGCCGACCAGCACGGTGCGGACGTTCGCGGCCGCCTTGACGTCCTGCAACGGGTTGCCGCTGACAAGCGACAGATCGGCGTACGCGCCTGGCTTGAGCACCCCGATCCGGTCCTGGAGCCCCAGCCACCGCGCCGGATTGCGGGTGGCGGTGGTGAGCGCTTCGTACGGCGTGAACCCGAACGCGACCATGGCCCGCAGGTTCTGGTGGACGGAGAC
Source organism: Amycolatopsis sp. NPDC051128 (assembly GCF_040682715.1). NCBI lineage: Bacteria > Bacillati > Actinomycetota > Actinomycetes > Pseudonocardiales > Pseudonocardiaceae > Amycolatopsis > Amycolatopsis sp. NPDC051128. The sequence continues at coordinate 68,320 of NZ_JBFBBN010000014.1, read as the reverse complement.
GGCCACGTTGTCCAACGGGGAGTCCGTGCCGGTGACCACGAACCCGCCCGCCCGGTGGATCCGCAGCAGCATGTCGACGTTCCCGGCGAGGGTCTGGCGAAGGTACGCGTTCTCCGGGCTGCCGGCGGTGTCCGCTGTGGTCTTGAGCTGCTGGTATTCCCACGGCGGGAAGAGGACCTCGGTGCGCTCGTCGGTCACGAGCGACTTGTCGTCCGCGTACAACGCCCGGGAGGTGAACAACGTCGGTGTGATCGACATCCCCGACCGGGTGAACAACGCGATCGCGTCCTGGTACGACCGGCCGGTCCGGCTGACGGTGTGCGAGTACCCGAGCCGGTTGGTGGCGCCGGTGTGTTCCATCGCGTCCATGCCGACGTTCGCGGCCGGGTACAGGTAGTGCGACGACAGCGGGATGCCCGCCAGGTGCGCGGCCCGGACCACTGCCTGCTGGTAGGCCACGGGAAGCCGGACGTACGTCTTGATCATGTCGTACTCCAGCTCGACCGCGCGGGACAGCTCCAGGTTCAGCTGCTCGGGCGACAGTGTCGGCCGCATGAAGTTGTAGTAGATCCGGGAGCCGTCGATGGCTTCCCCGGTGCCGAAGTACCTTGGCCCGACCCGGTTTCCGGACTCCAGCGCTTCGCGCGTCTCCAGCATCTGGTACACCGGGTCACCGGGCGAGCGGGTCGTGGTGATGCCGTAGGACAGCCACAGCCTGCCCTGCCGGTCGCCCCACTGCCTGCCGCGCAGGTGCCAGTGGTTGTGGATGTCGACGAGCCCGGGCATGGCGGTCAGCTCGTGCGCGTCGACGGTGCCCGGTGCGTCCCGATGCGGCCGGACGTCGGCGATCCGGCCGCCGTCGACGACGATGTCGACGTCCCGCCGCAGCGTCCGCGCGACGCCGTCCCACGCCGCGCCGACGTGGATGACGGTCGGGCGCGGCGGGCGCGGCCGGGCCCACGTGAAGTCGAGCCGGATCGTGCGCGGCTCGCCGCCGGTGATCTTCTGCGCCTTGAGCTGCCCCTTCGACAGGTACACGAGCGTGTCGTTTCCCTGCCAGGCCAGTGAGTCGGTGACGTCGTGGGTGACCTGCCGCGGCTCGCCGATCAGCCGTCCGGTGCCGTCGACCGGGGCGATCCACGCCACGCTCTCGACCGTGAACGCGAGATACCGGCCGTCGGGTGACCACAGGGGCCCGTCGTCGCCGCGGGTGGCGAGCGAACGGAACGGCATCGGCTCGGCGTAGCGGAGTTCGTGGGTCTTCAGGTCGACCGTGAGGATCTGGCTCGTGCCCTCGCGGTACCGCCGCGAGTACGGCTTGACCGCGGCCAGCGCGAGGACCGACCCGTCGGGCGACCAGGTGGGCCGGCCCGGCATGAACAGCGGCGACGTCACCTGCTGGGCCTGGGCCGTGGCCACGTCGTGGATCCACGTGGCGCCGTCCTGGTCGGCGTAGGCCACCCGGCCGCCGTCCGGCGACCACCGCGGCGCGACCTGGGCGCCCGCCAGCTGGGTGAGGACGGTGTCCTGGCCGGTGCCGAGGTCACGCAGCCACAGGTCGGCGGTGCCGAGCCGGTCGCTCGTGTAGAGCAGCTTCGTCCCGTCCGGGTGGAAGTCCGGGTCGGAGTTGAAGTAGCCGTCGCCGATCAGCCGCTGTGGCCGGCCACCGCCGGCCGCGACGACGTAGATCGCGTTGAGGGCCCGGAACGCGATCCGCTTGCCGTCCCGGGACACCACCGGACCGGCGATGCCCCGGACGGGCTTCGGCGCGGCCGAGTCCAGGTCACGGACCCGCCTCCGGTAGTCGCGCGGTGCCGTGGACACGCCCGCTTCGAACGGAATGTCCTTGACCGCGCCGGACTGTTCGCGCCGCCGGAGGTGCCCGTCGGCGGTGTAGAGCACGGCGGACCCGGACCAGTTCGCGGCGAAGCCGAAGACGTCCTCGCCCTTGGTCAGCTGCTCGTCGCCGAGCATGAGGTCCGCTTCCGCGCCACGCAGCCGCAGATAGCTGGGCTGTCCGCCGGGACCGAACGCGGGGCCGTAGAGCTTGTCGGCGCCGGTCGCGGTGACCAGGCGCGTGCGGGCGCCGGTGGCCGGGGTGACGACGTCGATGGCGGTGTCGTTCACGGTGAAGATGATCTTCGTGCCGTCGGCCGACCACCGCGGCGACGCCTCTTCGTCCGTGGTGGACACCACGGTGCTGATCGCTCCGGAGGCGATGTCCAGCAGGTGGATGCCATAGCTGCCGTCCCGGTCGCTGCTGAAGGCGATCTTGGCGCCGTCCGGCGAGAACACGGGTTCCCGGTGGTCGAACCGCCCGCTGGTGAGCTTGCGGGGCGGCCCGCCGGCGACATCGATGACGTACAGGTGGAAGTTGCCGTCGCGGTAGGACTGGAACGCGATCCGGCGGCCGTCCGGCGACCAGCTCGGGAGCGTCGCGTCCTGCAGGTCGTCGGTGAGCCGCCGGGCGCGACCGCCGGTGGCGGGCAGCACCCAGATCCCGGTGACCAGGTCGACCGCGATCCATCGGCCGTCCGGTGACAGCGCGGCGGACATGTTCGTGCCCTCCCGCAGCACGACGCCGTCCTGTCCGGCATCCGGCCGGGCGTCCGGTTCGGCCTCGGCGACCCTCGGCCCGGCCACGGCCAGCGCGGCGGCGACGCCACCACGAACGAGAAGTTCACGACGGGAAAGGCTTTCCGGCGCCATTCGGCCAACTATGCCCAGCCCCGGATCGGCCGTCCAGCGGCCGAGCGGGTTTTTCACCGGATATCCGGCAACGGCGGGAAGGGTTGCCGGGGGCGGCGCGAGCGCCGCCCCCGGCGCCCGTCAGCTGTGGTCCTCCAGCATCTCGGTGACCAGGGCCGCGATCGGTGAACGCTCCGACCGCGTCAGCGTCACGTGCGCGAACAGCGGGTGGCCCTTCAGCTTCTCGATCACCGCCGAGACGCCGTCGTGCCGGCCGACGCGCAGGTTGTCACGCTGGGCGACGTCGTGCGTGAGCACCACCCGTGACGCCGTGCCGAGCCGCGAAAGCACGGTGAGCAGGACGTTGCGCTCCAGCGACTGGGCCTCGTCGACGATCACGAACGTGTCGTGCAGCGAGCGGCCGCGGATGTGGGTCAGCGGGAGCACCTCGAGCATGCCGCGGTCGAAGACCTCGTCGAGGACGTCCTGGCTGACCAGCGCGCCGAGGGTGTCGAACACCGCCTGCGCCCACGGCTGCATCTTCTCGCTCTCGGACCCCGGCAGGTAGCCGAGGTCCTGGCCGCCCACCGCGTAGACCGGCCGGAACACCACGACCTTGCGGTGCTGACGGCGTTCCATCACCGCCTCGAGCCCGGCGCACAACGCGAGCGCCGACTTTCCGGTGCCGGCCCGGCCGCCCAGCGAGACGATGCCGACGTCGGAATCGAGCAGCAGGTCGAGTGCGACGCGCTGCTCGGCGCTGCGGCCGTGCAGCCCGAACGCCTCGCGGTCGCCGCGGACCAGCCGGATGCGCTTGTCCGCGGTGATCCGGCCGAGCGCGCTCGAGGTGCCGGCGAGCAGCCGCAGGCCGGTGTGGCAGGGCAGCTCGGCGAGCTCGTCCATGCCGTACTCGACCGGGTCCACGGTGCCGCCGCCGAACAGCGTGTCGAGCACGTCCTGTTCGACGTCCACGTCCGCCATCCCCGTCCAGCCCGAGGGCGTGACTTCCTGCGCGCGGTACTCGTCGGCCTCCAACCCGACGGCGCCCGCCTTGACCCGCAGCGGAATGTCCTTCGTCACCAGCGTGACCTGCGCGTACTCGGCTGCGAGGTTGAGCGCGCAGGCGAGGATGCGGTGGTCGTTGGAGTCGGTGCGGAACCCGACCGGGAGCACCGTCGGGTCCGAGTGGTTCAGCTCCACCTGCAGCGTGCCGCCGTGGTCCCCGATGGGGAGCGGCGCGTCGAGCCTGCCGTACTGCCGGCGCAGGTCGTCGAGCATGCGCAGGGATTCCCGGGCGAACCAGCCGAGCTCCGGGTGGTGGCGCTTCGCCTCCAGTTCACTGATGACGACCAGCGGAAGCACGACGGCGTGTTCGGCGAACCGGGTCACGGCCCACGGGTCCGAAAGGAGGACCGACGTGTCGAGCACGTACATGTGCTGCTGGGATTCGGGCGAGGTCGAGGCTTTCTCCGGGCCAGGAACGGCACCGGTCGAAGAACGGCCAGAGGCCTTACGGGGCAAACGCTGCGCAGTCACGACGGCATCTCCCTCGAGGGCGTGTGCACCTCACGCCCGCACTCGCTGGGCCGGGCACCTCCCTGGCTGGACCGTTCTCCTGACCGGTAGGTCAGGTGACGCGGCCACGAGGGCCGGGTGCCGGCCCCCTCGAGCGTCTCGTGGGCGGCTGAGCCGCCCCCTCGATCACCGTCACGACCAGGGCCTCCCGCGAGGACCCGCACGGAACGCGCGCCCTCTTCTCGGAAGGTACCTACGAATGACTGATCGCGCAGCGAGCCAACACGGTGATTCGCCAAACCGTCACCTCACCGTAGGTCGCCCGACATCCACAGCCCGTGACGACTACTCGGCGTGACAAGCCCCTCGTTCGACACCCACCGGTCGGTTTGATCTTGGGAAAATTGCCGGCCCCGCATATTCGCAAGATCGACTGACGCGCTTTTACCACGGCCGGTTCGAAAGCGCATTTCTCGCCCCCCGCCGAGAACCGGTCCGAGTGAAACCACCCCGATCAGGCTCACACAATGGGCTTACCAGCCGGTCGAACGGCCTGGTGAGCGAGTAATTTCTGGCTGCGGGACATACCACCGGACCCCCGGTGCCCCCGATCCCAACAGTCTATCTAGGAGTGTGCGAAGTGCTGAAGAAGGCTGGTTTCGTGGCCGCTACCGCTGCAGGCCTGATGATGATCGGCAGCACCGCGTTCGCCACGACGAACGACCACCCCGGCACCCCGGACCCGACGTTCGGCGACGCCTACACCACGTTCATCGTAGGCGGCGGCGCCCTGGGCTACGGCGCGGCGTCCCTGATCGCCGGTGCCTACACGGGCATCGCCCTCACCCCGGCGCTGATCCTGCACTCGCTGGAGCACCACCACCATTACCACCCCTCCCCCCACTGAGTCAGGACATCGCGAAAGGCCCCGGAGGGGACTCCGGGGCCTTTCGCTGTGCCAAGACTCCTGGGTCAGGACCCGAACCGGCGGTGCCGCCAGGCGTAGTCGCGGATGGCGCGCAGGAAGTCGACCCGGCGGAATGCGGGCCAGTACGCTTCGGTGAACCAGAATTCGGAATGCGCGGACTGCCAGAGCAGGAATCCGGAAAGCCGCTGTTCGCCCGAAGTGCGGATGATGAGGTCCGGATCCGGCTGGCCCGAGGTGTAGAGGTGCTCGGAGATGTGGTCGACGTCGAGGATTTTCGCCAGCTCGTGAATGGTCGTGCCCTCGTCGGCGTGCTGGCGCAGCAGCTTGCGCACGGCGTCCGCGATTTCCTGGCGCCCGCCGTAACCGACCGCGATGTTGACCTCCATCCCGGTCCGGCCCTCGGTGCGCGCGGCGGCTTCGCTGAGTCGCTTCGCGACTTCGGCGGGTAGCAGGTCGAGCGCCCCGACGATCCGCAGCCGCCACGACGTCCCGGGCCCGGCCAGCTCGTCGGTGACGTCGGTGATGATCTTCAGCAGCGGCGTGAGCTCGTCCGGATCGCGGTTGAGGTTGTCGGTGGAGAGCAGCCACATGGTGACGACCTCGACGTCGGCCTCGTGGCACCAGCTCAGGAAGTCGGCGATCTTCTTCGCTCCGGCCCGATGGCCGTCCGAAACGTCCGTGAAGCCCGCTTCACGGGCCCAACGGCGGTTGCCGTCGAGCATGATGGCGATGTGCCGGGGGTGCCGGCCGGCGGCCTGCTGGATGAGGCGCCGGCCGTAGGCGCTGTACACGACGTCGGACAAGAAGGAGCGAACACTCACGTCCAGGAAGAGTACGCACCCGGTGTGAGGCGCGTGACTTGACCGCTGCCCGGGAATCTACGCTCCCGTAACCTGCGGGAGTGAGCTCGACGGAACCCCCGCCCCTGGTGGACCCCCGCCCGCGCCTGCGCGGGCACATCCACTTCTGGACGTTCTTCGGCGCCGTCGCCGCGGCGGCGGCGCTGATCAGCCTGGCCGCGTCCACAGTGTCCCCGATCGCCGCGCTGGCGACGTCGGTCTACGGCCTGACGGTGCTGGGCCTGTTCGGCGTGAGCGCGCTGTACCACCGTCGCCTGTGGAGCCCACGGGCGTACAAGTGGATGAAGCGCGCGGACCACTCGATGATCTTCCTGTTCATCGCGGGCACGTACACGCCATTCACGCTGCTGGCGATGCCGAAGCCGACGGGCTACGTGATCCTCTCCATCGTCTGGGGCGGCGCTGTTCTCGGCGTGGCGTTGAAGATGCTGTGGCCGCACGCGCCCCGGTGGCTCGGGGTGCCGATCTACATCGCACTGGGCTGGGTGGCGGTGTTCGTCTTCCCGGAGCTTTTGACGCACGCCGGCGTGGCGGCTTTGGTGCTGCTGTGCGTGGGTGGGCTGTTCTACACGCTCGGAGCCGTGTTCTACGCCGTCAAATGGCCCAACCACTGGCCGGACACTTTCGGGTATCACGAGTACTTCCATGCTTGCACCGTGCTTGCGGCGGTTTCGCACTACATCGCGATCTGGCTGGCCATGTACGCCTGACCCCACGCACCGAACGAGGGCTTCGCTCGCACACCCCAGCGAGCGAAGCCCTCCTCAGCGGCAATGCCTCAGCCGAACATTCCCGGCTGGTACTCCCCCGCCGGATTGCGGGCGATCACGTTCAGCCGGTTCCAGGTGTTGATCGTCGCCACCAGGCAGACCAGCGCCCCGATCTGCTCGTCGTCGTAGTGCTTCCGCACCTGGGCCCACGTCTCGTCGCTGGCGCCGGTGTGGACGTCCGCCAGGCGGGTTCCCTCCTCCGTCAGCGCCAACGCCGCGCGCTCCGCCTCCGTGAACACCACCGCCTCGCGCCACGCCGCCACCATCGCCAGGCGGACCGCCGTCTCGCCGGCCGCCGCCGCGTCCTTCGTGTGCATGTCGAGACACATGCCGCAGCCGTTGATCTGGCTCGCGCGGATCTTCACCAGCTCCTGCGTCGCCTTCGGGAGGGACGACTCCTCGATCGGGCGCGACGCCGCGATCAGGCGCTTGAAGAACTTGCTCGTGACCTCGTTCTCGAACATGTTGAATCGCGCTTCCATCGTGCTGTCCTTCCGTCGTCCGCTTTCACCCCCTTGACGACGTACGCGGCGGCGTTGTGACAGCTCGGAACGTGGCGCCGGTCACACCGCCGGCGACCCCCAGGTCAGGAGCGCAGCATCGGCGCCGCCAGGAACTGGTCCGGGATCGCGAACGCGTCCACCAGTGTCCGCGCGTGCGGGCGCAGCTCCGAGCACAGGCTGTTCACCGCCGCGGTGACGGCTTTCGCGCGCGACGCCGTCAGGCGGCCGTGGCCCAGGAACCACGCCAGGTCCTCTTCGATCGCCGACAACGCGTACAGGTCGCAGACGCGCTCCAGCAGCGTGCGGGCGTCGGGGTCTTCGCAGCGCTCGATCGCCGACGCGAACGCCGACAGGATCAGCCGCTCGACGTGGACACGGCCGGCGCGCAGCACGTGGTCCTGCGCCGCGTTGAACACGCCGAACGGGTCGGCAGCCGCCTTGCGCAGGCGCTTCGCCACCCCCTCGACGACGTGCTCCTCGCGGTCCTCGAACAGCCTGAGCTGCCAGTCGCGGCGGAAGAACGCTTCGCTGTCGGACGCGTCGGTGAGCCGTTCGACGAACCGGCGCGCCGCCGTCCGCTCCAGGACCGTGCTGACCACCTGCTCGGCGAAGAACCGGGCGGTCGCCAATGGCGAGAGATCCTCGAAGTCGTGCTTGTAGCTGGTCAGCAACCCCTTCGCGACCAGCTGCAGCAACACCGTGTTGTCGCCCTCGAACGTCGTGAAGACGTCGGTGTCGGCCTTGAGGCCGGGCAGCAGGTTCTCCGCCAGGTAGCCCGCGCCGCCGCACGCCTCGCGCGCGGTCTGGATCGCCGCCGTCGCGTGCCACGTCCCGAGCGCCTTCAACCCGGCCGCGCGCGACTCCAGCTCACGCTGTTCCTCTTCGGGCGCCGACTGGTCGATGTCGTGCAGCTTCGACACCAGCTCCTCCTGCGCGAAGTGCAGCGCGTACGTCTTCGCCAGCGCCGGCAGCAGTTTCCGCTGGTGGGCGAGGTAGTCGAGGATGACGACCTCGTCGCCGTCCGGCCTCGCGAACTGGCGGCGGACCTCGCCGTACCGGATCGCCAGCGCCAGCGCGCGTTTCGTCGCGCTACCGGCGCTTCCGGCGACGCTCACCCGGCCGCGGATCAGCGTGCCCAGCATCGTGAAGAACCGGCGGCTGTCGCTCTCGATCGGGCTCGAGTACGTTCCGTCCGAGGAGACGTCACCGAAGCGGTTCAGCAGGGCCTCGCGCGGGACGCGGACGTTGTCGAAGCTCAGCCGCCCGTTGTCGACGCCGTTCAGGCCCGCCTTCGGACCGCAGTCCTCGATGGACACTCCCGGCAGCGGCGCCCCGGCCCCGTCTCGGATCGGCACGAGCAACGCGTGCACGCCCCGCGCCGCCGAACCCGTGATCAGCTGCGCGAACACCACCGCCATCCGGCCGTCGCGGGCCGCGTTGCCGATGTACTCCTTCCGCGCCATGGCATCCGGCGTGTGCACGACGAACCCGCCGTCCACAAAGGTCGCCGTGGTGCGCAGGTGCTGGACGTCCGAGCCGTGGCCGTGCTCGGTCATCGCGAAGCAGCCGAGCAGCTCGAGGTCGATGATCTCGCGCAGGTACCGCTCGTGGTGCCGAGCCGTACCCAGCAGCTGGACGGCGCCACCGAACAGTCCCCATTGGACACCGGCCTTCACCATCAGCGACAGGTCGCCGAAGCCCAGCATCTCGAACGACGTCACCGAGCCGCCGACGTCGCCACCGCCGCCGTACGCCGGGTCGAAGCCCAGACCGGGCCGGTCGGTCTCGGCGAGCGCGCGCAGCTGGTCGAGCACCTGGGCGCGGTGCGCCTCGACGTCGAGGTCCACCGGGTCCGAGTGCTGGGCCAGCTGCGCGCGCACCCCGCGGCGCAGTTTGGCCCAGCGGCCGTCCAGGACGGCGGTCAGCGCGTCCGGATCCACCTTCGAGGGCACTTCGGGAACGTCCACGGCTACCTCCGGAACGGACGAACGGCCGGCTTCCTACTCGTTGGTAGTAAGCCTGCCGCAGTCCCGCCGGTTCCGCAGGTTCAGCGCGGCTCGCCGTTGATCGTCACGTTCGTGAACTTCGCGTTGTCCACGTACTTCAGTGTGTTCGAGGTGTCGGCCACCCCCGCGAACTTCGAGTTCGCCACGGCCAGCCCGTGCACGTGGGCGTTCGAGAGCCCGCTGACGTCGAACGTCTTGCCCGCGATCTTCGTGCTCGCGCAGTCGCTGATCGTGAACGGCCCGAACGACGGAACGTGGCTCCCGGTCTGGCTGTTGTAGGTGGACGTCACGTACACGAAGTTCCGCGCGAAGGTGCCGGAAACACTGTCAAGGTTGACGTTCTCGGTGAACCCGCCACGCAGCGTGTTCGACTTCACGTACAGCGCGAACTTCGTGGCACCCTTCACGGTGAGCTTGTACGCGTAGACGTTGCGGATCCCGCCGGTCTGCTCGCTGCCGCAGGTGATCGCGCCCCAGTTGCCGTTCATCACGCAGTTGACGACGACGAGGTTCTGGCACGGCACATTCACGCGGCGCCCGTCGGCGTCGCGGCCGGACTTGATCGCGATGTTGTCGTCGTGCGCGCCGAGGACGCAGTTCGCGATGACGACGTGGTCGCACGACTCCGGGTCGCAGCCGTCGGTGTTGTTGTGCGCGGTGCTGGGATCGGTGCTGACGCCGTCGACCGTGACGTTGCGGCACAGCGTCGGGTGCAGCTGCCAGAACATCGAGTTCTTCAGCGTAATGCCCTGGATCAGCACGTTCTCACAGGCGTACGGCTCGACGAACGCCGACCGCATGGTGTGCCCCGATCCGGGAACCACGCGCTTTTCCGGCGCGATCCCCTTGGCCACCAACGATTCCAGGTAGGCGCGGTCGCTGCCCTTGTTCCACGACGACGTCGCCGCCGCGTCGAGCGTGCCGCTGCCGGTGAGGCCGATGTTCTTTTCCTGGTAGGCGTAGATCATCGGCGAGCGGTTGACGCACTCGATGCCTTCGTAGCGCGTCAGGACGTTCGGGAACTTCGCCGCGTCGCCACTGAACTTCAGCACCGCGCCGGATTCGAGGTGCAGGTCGACGTTGCTCTTGAGGTAGATCGCGCCGGTGAGGAAACTGCCGCCGGACGGCACGACGACGTGGCCGCCGCCGGCCGCGGCGCAGGCGTCGACCGCTTTCTTGATCGCCGCGGTGTTGTCGGTCTTGCCGTCGTTCTTCGCGCCGTAGCCGGTGATCGGGAACGACCGGTCGGGGAACGTGGGAATCGCGGTGTTCGCGACGATGTCGTTCGCCGCCGGCCAAGGGAGCGGGGGAACGTCGATCCGGGGTGCCGCCGAGGCGACGGCCGGGAGCAGCGGCACCGCCGCCACCGCGAGCCCGCCTTTGATCAGCTGCCGCCGGGTGAACCTGCCGTCCATGGACGCCTTCCTTCACGGGAAAGACTTCGTGCGACGGCGGAACCACGGCACGGACCGTGGGCACGACGAACTCTAAGCGCGGAAGCGGCCCCAGTCCAGGCTTGCGCGATCGGCGAACGGGCTGTCATGATCGGGTCATGTCGATTCGAAAGGGCGTGCGCGCCCTCGCGCGTTGAGCGCCTCCCGGCGGCCGGACCGCCGATCTCCCGATATTTCCGAGTGGTTGAACCACGCCCTCTGCACGGATCCCGCGGATCGTCCCGCGACCGAAGACGCCATCAGCCGGCTCTACGCCCTGCTTGGCGAGCCGCCCCCGCGGTTCGTCTGGGTCGATTCCCCCAACGCTGCCGTGCCGCACCTGGAACCGTCACCTGCCCTTTCCATTGAACCGGTGCACGCCCGCATGGCGACCCGGGTGACCGCGTTGCGGAAACGTCGGTACGACGTCTCTCCCGAGGCGCGGCAGATCGTCAAGGAAGCCATCGCCGGCCTGATCCGGGCCGGCATCCGGCAGTCGCTCAGCCTTTACTGGTACGGCCAGCAGGACGCCTACTGGGTGACACCGGACTCGGGTGACCCGGAGATGGAGCTGTGGGCGACCCTCGTCCGCTCCTGCGGCTGGTGGTGGCCGCGCGACGGCGTCTGCTTCGTCGCGGAACGGCCGTTGGCCATCCGTCTTGACGACGAGGGCCGGCTCCACAGCGCGACCGGGCCCGCGGTGGTCTACCCCGACGGCTGGGGTGTGCACGCCTGGCACGGCACGCGGGTGCCGTCTTGGGTGATCGAAGACCCCACCGCGGACCGGATCAACCGGGAGTTCAACGTCGAGGTGCGCCGCTGCGCGGTCGAGCACCTGGGCTGGACGGCCTACATCGAGCAGGCCGGGCTGCGGATCCTGAGCCGGGCAGCCGATCCCGGCAACCCTGGTTGTGAACTGCAGCTCTACGACCTGCCGCCGCAGAAGTGGCACGCGCCTTCGCGACTGTTGCTGGCGGTGAACGGCTCGGTGGAGCGCGACGGCACCCGCCGTCGCTACGGGCTGCGCGTGCCCGCCGAATTCGACCATCCCCTCGACGCGGCCGGCTGGTCGTACGGACTCACCGGAGCCCAGTACGCGCGCCTGCGGCGCCGGACCTGACTTCCCTGAGGTGATCACATGTTTCTTGCCGAACTGCTCGACCGGACCGGACTCGACGTCCTCGACCACCTGGACCGCCAGGTCACCGTGCCGGTGATCGACGGGCTCCAGGCCCAGGGCGACCTGATCGTGCTGCCGCTGGCGTTGCTGGGCCCGGTGCCCCAGCGCAGTGGCTGGTGGAACCTGCCCGCCGAAGGCCGCGAACTCGTCCGCGGCGAGGCGGGCAACAACCCGCACACGCTCGTCGCGGACCCCGGCACCTGCCGGTGGACGACGTGGCTGAACGACCCCGAACGGCTGGCGATCGCGGCCTTCGAGAACACCGCGCCGGCGTACCTCATCCACCCGGAACACGGTGGCACCGGGATCGCGCCCGGCACCTGGCTCGTCCGCCGCCAGCGTGAGATGGGCGCCGGTTTCCGGAAGCCGGTCCTGATCGCGGACTGACACTCCGCGGGCTCTGTCCTGAAGTCCGTGAATGTCGCATTGAGGGACTTGAAGTCCCTCAATGCGACATTCACGGACCTTGGCGAAGCGGAGCAGCCACAGGGCGCTCAGGCCAGGTCGGGGCCCTTCGAGCGCAGGTCGTCGACCTTGCTCATCGCCTCGCGCAGCTCGCCGAGCCAGGTGTCGGCGTGCTGGCCGACCAGGCGCACGGCCCAGGCCAGCGCGTCCGACCGCGAGCGCGCGACGCCGGCGTCGACGAGCGTGTCGAGCACCAGGCGTTCCTGCTGCCGCAGCCGGGTCATCACCGGCGCCGAGTGCGTCGTGAACAGCGCGCTCGTCCCACCGAGACGCGCGCCCCACGCGACCTTGCGCTGGTAGCGATGCTCGGCCTGGCGCGCGATCTCGATGCGCTCGTCGCGCGTCTCCTCGCGGTACCGGCTGATCCGGCCCTCCTCGGCCGCCGCGCGGGCCGCGTCGTCGGCGTACTCCTCGGTCAGCGCCGGCAGCTCGCCGACGACGATGATCTCTTCGCGGTCGACCGTGACCTCCGGCGCGCCGGTGAACCAGCCGTCGGGCAGGCGCCCGCCGAACCAGGCCGCCGCGTCGTCCGCCGAAGGCACCTCGGCCTGCTGCCAGCCGCGGCTGCCCTTCCAGCCTCGTCCCATGTCTGCCACCTCCGCGATTACATGATTACAACACTACTCACGCTACGCTCGATACGACAGAATCGGGACGGCGTTCACCCAGGGCGATCAGAGCTGGGCGGCGAGGGCTTCCGGCGTCGTCACCGGGCGGTCGCAGACGTAGCCGCGGCAGACGTACGCCGCCGCGGCGCCGTCGACCAGGGGGCGGTCCGCCAGCAGCGGGACGCCCGGCGCGTCCGGCTCGCCGGCCAGGACGATGCCGCCGCCGTGGATGCCGCGGGCCGCCGCGAGGCGCAACGCCGGGTCGGCGCCGACGACCGCGACCTGCACCGGGCCGGACTGCAGCGTTTCGGCGACCGACAGCCAGTGCCCGGCAAAGCGCGGCACGCGGCCGGCCAGCACCCCGACGCGGCGAAGGGCCTGCTCAGCGGCCTCGCGGTAGCGCGCCGCACTCTCGTGCCCGGCGAGCGCGGACGCCGTCAGCAGCGCCCCGGCCAGCGCGGACGCCCCGGCGGGGCTGGCGTTGTCGCCCGGGTCGGCCGGGCGCTGGACCAGCGCCTCGGCGTCGTCGGCGGTGTCGAAGTACGCGCCCGGGACGTCCGGGGACGCGAAGCGCGCCAGCGCCAGGTCGAGCAGCCGGGTCGCCTCGGTGAGCCACTTCGCGGCGCCGGTCGCCTGGTGCAGCGCCAGGAACCCGTCGGCGACGCAGGCGTAGTCCTCCAGCACCCCGACGGATTCCCCGACGACGCCGTCGCGCGAACTCCGGCGAAGACGCCCGTCGACGACGTGCACGCGCAGCAGCAGCTCGGCCGCGTCGCGCGCCCACTCGATCCACTGTGGACGGTCCAGGGCGACGCCCGCCTCGGCCAGCGCCGTGATCGCCAGACCGTTCCAGGCCGCGATCACCTTGTCGTCCCGGCCCGGCTGCGGACGCTTCGCCCGCTCTTCGAGGAGCTTGACGCGGATTTCCCCGAACGGCGCGTCCCCGAGCAGCCGCAGGGTCGACGCGCCGTCCTCGAAGGTGCCCTCGGGAGTGACGCCGAACACCTCGGCCGCCCGCGCGCCGTCTTCGTCGCCGAGCACGTCACGCAGCTGCGACGGCGTCCAGACGTACGTCAGGCCTTCGACGCCTTCGGTGTCCGCGTCGAGCGAAGACGCGAAGCCGCCTTCGGGCGTCCGAAGACCTTCGAAAAGGAACTCCGCGGTCCCCGCGGCGACGCGCGACGCCGTGGCCGACCCAGTCCGGCGCCACAGGTGGGCGTAGAACCTCAGCAGCAACGCGTTGTCGTACAACATCTTCTCGAAGTGCGGCACGATCCACTCGGCGTCGACGGAGTAGCGCGCGAAGCCGCCGGCCAGCTGGTCGTACATCCCGCCGCGGGCCATCGCCTCGGCCGTGGAGTCCACAAGGGACAGTGCGACCGAAGATCCCGTGCGTTCGTGGTGGCGCAGCAGGAACTCCAGCACCATCGACGGCGGGAACTTCGGCGCGCGGCCGAAGCCGCCGTTGACCGGGTCCGCCTCCTGCTGGAGCTTCCCGACCGCGGCGGCGAGCGCGGCTTCGTCCACCACCGACTCCTTGAGCGGTCCGCTCTGCTCGGCGAGGTGCGCGACGATCTGCTTCGCGCCGTCCAGCAGTTCGTCCGGCCGCTCCTGCCACGCCTCGGCGACGGCGGCGAGCAACTGCCGGAACGACGGCATGCCCGGCCGCGGCGACGGCGGGTAGTACGTGCCGCAATGGAACGGCTCGCCGTCCGGGGTGAGGAAGCAGGTCATCGGCCAGCCGCCCTGCCCGGTCATCGCCTGCGTGGCGGCCATGTACACCGCGTCGATGTCCGGCCGCTCCTCACGGTCGACCTTGATGTTGACGAAGTTCGCGTTCATGACGGCCGCGGTCCCGGCGTCTTCGAACGACTCGTGCGCCATCACGTGGCACCAGTGGCACGCGGCGTAACCCACGGAAAGCAGGATCGGCACGTTCCGCCGCCGCGCCTCGACGAGCGCGTCGGCGCCCCACGGCCACCACTCGACCGGGTTGTCCGCGTGCTGGAGCAGGTAAGGGCTGGTCGCACTGGCGAGGCGGTTCATGTCTCCAGGGTGGCACCCACGAAAACCGGGCGCGCGGCAGCCACAAGAAATCTCGCGGGCCGCGGCAACCTTTCGCCGGCCGGCGGCAACCCGGTGTCGTCCGGCCACGCGGTCGGCGTCAGAGGCAGCGACCGAAAGAGAGCACCGACATGTCCCCTCGCCCACCCACGCCGTCGCAGGCGTCCTCCGCCGGCGGACGTGGCCGCCCAGCCCGCCGCGGACGCCGGTGGTTCCAGCGCCGGGGTTTCTGGGCGGCCGTCGTCCTGTCCGTCGTGACCGGCTCCGTGGTCGTGGTCAGCACGGCCTCGGCGGGAACCGTGGACCCGGATTCCTGGTACGTCCTGGTCAACCGCAACAGCGGCCAGGCGCTGGACGGTCTCGCCTACGCCAAGAACGACGGCGCGGCGGTGGTCCAGTGGGGCCGTCACGACGGGGCCAACCAGCAGTGGCGGTTCATCGACGCGGGTGACGGCTACTACCGGCTGCAGAACCGCAACTCCGGCAACGTGCTGGACGACTACCACTGGTCGAAGACCGCCGGTTCCGCCATGGTGCAGTGGCACGACCTGAGCGGCGCCAACCAGCAGTTCCGCCTGGAGAAGTCGCCGGACGGCCACGTGCGCCTGATCAACCGCTTCAGCGGCATGGCCGTCGAGGTCCAGGCCGGCTCCAAGACCGCCGGGGCACGCATCGCTCAGTACTACGACTGGGGCGGCGCCAACCAGCAGTGGCAGCTCGTCCCGGCCGGGAGCGTCGGCAGCTCCGGCAGCACCGCCACGCCCACTACGTCCACCACACCGCGCGGCAGCGTGGCCACGACGAGCCAGGCCCCGAGCAGCACCCGCCCGTCGCCGACGTCGCCGGCTCCGGCCGCCGACAGCCGTGGTGGTACCGCGACGACCCGGTTCATGGGGAGCAGCACGGTACTCATCGGCGGCTCGATGAAGGACGCCTCGGCGACGGCCGCGCCGTTCGACGTGCGGTACAACTACGTGCACAGCCAGCCGGCGCCCTCCTCGGACTACTACACGGCGGCACGCTGCAAACCCGAGTGGTCGAGCTGGTGGGGCTGCTGGACCGGCGAAACCACGGCTCCCGGCTTCTACGTGACCTGGGGCGACGACCACGTGGCCCAGGCCACCTACCAGGGCAAGCCGCGCCCGCAGAAGTACTTCTGGACCTGGTATTCGTTGCGCGACCTCGGGGACGCGGCTGGCCAGGGCGACGGTCCCGGCGAGGTCGTCGCCATCAACCGGACCGACCTGCTCACCCGCTACCTCGACGACTACCGCTTCTTCCTCCAGAAGATCGGCACCTCCCACGACATGATCGACATCGAGCCCGACTTCTGGGGCTACGTCCGCTCCCTCGGCAACCCGCACCAGGTCGCCGCGCAGGTCAAGCCCGCGAATCCGACGGACTGCGGCGCGCAGGAGAACAGCGCCGCCGGCCTGGCCGCTTGCCTGGTGGCGATGGCGCACAAGTACGCGCCGAACGCGGGCGTGGGACTCCACCTCACCTGCTGGGACTGGGAGACCAACCTCCAGGGGTGCGTGAAGGACTACGCGGAACTCGGCGCGAAGAACGCCGACTTCCTGGTCTCCGACGTGTCGGACCGCGACGCCGGCTGGTACGCGAAGCCGGAGAACGGCGGCCGTAACACCTTCTGGACCGACCAGCAGGCCGCTGCCGCGCTGAGGTTCTACAAGACCATGGCCGAATCGGCGGGCAAGCCCGTGGTGCTGTGGCAGATCCCGGTGGGCAACATGGCGCAGAACAACACCATGAACCACTACAAGGACGACAAGGTGGACTGGTTCTTCGCGCACCTCGACCAGGTGGCGGACGCGCACGTCGCCGCCCTCCTGTTCGGCGCCGGACAGCAGGAACAGACCTCGGTCGAGACCGACGGCGGAAACCTGATCGGCAAGACGATCGCGTACCGCGACTCGGGTGGTACAGCGCTCCGGTAGCCGACCGGTGATCGCGCACCCGCGAAAACCGGGCGCGCGGTCACCGGCCGTTCGGCCACACTGTGCCGGTGTTGCTGACGATCACGACGACCCGTAACCCCGCCACCGACCTGGGTTTCCTCCTGCACAAGCACCCGGAGAAAGCCCAGTCCGTCGCGCTCTCGGCAGGCACCGCGCACGTCTTCTACCCGGAGGCGTCGCCGGAGCGGTGCACCGCCGCGTTGTTCGTCGAGATCGACCCGATCGAACTCGTCCGCGGAGGCGGGACTTCGCTGACGCAGTACGTCAACGACCGGCCGTACGCCGGTGGGTCGTACCTCGCGGTCGCGCTACGGGCCGCGTTCACGACGGCGCTCGCGGGGCGCTGCGCCGCGCGTCCCGAACTCGTCGACGAGCCCTTCGACCTGGAGATCCACGTGCCGTCGCTGTCCGCGCGCGGCGGGGCCGAGGTCGTGCACAAGCTGTTCGAGCCGCTCGGCTGGCGCGTCACGACCGCGCCGATCCCGCTCGACCCGCGGTTCTCGCAGTGGGGCGACAGCCACTATGTCGACTTGCGGCTCACCGGCCCCCAGCGCGTCGCCGACGCGCTTCGCCACCTCTACGTGCTGCTTCCGGCTCTCGACGGCGACAAGCACTACTGGGTCGGCCAGGACGAGGCCGACAAGCTGCTGCGCGCCGGCGACGGCTGGCTCGCCGGGCACCCCGAGCGGACGCTGATCACGAACCGCTACCTCGAGCGGCGTCGCCCGGTCGTCACGTACGCGCTTTCGCGGCTGGCCGAGGCCGACGACGTCCCGGCGGAGGCCGAAGCGGTGGTCACCGAGGTGCCGGACCGCCCGGAACCGCTGGCCACCCAGCGGCACGGCAGCGTACTGGCCGCGTTGCGGGCCGCGGGCGCCCGGCGCGTGCTCGACCTCGGCTGCGGGACCGGCGCGCTGCTGCGCGTCCTCGAAAAGGACCGGTCGTTCACCGAGATCGTCGGCGTCGACGTCTCCGCGAGCGCCCTTGACATCGCGGAGAAGCGGCTGAAGGACAACACCCGCGTCACGCTGCGGCAGTCCGCGCTGACCTACGCCGACCCGGCGCTGGCCGGGTACGACGCGGCCGTGCTCATGGAGGTCGTCGAACACGTCGACTCCGACCGGCTCCCGGCACTGGAACACGCGGTGTTCGGCGTCGCGGCGCCGCGCACGGTACTCGTCACGACGCCCAACGCGGAGTACAACCGGCTGTTCGAGTTCCTGCCGATGGGGCATTTCCGGCACGCCGACCACCGGTTCGAATGGACACGAGCCGAGTTCCGCGCCTGGGCGGACGGCGTCGCGACCCGGCGCGGCTACGACGTCCGGTACCTGCCGATCGGACCGGAGGACCAGGAATCAGGACCGCCGACCCAGTTGGCGGTCTTCACCACCCACGAGGAGGTGGCCGCGTGAAGCTGACCGTTCCCGACATGTCGCTCGTCGTGCTCGTCGGCGCTTCCGGCTCCGGCAAGTCGACCTTCGCGCGCACGCACTTCGCGCCGACGCAGGTGCTCTCCAGCGACTTCTTCCGAGGGCTCGTCGCCGACGACGAAAACGACCAGCCCGCGTCGGCCGACGCCTTCGACGCGCTGCACTACGTCGCGGCGAAGCGGCTCGCGGCCGGGCGGATGACCGTCATCGACGCGACGAACGTCCAGCGCGCTTCGCGGGCGAGCCTGGTGAAGCTCGCGAAGGAGCACGACGTGCTGCCGACGGCGATCGTGCTCGACCTGCCGATCGCGGTCTGCGCCGCGCGCAACGCTTCGCGCGCCGACCGCGACTTCGGCGACCACGTGATCCGGCGGCAGCGCGGCGAGCTGCAGCGGTCGCTGAAGTCGTTGGAGCGCGAGGGTTTCCGGCGCGTGCACGTGCTGCGCGGCGAGGCCGAGGTGGCCGCGGCGGAGATCGCCGTCGAGCCGCTGCGCAACGACAAGCGCGAGCTGACCGGGCCCTTCGACGTGATCGGCGACGTCCACGGCTGCGCGGCCGAGCTCGAGGAGCTGCTGGCCGAGCTGGGGTACGTCGACGGCGTGCACCCGGCCGGGCGGACCGCGGTGTTCGTCGGCGACCTCGTCGACCGCGGCCCGGACACCCCGGGCGTGCTGCGGCGCGTGATGGGGATGGCCTCGTCCGGCGCCGCGCTCGTCGTGTGCGGCAACCACGAGCAGAAGCTGGTGCGCGCGCTGCACGGCCGGAAGGTCAACGTCGCGCACGGGCTCGCCGAGTCGCTCGAGCAGCTCGGCGCGGAAAGCGAGGAGTTCCGGCGGGCGGCCCACGAGTTCTGCGACGGGCTGATCGCGCACTACGTCCTCGACGGCGGCAACCTCGTCGTCGCGCACGCCGGGCTGCCCGAGCGGTACCACGGGCGCGCGTCCGGGCGGGTCCGCAGCATGGCGCTGTACGGCGACACGACCGGCGAGACCGACGAGTACGGCCTGCCGGTGCGGCTGCCGTGGGCCCGCGACTACCGCGGGTCCGCGATGGTCCTCTACGGGCACACGCCGACGCTGGAAGCGGAGTGGGTCAACAACACCATGTGCCTCGACACCGGGGCCGTGTTCGGCGGGAAGCTCACCGCGCTGCGGTACCCCGAGCGCGAAGTCGTCTCGGTCCAGGCGCACCAGGTCTGGTACGAGCCTTCTCGCCCGCTTGACGCGTCGCGGCCGCTGGGCGGGCGCGAACCCGCGGTGCTGGAACTGGCCGACGTCACCGGGAAGCGGATCGTGCAGACCGCGCACCACGGCCGGGTCGGCGTCTCGGCGGAACAGTCCGCGGCGGCGCTGGAGGTGATGAGCCGGTTCGCGGTCGACCCGCGGTGGCTGGCCTACCTGCCACCGACGATGGCGCCGTGCTCGACGTCGGCTCGCTCCGACTACCTCGAGCACCCGGAGGAGGCGTTCGCCGAGTACCGGGCGGCCGGCGTCCAGTCGGTGCTCTGCGAGGAGAAGCACATGGGCTCACGGGCCGTCGTGCTCGTGTGCCAGGACGACGAGGTCGCCGCGAAGCGCTTCGGTGTCGAAGGCGGCGGCGCGGTGTACACACGCACCGGACGGCCGTTCTTCTCGGCCGCGCAGAACGCTTCGCTGCTCGCCGACGTACGCGCGGCGGCCGCCGGGCTGTTCGAGGAGCTGGGCTCGGGCTGGCTGCTGCTCGACGCCGAGCTGCTGCCGTGGAGCGCCAAGGCGGATTCGTTGATCTCTTCGCAGTACGCCTCGGTCGGCGCGGCCGCCGAAGCCGTGTTGCCGGCGGCGGTTTCGGCGTTGACGACGGCGGCCGAGCGCGGCATCGACGTCTCGGACCTGCTGGCGCGAACGGCTTCTCGCTCGTCCACAGTGGACTCGTACCGGGCGGCTTACCGGCGCTACTGCTGGCCGACGTCGGGGCTCGACGGGGTCAAGCTGGCGCCGTTCCAGCTGCTGGCGTCCGAAGGAGCGGCGTACCACGACCGGCCGCACGCGTGGCACCTGTCGAGGCTGGACGGCCTCGCCGGGCCCCGCTTCCAGCGCACCCGCACGCTGGAGGTGGACCTGCTGGACTCGTCGTCCATCGACCGGGGCATCTCGTGGTGGGAGGACCTGACGTCCGCCGGCGGCGAAGGCATGGTCGTCAAGCCGGCGGCGAACCTCACGCTGGGCACGCGTGGGCTGGTGCAGCCCGGGGTCAAGGTGCGCGGGCGCGAGTACCTGCGGATCATCTACGGGCCCGACTACACGCTGCCGGTGAACCTGGAGCGGCTGCGCAAGCGCGGGTTGAACCGGAAGCGGATGCTGGCGCTGCGGGAATACGCGTTGGGCCTGGAGGCGCTGGAGCGGCTCGCCCGGGGTGAGCCGCTGTGGCGGGTGCACGAGTGCGTGTTCGCGGTGCTCGCCCTCGAGTCGGACCCGGTGGACCCGCGGCTCTAGCGGGCCGAGGTGATGCGCCCCAATGTGGCGTTGGGTGCACTGGACGCACCGAACGCCACATTGGGTGCACTGGACGCACCCAACGCCACATTGGGGCGTTGGGGCCCCGGGTCAGTCCGCCTTGGCCGAGGACGCGCCGTTCGGCTTCTTCTCCGGCTCCGCCGCGGCCTCGGCTTCCGCCGTCGGCTCGCCGGCCTTCGGTTCCTCGGCGGGCGGGTCGTCGAAGCTGGCCGGGACCCGCTTCAGGTGCTTCGTCATCGAGCGGACCAGGAAGGCCACCGCGATGAGGAACAGGATCAGCACCAGGAAGCCGACCGGGGAGGACTTGCCGAAGTCCTCCCCCTGCCCGCCGTTGTCGCCGTTGCCCGGCTGCTGCGTCAGGACCAGGGCCGACGCGGTCACCGGAAGGGCCACGCCGGCCGGCAGCGTCAGACTCATGTGTTCACCTTCTCCTTGATGCCGGCGAACAGGTCATCCTCCGGCAACGTGCTGTCCACCAGGGACTTGACCAGCTCGTACTCCTCGGTCGGCCAGACCTCGCGCTGCATCTCCAGTGGCACGGCGAACCAGCGGCTGGTCGGGTCGATCTGCGTGGCGTGCGCCTTCAGCGCCTCGTCCCGCACCTCGAAGTATTCACCGCACTCGACGCGGGTCGTCACCCGCTCCATCACATCGGCCTTGTCCGGGTCCCACTTCGACAGCCACTCGGTGTACGGCGACTCGAGCCCGGCCTCCTTCAGCGCCGAGTCGAAGGCCAGCATCCGGGCCCGCGAGAAGCCGTGCATGTAGTACAGCTTCAGCGGCTGCCACGGCTCGCCGGCGTCGGGGAAGCGGTCCGGGTCCGGCGCCGCGTCCCACGCCGCCATCGACACCTCGTGGGTGCGGATGTGGTCGGGGTGCGGGTAGCCGCCGTTTTCGTCGTAGGTCGTGATCACGTGCGGGCGGAACTCCCGGATGACACGCACCAGCGCCTCCGTGGACTCCTCCAGCGGGACGACGGCGAACGAGCCCTCGGGCACCGGCGGCAGCGGGTCGCCCTCCGGCAGCCCGGAGTCGACGAAGCCCAGCCAGCGCTGGCTCACGCCGAGGATCTTGGCCGCGCGGGCCATCTCCTCGCGGCGGACCTCGGCCATGTTCGCCAGCACTTCGGGCCGGTCCATGGCGGGGTTCAGGATGCTGCCCGCCTCGCCACCGGTGCACGTCACGACCAGCACCTCGTGACCTTCGGCGGCGTAGCGCGCCATGCTGGCGGCGCCTTTGCTCGATTCGTCGTCGGGGTGTGCGTGCACGGCCATCATGCGCAGGCGCGGCTTGGTGATGTTTCTCAACTCGTCGGCGTCCACCATGCTCCGAACGACTCCCCTTCTGCCCTTATTCCGCGACCCACCTGCGGGCCGCCCACCCAGCGGGCGGATACTCGAAGACGTACCCGCGTCACCATTGTCCCCACGGGTACGACAAGAACGAGCAGGAGGCCCCGGGTTGGCAGGCGGACCGGCGGAAGCAGCCGTCGGCGGCAGCGCGCCGACGCTGCCGGAGGGCCGGTACGGCACCGCGCGCGGCAAGGCGCCGCGACGCTGGCGCCGTTGGCTCTTCCTGGCCATCGCCCTGCTGGTCAGCGGCGTGATCGCGTGGGTCGCGTACGTCAACCTCGGTTCCGCGCCGATCGACGCCGAGCGCGTAGCGTTCAGCGCCAAACCCGGAAACGCGATGGAAATCACCATCAACGTCACCCGGGACGACGACAACCGGCCGGGCGTGTGCGTCGTCCGCGTCCGCGACAGGACCGGCACCGAGAGCGGCCGCAAAGAACTCTTGGTCCCCGCCGGCGTGAAATACAGCAGGATGACCACGACGATCAAGAGCATCGGGGAGCCGGTGACCGCCGACGTCTACGGCTGCTCGTACGACATACCACGCTATCTGTCAACCCCATAGCGGCCAACGGGGTGAACCACGCGCTCAACGCTCAAAGCGCGGGGAATCAACGGGCGTCAAACTGTCGTACCGTGATACTCTGATCCCTCAGCACGGCCCGCGACGGGCCGTGTTTTTCCTTTATCTCAGCCACGCGGGCACCTATGCCGGCGTGGGCCGGCTTGAACACGCAAGCCTGGCAGGCCCGACGAGGAGATGGTGACCGTGAGCGACACCAAGGTGACCTGGCTCACCCAGGATGCCTACGACCGGCTCAAGCACG
Organism: Amycolatopsis sp. NPDC051128; assembly: GCF_040682715.1. NCBI lineage: Bacteria > Bacillati > Actinomycetota > Actinomycetes > Pseudonocardiales > Pseudonocardiaceae > Amycolatopsis > Amycolatopsis sp. NPDC051128. Next base: position 45,220 of record NZ_JBFBBN010000014.1, on the reverse strand, counting down.
AGCTCGACGAAATGATCGAGAATCGGCCGGTCATCGCCGCGCGCATCAACGACAGCCGCGAAGAAGGCGACCTCAAGGAGAACGGCGGCTACCACGCCGCCCGTGAGGAACAGGGCCAGGCCGAGGCGCGCATCCGGCACCTGCAGGAGCTGCTGCGCTCGGCCAAGGTCGGCGAGGCACCCGCGAACGACGGCACCGCCGGCCCGGGCAAGGTGCTCACCGTCCGGTACGAGGGCGACGACGAGGACGAGAAGTTCCTGCTCGCCACCCGCGAGGAAGGCGCCGAAGGCGACCTCGACGTGTACTCCCCGGAGTCGCCGCTGGGCAAGGCCCTGCTCGGCGCCAAGGAGGGCGAGTCGCGCGAGTACGAGCTGCCGAACGGCAAGCTCCAGAAGGTCACGCTCGTCAAGGCGGTTCCCTACACCGACGCCAAGTAATCCGCCGGGCACGCGCGGCCGGTTTCGTGGCCGGACGCGCGCGCCTGCGGCTAGCGTGTCTCCCAGGATCCACATTCTGGGAGGACTGAACGGTGAGCACCGAACCGATCTGCCAGGCCTGCGGCATGCAGTACGCCGTGGCCCGCGACAACTGCCCGGTCTGCGAGGACGAACGCCAGTACGTCCCGCAGTCCGGGCAGCGGTGGACGAACCTCGACACCCTGCGCGCGAGCGGTGACTACACGCCGCGCGTCGAAGAGCAGGGGCCCGGCATCATCGGCGTCGGCTCGACGCCGGGGTTCGCGATCGGTGAACGCGCGCTGCTCGTGCGGGCCGAGTCCGGCAACTTCCTCTGGGACTGCGCCGCGTACCTCGACGACGCGCTGATCCGGCAGGTCCGCGACCTGGGCGGGATCACCGGCATCGCGATCAGCCACCCGCACTACTACACGACGATGGTGGAGTGGGCGCACGCCTTCGACGTGCCGATCTACCTGCACGAAGCCGACGAGCAGTGGATCGGCCGGCCCGACCCGGCGGTCAAGCTGTGGTCCGGCACGACCCTCGACGTCGCGCCCGGCCTGCGGCTGATCAACCTCGGCGTGCACTTCGACGGCGGCACGGTGCTGCACTGGCCGGACGGCGAAGAGGGCCGCGGCGCGCTGCTGACCGGCGACATCGTCCAGGTGATCCCCGACCGCACCCACGTCGGCTTCATGTACAGCTACCCGAACCTCGTCCCCGAGCGCCCGCACATCGTCCGCCGCGCGGCGGAGCTGCTGGCCGGCTACCGCTTCGAGGCGATCTACGGGGCCTGGTGGGACGCGATCGTCCGCACGGACGGCTTCGAGGTCGTCCAGCGCTCGGCGAAGCGCTACCTGGCCCACGTCGCCGACGAAGGCTGAATACTTTCGCACCGAAAGTAACAAAGCGCACTTTCATAGCGAAAGCTCGGCCTCAGCCCCGCGCGGTCCGCTCCAGCAGGGGGCGGACCCGCGGCGGCACCGGCGTCGACAGCGCGATCGACGTCGACGTCCGCAGCACGTCCGGGACGCCGACCACCTTGTCGATCACCCGCTGCAGGTCGTCGTTGCCCCTGGCCACCATCCGGACGAACAGGTCGCCCTGGCCGGTGGTCGCGTGGACCTCGCACACCTCGTCGATCGCCGTCAGCGCCTCCGCCACCTCCGCGCGGCGGCCCTGCGTGATCTCGAGGACCGCGAACGCCGTCAGGCCGTACCCCATGGCCGCCAGGTCCAGCTCCGGCGGGAAGCCGCCGAGGATGCCGCGCTCGGTCAGGCGGTCGAGCCGGGCCTGGACCGTGCCGCGGGCGACGCCGAGCCGGCGCGCGCACTCCAGCACCCCCAGGCGCGGCGAGTCCGTGAGCAACAGCAGCAGCCGCGCGTCCAGCGCGTCGAGGTTCTCCGACATTGCTCTTGCTCCCTGAACAGATTGTCCATCATGACCGCCGACCGTCGGCAGTAGCCGGTCATATTGACCAGCAAAATCTTCGACCATTGCACATCTTGCCCCACAGGTTGATCCTTCGGGGTATGACCCAGACTGCCGAACCGCAGGGTGCCCTCGACGACGTCAGCTACGACCAGCTGCGTCAACTCGTCGGGCTCGTCGACCACGACGCCTCGACCGACCCGTTCCCGGTCAAGGCCATGGACGCGGTGGTGTTCATCGCCGGCAACGCCACCCAGACCGCCTGGTACTACCAGATCGCGTTCGGGATGCGGCTCGTCGCGTACTCCGGTCCCGAAACCGGTGACTACGAGCGCAAGTCCTACGTGCTCAAGTCCGGCTCGGCGCGGTTCGTCATCACGGGCGGCGTGAAGCCGGATTCCCCGCTGCTCGACCACCACCGCCGGCACGGCGACGGCGTCATCGACCTGGCGCTCGAGACCACCGACGTCGACAAGTGCGTCGAGCACGCCCGCGCGCAGGGCGCCACCATCCTCGAGGAGCCGCACGACGTCTCCGACTCCCACGGCACCGTGCGCGTCGCCGCGATCGCGACCTACGGCGAAACCCGCCACTCGCTGGTCGACCGGTCGCGCTACACGGGCGTCTACCTGCCCGGTTACGAGCCGCGCGAGAGCACGATCAAGCGGCCCGAAGGCGCGCCGAAGCGGCTGTTCCAGGCCGTCGACCACTGCGTCGGCAACGTCGAGCTCGGCAAGATGGACTACTGGGTCGACTGGTACCGCCGCGTCATGGGCTTCGTGAACATGGCGGAGTTCGTCGGCGACGACATCGCCACCGAGTACTCGGCGCTGATGAGCAAGGTCGTCTCGAACGGCAACCACCGGGTGAAGTTCCCGCTGAACGAGCCCGCCGTGGCGAAGAAGAAGTCGCAGATCGACGAGTACCTCGAGTTCTACGACGGCGCCGGCTGCCAGCACATCGCGCTGGCCACCAACGACATCATCGCCACGGTCACCGCGATGCGCGCCGCCGGCGTGGAGTTCCTCGACACCCCCGACTCGTACTACGACGACCCCGAGCTGCGCGCCCGGATCGGCAACGTCCGCGTGCCGATCGAGACGCTCAAGGAGCACAGCATCCTGGTCGACCGCGACGAGGACGGCTACCTGCTGCAGATCTTCACCAAGCCGATCGGGGACCGCCCGACCGTGTTCTACGAGCTGATCGAGCGGCACGGTTCGCTGGGCTTCGGCAAGGGCAACTTCAAGGCTCTGTTCGAGGCGATCGAGCGCGAGCAGGAGCGCCGAGGCAATCTTTAACGTCGAGGCGCCATCAGGCACAGCCGAGGCAATCTCTGACAGACAACACCGCAAAGGCCACCGTGGGAGACCTCCGGGTCCCCTATGGTGGCCTTTCGCGTGGAATCGGGAACCGCGGGCGGCCCGGATCCGTCAGTGGGGAGAAGCAGAGAGAAGGGGCCGGGATGCCGGACAGCATCGACGCCAGCGACGCGATGATCGACAACTGGACCAAGCGGCTCGAGGAGAACGCCGCCCGGTACCAGGCGCTGGCCGATCGCATGCAGGGCCAGTCGGTCACCGAGCGGTCCAAGGACGGCTCGGTGCAGGTGACCGTCGATTCGCGTGGCCTGCTGAAGAACCTGGTCATCGCCGAAGCCGCGGCCGGCAAGCGGATGGCCGACGTGTCGGCGCAGGTGATGCAGCTGGTGCAGCGCGCGCAGGCGCGGATCCCGGAGCTGCTGCAGCAGGCGATGACCGAGACCACGGGCACCGGCGACCAGGCCGCGGTGGAAATCGTCCGCGAAGCGCAGAGCACCTTCCCGGCGCCGCCGCCGGAGCCGGAGCCCGCGTTCCCCGAACCCGACCGCGTCCGCCGGTTCCTGCCGGACGACGCCGACGAGCAGCCGCGCACCCCGCCGCCGCCTCCGCAGCAGCAGCCACAACCGCCGCGGCGCCGGCGTCCGGTCGACGACGACGATGACGAATTCGGCGGACCGATTCTTTCCTGAGGGGGAACTGTGGCAGACGTGGAACTCAGCACCGACCTCACGGCGCACGCGAAGCAGCTCGACGCGATCGGTGACGGGTTGCAGCAGGCCGTCGACGCGGCGAACCAGGTCAGCATGCCGACCGACGCGTACGGCATCCTCTGCCAGCCGTTCCGGATGATGCTCGACCCGGTCGAGCAGTACGGGATCGAAGCGCTGAAGGACGCCGTGCAGGCGATGACCGCCGTTTCCGGCAAGGTCCGCGAAGCCGCGGCGGCCTACCACCGGTACGAGTCCGGCGTCGCCGACGACCTGAACAAGTCCGCGGGCGGTGCGTGATGCCGGAGGGGAACCCGCTCGTCGCGGACGCCAAGAAGGACCCGGACGGGCCGGGCGCGCTGACGGCGGGCAACGGCGACTACGGCTGGGCGGGCGGCATCGGGATCGCCGAGTCGTCGATGGACGCGTTCAACGGCATCAAGGACGGCGACTGGGTCTCGGGCGGGCTCGGCATGCTGAGCCTGGCCGGCGAGATCGCGGGGGCCGCGATCGATCCGTTCGGCTACCTGATGTCGTCGGTGGCGTCGTTCCTGATGGAGCACATCCAGCCGCTCAAGGACATGCTCGACTCCGTCGCGGGCAACCCGCCGGTGATCCAGTCCTATGCGGACACGTGGGGGAACGTGTCGAAGGCGCTGGGCGAGCGCAAGACCGACTTCGACAACGCGGTCAAGACCGGCACCACCGGCTGGACCGGTGAAGGCGCCGACGCCTACCGCAAGTTCGCCGCCGAGCATTCCGAGGCGCTGTCGGGCGCGGCGACGGTGGCCGGGGCGATCAGCACGGTCACGATGATCATGGGCCAGGTCGTGTCGTTCGTCCGGGAGACCGTGCGGCAGCTGATCGCCGATCTGGTCGGCAAGCTGATCGCGTGGGTGATGGAGGAGGTCTTCTCCCTCGGCTTCGGCACGCCGGTCGTGGTGGCGCAGGCGTCGGCCGCGATCGCCAAGTGGGGCAAGAAGATCGGGGAGCTGCTCAAGAAGCTGACCGACACGATCCGCAAGGTGTCGCCGCTGCTGTCGAAGCTGGTCGACGTCTTCGAGAAGATCGCCAAGGTCTTCGGCAAGGTGCTGGGCAAGGTCAGCGGCCTGGACGGGCTGAAGGTCAAGGAAGGCGGCTTCGTCCGCAAGATCCCCAAGAAGGGCGGCGGCGCCCACCCCCGCGCCCACGGCGGCGCGGACGGCGACAGTTCACCCGACAGTTCACCCAGTGGTGACCCGGACTCGCCGAGCGCCGATTCCTCGCCCGGCTCGGGTTCCCGGCGGGACGGGGACAGCTCGCCGTCCACCCGCGGCGACGACAGTTCGCCGACCCACGCGGGCGACGGGGACAGCAACCCGTCGACGGCCCGGTCGGGCGACAGCAGCCCTTCAGCGACCCGCGCCGACGATGGCAGCGCGCCTCGCTCCGGAGATGGCTCGCCTTCGCGCGGCGGGGACTCGAGCCCGTCGCCTACTCGTGCCGGCGACAACTCATCCACGCACGCCGGAGACTCCAGCCCCTCGCCGACTCGCACGCCCTCGCACGCCGGAGACAGCAGCCCGTCCCCGACCCGCGGGGCCGACAGCACGCCTTCGCACGCCGCGGACAGCAGCCCATCACCCACCCGGGCGGGCGACAGCAGCCCCTCGCCGACTCGCTCGCCCGGAGACAGCAACCCGTCGCCCACCCGCGCCGGCGACAGCACCCCCACGCACGCCGGAGACTCCAGCCCGTCCCCGACCCGCGGGGCCGACAGCACGCCTTCGCACGCCGCGGACAGCAGCCCGGCGCCCACGCATTCCGGTTCGCCGAGTCATGCCGACGGGGGTGGCTCCCCGCACTCCGGCTCCTCGCCCGCCGCGCGGTCCGATGGGCCCGGCTCGCACGCGGGTTCTGACACCCCGAGCAGCGCCGCGCCGCCGCGGGCCGACGGCACCACCTCCGCCAGCGGCACCGCGCCGGCCGCTCCGCGCACCGGGGATCCCGGGACCCAGGTGCCGTCGCCGCGCGGCGGAGACGGCGCCGCCGCGGCCGGCATCCCGCCGCAGGGTGGCGGCCCGATGGGCGGCGGCATGCCGCCCGGCGGCGCACCCGGTGGCGGCGTTCCCGGCGGCGGTTCCCCACGCACCGGCGGCGGTGGCTGGACCGGCACCCCGGGCAGCCCCGGGGCCCACACCCCGCACGTCGACCCACACGGTCGGCCACGCACCGGCGGTGACCTGCCCGAAGGACGGCCGCGTCCGGCGGACGCGCCCGCACCGGCGGCCCGCGGCTTCGGTCCCGGCACGCACGGCCCGGCCACCCGGCCGGGCGGGCCGGGGCACAGCGGCCCCGGCGGCCCGCACGGCCCGGACAGCGGCACCCCCGGGCACGGCCCGCACGAGAACGGCCCCGGCCACCACGACCCGGACGCCGGCGCCCCGCACCACGGCGAAGACCCGTTGACCCCGGACGAGGTCAACGCGCGGCACTCCGAAAGCACGCCGTCGGGCAGCTCGTACCACGCCGGCGACCCCGACATGGGCGACCTGCCGCACCGCGTGCACCCCGACCCGGACGGGCGCTACACCGTCGACGTGCACGTCACGCCGGACGGGCACGCCCGCATCGGCGACCGGCTCTACACGCCCGAGGAGTTCGCGGACATCCTGCGTCGCAACGCCGACTACGACGGCCGCCCGGTCCGGCTGATCGGCTGCGACGCGAGCTCGAACGACTTCGCGCACCGGCTGTCGCGCGAGCTCGACACCGAAGTCCTCGCCCCCACCAGGCCCGCCTGGACCGACTCCCACGGCCGCGTCTTCTCCTCCGACTACGAGATCGGCCCCGACGGGCGCATGCGGCCGCGGATCCCGCCGGATGGCGAGTGGAACGTCCACCACCCGGACGGCTCGACCCACCGCGCCGGCGACGACGGCTTCGCACCGGACAGCCACCACGGCGACGCGCACGACGTCGACGCCGACAGCGCGGTCGATCGCGGGCAGCGGCCGTACGACCCGGCCGAGCGCGATCAGGACATGCGCGATCTCCGCCGGGACAACCGCGATCTGCGCGAGGAAGGGCTCGACTCGGTCCGGCACCACGACGGCCGGAACGTCAACCCGACCACGGACGATCTGCGGCGGCCGCACGATCGCGCCCTGACCACCTCGAGGTACCGGAGCCTCGAAGGCGGCGTGGAAGACATCCACAGCTTCAGCGGGAAGACCCACGATTGGGCACCCGCGAGCGAAGGCCCGAGCTACCCGAAGCACGAGCGCCTGTTCGAGACCAAGGAAGCCGGTACGTACCGGCCCGAGCTCGGGCAGCCGGACCCGGACGTCAAGTTCGGACGGACCCACGACTCCGAGCCCAAGCTCATGGAGGAGCTGGTCCGCCGCGACTTCGCCGAGCGTTCCGGGCTCCCCCGGGACGAGGTCGACGACATCGTCAAGAAGCAGCTCGAGAAGATGCGGCGCGAAGAGTCGGCCGGCACCAGGACGTACGACAACGGGCTCAAGGGCGACATCGCTCGCGCACAGGACCGGATGGACGGCGCGCTCGACGAAATCAACCGGCGGGCCGCCGACCGAGCCCACGCGCGCGGCGAAAGCTACACGCCGATCACGCGCGAAGGCATGGACGGCGATCTGCGGATGGTCGTGGACCTGCCTTCCACGAAACGCGACAACATCCCGGTGGACTACCAGATCTGCGACTCGTGCCAGGATGTCATCATGCAGTTCGAAAAACTGTTCCCGAATGTCCGCGTCGAGGTTGTCAACCTCAAGGGTGAGGAGCTGATCTGGTGACCGAGCCGAACGACGAAGCCACGGAACGGATCCGTGAAATCTTCGCCGAGGCCGTGTCGAACGGTCTCCGCGCGAATTCGGTGAGCGGTGCGTCCGATGACGAGATCGACACTTGGGCCGCCGAACAAGGCGCTCGTGCGGTCCCGGCCGCCGTCCGCGAAGTCCTCAGGACGATCGGCCGCGACCACGGGTTGTGGCTGGCCGGCAGTTCACTCGGCGTCGACGCGGTGCAACGCGAGGCGAAGAACCACTTGCTGGCCACCCTGCCGGCGCTCGGTGACCCGTTGGAAGACCCCGAAGGCGCGCTCGTTCTGGTGGAACACCAGTCCTACACCTTCCACGTCGTCGACGGCGCGGAAGCCAGCCTGCCGGACCCACCGGTCTGGCTGGTCACCGAGGGCGAAGAGGCCGAAAAACAATGGGCCAGCGTTTCCTTTTGGTTCCGCACCATAACTCCGGACATCGCCCGTTATCGGGAACGCCTGGAAGTGATGCAGGAACTCGGCCGAAAGCGAATTCCGGATTGGGCGCAGTACATTGAACCTCGCTGACAGCGCGCTTTCGGGAATCCCGGCGGTGCCGCGAACCCAGCCCCCGTGGTACCCCCCACCCGGACCTGACCTGCGGGACGCGGAACCGGGACAGGTGGTCCGCTGGATCGCGGGCTGGCTGATGGACGCCGCGCCGGAAGGCTGGCGACGGATCGACATGACCGTCCGGCTGACCACGTCGGTCGAGGAGATCTCGCTGGCGGTCGTCATGCCGGACGGGAGCGCCGCGTGCATGGAACCGCCACCCGACGTCAGCCCGCTGCTGCACGAGCTGCGGAACAAGAAGTACTCGCGCGGGCGCGGGACCTGGCTTTCCCTGCGGCTGACGGTCGAACCGCCGGGGGCGTACCAGGTCGTCTACAACTACGACCTCGACCCGCTGTGGGACCCGCCGGTCGAGACCGACGTCTTCGACGAGGACTTCGAGGTCTTCCACCGCGACGACGAGTGGCTGCCCGCCTGGTACCTGGAGAGCAAGGGCGAGAGCGGCGGCCGGAAGGCCGCCGACGAGCCGAACGACCTGCTGCGCGACCTCAACGACCGCCTGGCGTTCGCGCTGCCGGCGGGCTGGGACTACCTGCAGCTGCAGTACCGTGCGGTCGGCGACCACGAAGAGTCCGGCGCGATCGTGCACACGATCACCGAAACGGTGTACCCGTGGACGCCGCCGGAGCAGGTGCTCGACCTGCTGCGCCGCCACCGCGCCGCCTCGCTGTCCGACGGCCGGGGCACGTGGGTGAGCGTGAAGTACGAGGTCAAGTTCCCCGATTCGGTCAAGGCGCAGTTCAACACGACCGAGGACCCGGGCTTCCAGCAGCAGCCGCCCGCCGAGGCGTACGCCGAGGAGCTGCGGCGCTATCCCCGCTCCGAGCGGCGCACGCCGGACTGGCTGCGCCAGGGCGCCGAAGGGGCCTGACCATGACGCAGCCACCGGGACCGCTGCGGCCGGAGCAGCAGCAGGAGCTCGTCCGGCAGATCGGAGCGGTGCTCGCCGCCCAGCTGCCGCCGGGGTGGCGGCAGCTGCGGGTCGAATACCGCGCCGCGGGCCGGCACGTCGAGGCCGACCTGCTGGTGACCGGCCCGGACGGGCGGCCCCGCGTGCTGCAGCCGCCGCCGGAGGTGGTGCGGCTGCTCGGCGTGCTGCGGTCGGGCATGTACCAGCCCGGCGTCGGCACCTGGCTCGGCGCGATCCTGGTCTTCGAGCCCGGGCCGGCGTCCCCCCACGTCGACTTCGTGCGGCCCGACGTCGAGCCGCCGTTCCAGCGGCAGCCCCCACCGATCGGGTTTCAGGACGAGCTGCGGTTCTTCCCGCGAGCCGACGAACACATCCCGGGCTGGCTGCGGGAACGTGCCGGGCTGACCCCGCCGGCGGCCGAGGGTGCGGTGCGGACCCCGCGGATCTACGACGGCCTCGACGCGTCGGGCAAGCCGCTCGTGCGCCGTCAGCCGCTCGTCCCGGCGGAGGCCGAGCGGGTGCTCGCGTACCTCGACGCGGCGCCGGTCATCCTGGCCTCGCGCAGCAACGGCCCGGACGCGTTCGCGCCGGACCGTACGGACGCGGTGCCGATGAACTTCCGCACCGACGGCGCCTGGGCCTGGCCCGGCGCGGTGGCGTACTACCTGCGTGAACACGGCGTGCCGCCGGATCCGGACCTGGTCGCCCACATCCGGGCCCGGCGCTTCACCGCACCGTCCGAGGTGCCCGAACCCGCCAGGGACCTGGCCCTGGCGGCCATCACCGGCGAAAACCCTCAGTGACATCGGGGCTTCGCCCCGGTCGGGGGCGCCGCCACCCGAACCCCCTGAAAATCCTCAGACGACCGTGTAGCCCGCGTCCGTCAGCGCGACCTCGACTTCCTTGCAGTGCTCCGGACCCCGCGTCTCCAGCGAAAGCACGACGTCGGCCTCACCGAGGTCCAGGCTGCCGGAGATGCGCGAATGCTCGACGTCGAGGACGTTCGCGCCCAGCTCGCTGACACAGGACAGCACGCCGACCAGCGAGCCGGGGCGGTCCGGGACCCGCAGCCTCAGGTGCAGATAACGGCCGCCCGCCGTCATGCCGTGCTGAATGATCCGCAGCAGCAGCACCGGGTCGACGTTGCCGCCGGAGAGGATGGCCACGACCGGCGGCTCGAAGGCGCCGGGGTGCTGCAGCAGCGCCGCGACCGTCGCCGCGCCGGCGGGCTCGACCACCAGCTTGCGCCGCTCCAGGCAGAGCAGCACCGCCCGCGAAAGAGACTGCTCGGACACCGTCACGACGTCGTCGACCAGGGCCTCGACGTGCGCGAAGCTGACCAGGCCCGGCTCGCCGACCGCGATGCCGTCGGCCATGGTGGCGGTCTGGCCCAGCCGGACCGGCGCGCCCGCGGCCAGCGACGGCGGGTACGCCGCGGCCTCTTCGGCCTGGACACCGACGACGCGGACGTCCGGGCGCAGCGCCTTCACCGCCGACGCCACCCCGCCGACCAGCCCGCCACCACCGGTGGCGACCAGGACGGTCTTCACCCCCGGCACCTGCTCCAGGATCTCGAGGCCGACCGTGCCCTGGCCGGCGATGACGTCCGGGTGGTCGAAGGGGTGGATGAACACCGCCCCGGTGCGCTCGCCGAACTCGATCGCCGCGGCGAGGGTCTCCTCCAACAGCGCGCCGTGGAGGTGGACGTCGGCGCCGTACCCGCGGGTCGCGGCGAGCTTCGGCAACGGGGCGCGCAGCGGCATGAAGACGGTGGACCTGGCGCCCAGGAGCGACGACGCGAGCGCGACGCCCTGCGCGTGGTTGCCGGCACTGGCCGCGACGACGCCCCGCTCGCGTTCGGCCTCGGTCAGGCCGTGGATCCGGGTGTAGGCGCCGCGGATCTTGAACGACCCCGTGCGCTGCAGGTTTTCGCACTTCAGGTGCACCGGACCGCCGTGGAGCTTGCGCAGGTCGCGCGCGTGCTCCATCGGCGTCACCCGGGTCACTCCGTTGAGGAGCTTCCGGGCGGCCTGGATCCGCTCGAGGGTGACGAGTTCCATGGCCGGGATGATGCCACTCAGGAGATCCACAGGTTGATCGGACCGTGAGCCGGGTACCCTGGGACGCGTCAACACGCGGTAAACAAGGAGCAACGCATGGCACGGGGGAACGACGCGAACGGCGCCCGACGGGCTCGTGCCACCCGCTCCGCCGGTCTGCTCCCGCTCGTGATCGGCCTGGCCTCGGCGGCCGCGCTCACCGGAGCCGCGTACATCACCGTCGACAGCGCGAGCTGCGGCTCCCCGGCCCAGTACGTCCGCCACGACAGCCACGTCGAACTGGTCGGCGGCTGCGTCGACGGTGCGCACCTGCCGGCCGCCGGCACCCCGAAGACCGGTGGGGTCGTGCACGGCAACTACAACCCCTGAGCGCGCGCGACCAGGACGGTTACCCCGATGTGCCCCTGGGACAGGAAAGTGCCCTCTTCCGCGGCTTTCCTCCGGTCCTCGATGATCAGTTCATGACCGAAACAGCTGCGACCGTTTACGAGCCGGGCCGTGGCCCCGGCCCCGCCAAGCCCTCCGAAGAAGCGGTGTTCCTCCGCAACATGGTCGAAGACCAGCGGGTGGTCATCAAGCTCCGGGTGGAACGCCTTTACGGTGGCGGCCTCGACCTCGGTGCGGGCTGACCCAGACGAGACTCAGCCCAGTGCGGCCAGCAGGTCCGCGACCAGGTCGCGGCCGTCCTCGATGCCGACCGAAAGGCGGAGCAGGTCGGCCGGGACCTGAAGGGTGGAGCCCGCCGTGCTCGCGTGGGTCATCTTGCCCGGGTGCTCGATCAGCGACTCGATGCCGCCGAGCGACTCCGCGAGAATGAACAGCCGCGTGCGCGAGGCCACCTCCAGCGCGGCATGCTCGCCGCCGGCGTGGCTGAACGAGACCATCCCGCCGAAGCGGCGCATCTGCTTCGCCGCGGTTTCGTGGCCGGGGTGCTCGGGCAGGCCCGGGTAGTAGACCTTCGCCACCTTGGGGTGCTTGACCAGCGCCTGCACGACGAGTTCGGCGTTGTCGCTGTGCCGCTCCATGCGCAGGGCCAGTGTCTTGATGCCGCGCAGGGTCAGCCAGGCGTCGAACGGCCCGGGCACCGCGCCGGCCGCGTTGCGGAGGTAGAAGAACTGCTCGCGCAGCTCGTCCTCGTTCGTGATGATGGCGCCGCCGACGACGTCGGAGTGGCCGCCGAGGTACTTCGTCGTCGAGTGCAGCACGATGTCCGCGCCCAGCGCCAGCGGGTTCTGCAGGTACGGCGTCGCGAAGGTGTTGTCGACCACCAGGCGGGCGCCGGCGTCGTGCGCGACGCCGGCCAGCGCGGCGATGTCGGCGATGCCGAGCATCGGGTTGGTCGGCGACTCGCACCAGACCAGCTTCGTCTCGGGCCGGATGGCCGCGCGCACCTCGTCGAGGTCGGCGAGGTCGGCGACGGTGTGCTCGATGCCCCACAGGCTGAGCACCTTGTCGATCAGGCGGAACGTGCCGCCGTACGCGTCGTTGCCGAGCACGAGGTGGTCACCGGGGCGGAGGGTACTGCGCAGCACCACGTCGGAGGCCGCCATGCCGGAGGCGAAGGCCAGCGCGTGCCGGCCGCCTTCCAGCGAGGCCAGCGCCTCCTCCAGCGCCGAGCGGGTCGGGTTCGCGGTGCGCGAGTACTCGAAGTCGCCCTCGCGGGTCCCCCCCACGCCGTCCTGCGCGTAGGTCGAGGTCTGGTAGATCGGCACGATGACCGCGCCGGTGCGGGGGTCTGGCTTCTGACCGGCGTGGATCGCGCGAGTCTCGAAACCCAGTACGGAGTAGTCGTCCACCATTGCTTCAGCGTACGGCCCTGCCCCCGCATTCCCGTCAGGTGGGATGAGTCTCAATGCCGCACCACCGCGCGGTCGGCCGGGCCGCGGCGAGCACCAGCGTGGCGACGGCGGGCGGCAGCACCACGGCCAGCGCGGCCGGCCCGCCCGCGGCCAGGTCACCGGGCCCGCCGAGGTCCACCAGCGCGAGGCCGGTGGCCGCGAGGATCATCGACGTCAGTGTCGCGAGCAGCGCCGCGGAACTGCCGGCGACGCAGGCGATCCGGCCGGCCGGGTGCCGCCGGAGCAGCAGGACGCCGCCCGGCAGCAGCAGCGCCACGAGGACGGCGTTGACCGCCAGGTGGAGACCCGTGCGGCCGGCATCTTCCGGGAAGCGGACCAGCGCGACGACGCCCAGGACGAACCCCGCCAGGTAGAGCAGCCCGCCGAGCAGGGCGAGCACCGCGGCGGTGATCGCCGTCCGGCCGTCGGCGGTGGGCGAAGCGGTCAGGGGGTCACCAGCCAGGAGTCGGCCGCCCCGGTGATCGGGCGGGTACGGCTGCCGAGGATAGAGCGGGACCGCGGAGCCGAAGTCACCAGCCGCGCGAGGAGGAGACCCGCTGACCGGACAGGACGGGCAGCGCGGGCGTCCGGTACCGCAGGTACCGGAACGTCGGTGGCAGGAAGGCCAGCACCACGATGAGCACCGCGAGCGCGGCGAGGCCGACCCGGTCGATCATGGCGAACCCGCCGTGGGTGAACATCGCGTCGGCGAACCGGGACGGCGGCACCCCCACCGACAGCGGCTCGGTCAGCAGCGCGCCGATGGCCAGCAGCCCGCCGAGGCCGAGCAGGACCGCGCCCGCGGTCGCGTGGAACAGCGTCGCCACCGAGCCGAGCAGCAGCACGAGCCCGGCGACGAGGAATCCGGCGAGGTCCACCAGCACCCAGCCCGGCAACGCGCCGAGGCTGAATTCGGCGGGCATGTCGAGGAAGATCTTGACCGGCACATAACCCGCGGCGACCGCGGCCGGGAATCCGAGCACACCGGCGAGGACCGCCGTTACTCCGGATGGCCGAGTCGATGAATACGAATGCGAATACGGGTGTCCGTGCGGACCGGTCACAACTCCCCCATCGGCCGAGCTCAGTACGACGGCGCTCACCTTAGTCCGGAATGGGGGAAGTGTTCCGGAAAAAGAACGGAATTCGGCCGGACGGCGGAACCCAAGATCATTTTTGTGCGGTAACGGCAGAAATCCTGTCACGCGATGCCGCCGGAAGTGCTGCCCGCCCCTTTGTCCTCTTCGGACAATTGCGTATTCGACTATAAATGCAGCGTGCCCCGGAGCCGATCGGCTCCGGGGCACGAAAGTGCGTCAGCTCACCACTGCTGCTGCGGCGGCTGGCCGTACCCGCCGCCCGGCGGGCCCTGCTGGCCCGGCGGCTGGCCGTAACCCTGCGGGGGCTGGCCATAGCCCTGCCCCGGCTGCTGCGGCTGCTGCGGGTAGCCCTGCGGCGGCTGGCCCGGCTGCTGGCCGTACCCACCCTGCTGCGGCGGCTGGCCCGGCTGCTGGAAGCCACCGCTCGACGGCTGCGGGAACCCGCCACTGGCCGGGTTGGGGCCGCCCGGCTGGCCGTAGCCCGGAGGCGGGCCGTAACCCTGCGGGGGCTGGCCCGGCTGGCCGTAGCCCTGCTGACCGGGGTACCCCGGCTGGCCGAATCCGCCCTGCTGCTGCGGACCGCCGAAGCCCTGCTGCGGACCACCGAAGCCCTGCGGCCCGGCCGGCCCCGCGCTGCCGCCACCGAGGCCGACGAACTGCGCGGTCGCCGGGATGAGCCCCAGCACGCCGATGACCAGGATCAGGATGCCGAAGATCATCGGCGCGATGCCGATGCCCGTGGCGTCGCTGGCGTTGGACGCCTTGATCCGGTCGAGGTAGTCGGCGTTCGGCGTCGTCCCCATGAGCAGCAGGATCGAAAAGAGCGTGATCAGCGCGCCGCCGGCGGCGACGGCGATCGGCACGATCTTGCGCAGGGAGGCCGGCAGCTTCCCGGCGATGGCCAGCCCGACACCCGCCGCCAGCGCGACGAGGCTGAAGACCAGCAGCATGATGGCGTAGAACCACAACGTGCCCGGCGACGCCGTGCCGGCTTCGTCCAGGAACTTTTTCAGCGCGTCGGCGTTCGGCGCCATGTCCAGCAGCTTCGAGTAGTCGCTGATGTCCCCGAAGTAGACGAGCGTGAAGATCAGCGCGAGCAGCGCGAAGAGCGCCGCGAGACCACCGGCGACGTAGCCGAACAGGCCGTTGCCACCCGCCGCCGGAGCGGCGCCGAAGGGCTGCTGCGGCTGACCGAAGCCGGGCTGCTGGGGGCCGCCGAAACCGGGACCGCCGAAGCCCTGCGGCGGCTGGCCGTACCCACCCTGCTGCTGGCCGAAGCCGCCCGGCTGACCGGGCTGCCCCTGCTGGCCGAAACCGCCCTGCTGCTGGCCGAAGGCCGCGGCCGGGTTGTCGGCCGCGCTCGGCGGCGGGGTGTACGGGATGGCCGGCGGCTGGGAGCCCGGCGGCACCAGCTGAGTGGATTCCGCGACCGGGGCATCGCCGCCGACCGGGTGCACCACCTGGGTCGCGCCCGCCCCGCCGTCACCCGGCCGGACGACCTGGGTCGGCTCCGACGTCTCCCCGAACGGGGAATCGCCTGCCGGTGGTTGTGCCGGCTGCACGACCTGAGTCGGTTCCGGGCTGCCGAACGGGTCGTCCTGCTGCGGCTGGGGGCCACTCGGCGGGCCCTGAGGTGGCTGGCCGCCACCCCACGGCTGGTTCGGTGGCTGCGGTGCACTCATGTGGGTCTTGAACCCCCTTGACGAGGACGCGAAAGTGTTCTATTCACGCTCACGCTATCGGATCACCCGGCAGGGCGCTCGTAACGCCCCTGCCGGGTCCGCCGATAGGACTCTTCTCGGCTCCTGGTCAACGACCGGCCAGGAACCCCAGGAGGTCGTGCCGCGTGACGACCCCGGCCGGCTTGCCGTCGACCAGGACGAGCGCGCCGTCGGCGCCCTCGAGCGCCGTCATCGCGGCGCTCACCTGCTCGCTGCCGCCGATCGTCGGCAGCGGCGGCGACATGTGCTGCTCGAGCCGGTCGGCCAGCTGCGCCTTGCCGGTGAACAGCGCGTCGAGCAGGTCGCGCTCGTTGACCGCGCCGACGACCTCGGCGGCCATCACCGGCGGCTCCGCGCTGACCACGGGCATCTGGCTGACGTCGAACTCGGACAGGATCGCGATGGCTTCGGCGACCGTCTCGTTCGGGTGCGAGTGCACCAGGTCGGGCAGCGAGCCGCTCTTCTTCGTGAGCACGTCGGCGACCGTCGCGCCGGAGGAGTCGGGCGGCAGGAAGCCGTAGGAGGACATCCAGGTGTCGTTGAACACCTTGGTCAGGTAGCCGCGGCCGCCGTCGGGCAGCAGCACGACCACGACGTCGTCCTCGGTGAGCCGCTCGGCGAGCTTCAGCGCGGCGGCGACGGCCATCCCGCAGGAGCCGCCGACCAGCAGGCCCTCCTCCAGCGCGAGCCGGCGGGTCACCTGGAACGAGTCGGCGTCCGAGACCGGGATGATCTCGTCGGCCACGCCGCGGTCGTAGGTCTCCGGCCAGAAGTCCTCGCCGACCCCCTCGACCAGGTACGGCCGCCCGCTGCCGCCGGAGTAGACCGAGCCCTCGGGGTCGGCACCGACCACCTGCACGGCGCCGTCGCTGACCTCCTTGAGGTACCGGCCGGTGCCGGAGATCGTGCCGCCGGTGCCGACGCCCGCGACGAAGTGCGTGATCTTCCCGTCGGTCTGCTTCCACAGCTCCGGGCCGGTCGAGAGGTAGTGGCTCTCCGGGTTCTGCGGGTTGGCGTACTGGTTGGGCTTCCAGGCGCCGTCGATCTCGCGGACCAGCCGGTCGGAGACGTTGTAGTAGGAGTCGGGGTGCTCCGGCGCGACCGCCGTCGGGCACACCACGACCCGGGCGCCGTACGCCTTGAGCACGTTGCGCTTGTCCTCGCTGACCTTGTCGGGGCAGACGAAGACGCACTGGTAGCCCTTGCGCTGCGCGACCATGGCCAGGCCGACGCCGGTGTTGCCGGACGTCGGCTCGACGATCGTGCCGCCCGGGCGCAGCTCACCGGAGCGTTCGGCCGCTTCGATCATGCGCAGCGCGATCCGGTCCTTGACCGAGCCACCCGGGTTCAGGTACTCGACCTTGGCCAGCACGAGCGGCTTGAGCCCCTTGGTCAACGAGTTCAGCTTGACCAGCGGGGTGTTGCCCACGAGGTCTGCGATGTGCTCTGCGTACTCCACACCGCCAGCCTAAACGGCCGACCCGTGGCGTTGTCCACTCAGCCGCGGCGGAGGCCGCAGGCCGCAGGCGGCCTCTGGGTGCGCGTCGGTGACAACGGGCAACGAACGCGAGGTCGGACCGCCTGGCGAAGACCTCAGGCGGCCACCAAGCCGCTCGTCCACGCCGGTGCCGGCCCGAGGGCCGCCGCACGCTGAGCCGTCATCCCGTCCCGGAGGTTCCACCCGGTGCCGATGACCGAGCGGCAGTCCATCTTCAGAGCGAGGGATGGCCAGTAGGCGGCCCGTCCGAATGTCATCGCCAGTTCACCTCCCACGTCGGAAATGGCGACCTTGCGTTGTTCTGACGTTCCTAGCGGCCCTCCGGTTGCCCTGGAACGCCCTTTCGTGACAGTTGCACGCGGTCCGGCCGGTCCGCGATCGGGCATTCCGTCCAGCCCGCCGGCCAGGTCCGGGGAAACCCCCGCTCGGCCTCGGCGCCGCCGAGCCGGGCGGCGGACTTCGTCCCGAAATCCGCCGGACCTGCGAAAACGGCGCCGTTGAACGAGTCACGCTCGCCACCGAAAACGGTTCCGCGGAAATCGACGCGGTCGTCGAACCGCACCTTGTTGAAGTCGGCTTTGGTGCGGAATTCGGTGCCGCGGAACGAGGCCAGTTCGAGGAACGTCGCGCCGTAGCAGGTGATCGACCGGATCGAGCAGTGTGTGAGGGTGAACCCGACGAGCGTCGCCCCGGACAGGTCGAGGTCGATGTCCGGCCAGAAGCCGCCGTTCGGCTGCTCGGCGGAACCGGGCCGCAGGTGCAGCAGCAGGATGCGCTGGGCGGTCTTGCGGACCTGCAGCTCCTCGTCGTCGTCTTTCCCCCGCTCGTACGGCATCCGCAGGTAGGCGCAGAGGACGTTGACGATGGTCTGCCGGTGCGGCGCGTACCCGCCGGCGAGCCGTTCCAGCGAGTACAGCCCGGCGAGCCGGACCGGGGCCTTGTCGCTGCCGAGCTGGTCGGCGGCCTTGCCGTAGATCTCGGTGATCCGGCGTTCGGTGGCGTCGTGGTCCTTCTGCACCAGGTCCAGCTCGGCCGACCGCTGCCGCCGCGCGGCGAGCAGCAGGGCGGCGGCGCCCCCGGTCCCGACGACGATGTTGGCGGCGGTCCGCAGCGCGTCCAGCCGGGCGGAGTCCTCCGGGCGGCCACCGCCGAGGAGGGTCAGGAGGACGGTCGCGGCGACCGCCGCCACGACCAGCAGCCCGGCTCCCCACAGCAGAATCGTCTTGGTCCGCAGCACTCGTTCCAGCTCGTTCCCCACGAGGGGAATCTTGCCAGGAGCAGCTCACACGGCCTCCGGCTTTTCTCCCAGCGGGGCTCTGTGAGCAACCGCTACCGGCGGTGACCGCGCCATCCGCTGATCCCGATGGTGGACCGCGTGCGCACCGTGTTCACGTGGCTGCCGGACCTGCCCGTCCGAGTGACGTCTTCGCGCTACCGAGTAGTGGGCGCGGAGCGCGACCACCGAACGGTTTCCCAGCCCCCCATCAGTGGCGACCGGGGTCGCCTTCGCCACCCATTTGCCGAGTGACAATTGCGGCTTCGAGCGCCACGAGTGAATGAATTTCCCGGTAATCTCGGCGATCATGCGCGGCGGCGGTTCATCACTGCGGGTACTGTCCGCGAATGCGGCTCCGTCCTATCGTCGACGTGGAGACGTGCACCAAGATCCGCGGCACCTGGAGCAGAAACCGGAGCAGATCATGGCTGGCAGGCTTAACCGACCGGCGGCGACCGACGGGGTCATCGCATACCAGGACTACGAAGACGAAAACCTGTTCCACTATTTCCCGCTGCGCACGGACGCCGTGCTCGGGGAAACACTGAAATCGTTCACGGTCCAGTACTACGGCATCAACGCCGCACCCTACTGGGTCGACTACGGCGACGGAAACTACCACAGCTGCGTCGGCGGAAACCTGTCAGGAACGGTGATACCGGACATCACCAAACAGCAGCGCGCGAATATTGTGAAAGTCATCCAGGACACCTACGGCGTCAAGAAGCCGAACCTCACCCCGCTCATCGTGACCGGGGTGACCGTGCAGCCCATCTACGCGAAGCAGATCGTCGCGATGGGCAGCGGGGGCTCGGCGACGTTCCCATCCCAGATCAACGTCGGCGCCTCCGTCGGCTATCAGGTGGGTAGTGGAAACAGCCTCTTCGCGACGATGGTCGGCGCGCAGCGCGATGGCGGCCCCGGCGAACTGCCGGAGTTCGCGATCAACATCTACGGGACGACGGAGCTGTACGCCGACCCGTGGGTCGCGGAGATCCACGCCGACCTCAGCCGAGTGTGGGAGTACACCCGCACGAAGATCGACGTCGGCGTCAACCTCGGTTGGTTCAACATCGGCACCAACATCGACAAGATCACCCAGGAACTCATCAGCAAGGGCATAGTCGACATCAAGTACCGGCAGGGCAGCGGCAGTTCCGAGTTCGGCTGGCAGATGCTCAACACCACGAAGACGCTGTTCGAGGCGATCAACAAGCAGGTGGCGTCCGGCGAGGGACTGTTCAAGTTCGAGCCGAACCCGACACCGCAGGAGCCGAAGCCGGACGACAAATGGGGTGCCGCGCTGATGCCGTTCAGCGTGAACGTCAATGTCGGCTACAGCAGCAACTTCTTCAAGCAGCAGATCACCTTCGACGAAACGGTCACCTTCGAGGGCCAGATCCCGATTCCGCTGACCAGTTCGATGTCGCTGGCCATCCCGTGCGGACTGGACACCGAGTCGCACTTCTACGACGTGCAGGAGATGCAGAACGGCTGCGTGACGAAGGCGAAATCCGACGGCCTCCAGCGGCGGATCACCAAGGAAATGACCGCCAAACAGGTGAAGATCAGGGAATATCTCGGGTACGTGGAAAGTGGCAAGTGGACGGCGCAGCAGTTCAGCGCGATGAAGGATCTGCTGAACACGGTCACCCTGACCGAGACGGCATCCATTACCGGCATGAACGCCGATGGCACGCCGTTCATCGAATGTGCGTCGCCGAAAGAGGTCACCGAAATGCTCAGCCGGGTCGAGAGCGCGATCAGCGGCGGCACGTTGCCGGTTCCCCGCGCCGCGCAGCCGTCGGCACCCCGCCGGATGAAGGTCTGAGCACCACCGACGACCCCGCAAACCAGGATTTGGAGACATTCCATGACCACTTCTGTGATGACCCATCGACTGCTGACCGGCGCCGCGCCCAGTACCCACCGCGTCGGTATGCCCTTCGAGCCCGACAACCGGGAACGGGTCGGGCAGACGATCCAGGCTCCCTGGTCGGCGACCGGCCTGGTGTCGGCGACCTTCCCCACCGGTTTCATCGCGGAGGCGACCGGCTTCGTGATAGGCGACCGCTTCGTGGTCACCGCCGCGCACGCGGTCTACGACAAGGAGCACGGGGGCGGTGTGGCCAGCCAGATCACCTTCGAGCCGGCACGCAACGCGACACAACTGCCCTATGGGCCGAGCCTGGTGAGCACGTGGAAATTTCCCACCGAGTACCCGAGCGGCGGCCGACTGTACGACTACTGTCTGCTGAAACTGGCCAAGCCACTGCCCAGCGAAGTCGTCCACTACCAGTTGACCGTGGCCTCGGACGAGGAGCTGACCAGGGGCGAGTTCCAGATAGCCGGGTATCCCGATGACAAGGCGCCGGAGAACTCGATGTGGTCGGGCAGCGGAAAGCTGCTCAACGCGGGTCCGCGCATCCTGCGCTACAAGATCTCCACATCCGGCGGCCAGAGCGGCGCGGCGGTCGCCACCTACCTCGGCGTGAACCAGACGAAGGCGGTCGGCATCCATGTCGGCGTCGCGCCGGCGAAGGACGCCAACGAAGCGGTCCGGCTGACGAAGAACGTCGTCGATCAGATCAACTCGTGGAAGTGACCCTCGGCAGCCGCCGACCGGCCCGATCCGGCCTGGCAGCCGCCATCGGCCGATAGGGCCGGCCCATTGACCGCGCCGAATCCGCCGACCCGGCGGGTTCGGCGCGGTGCCGTGCCGTGATCCTGCGCATGGAGACACCACCTCGGGGACCGGTCCCCGTATTGTCGGCAAGCAACCGCTTAGTCAGAGCCGATACGAGGATGTGTCGCCATGCCAGAAGCAGTCATCGTCTCCGCCGCGCGCTCGCCGATCGGGCGCGCCAACAAGGGCTCGCTGGTCAGCATGCGGCCCGACGACCTGACCGTGCAGATGATCCGGGCGGCGCTGGACAAGGTGCCGCAGCTCGACCCCGCCGACATCGACGACCTGATGCTGGGCTGCGGCCTGCCGGGCGGCGAGTCCGGGTTCAACATGGGCCGCGCGGTCGCCGTCGAGCTCGGCTACGACCACCTGCCCGGCTGCACCATCACCCGCTACTGCTCGTCCAGCCTGCAGACCACCCGGATGGCCTTCCACGCGATCAAGGCCGGCGAGGGCGACGTCTTCATCTCGGCGGGCGTCGAGACCGTGTCGCGGTTCTCGAAGGGCAGCTCGGACTCCTGGCCCGACACGCACAACCCGCTGTTCGCCGAGGCCGAGCAGCGCACTGCCGCGACCGCCGAGTCGGGCACCGACAGCTGGACCGACCCGCGTCAGGACGGCGTCGTGCCGGACGTCTACATCGCGATGGGCCAGACCGCGGAGAACCTGGCGCGGTTGAAGGGCGTCACGCGCGAGGAGATGGACGAGTTCGGCGTCCGCTCGCAGAACCTGGCCGAGAAGGCCATCGCGGACGGCTTCTGGGCCAAGGACATCACCCCGGTCACCCTCGCGGACGGCACGGTCGTCTCGAAGGACGACGGCCCGCGCGCGGGGGTTTCGCTCGAAGGCGTCTCCGGCCTGAAGCCGGTGTTCCGCCCGGACGGCCGGGTCACGGCGGGCAACTGCTGCGCGCTCAACGACGGCGCGGCCGCGCTCGTCGTCATGTCCGACACGAAGGCGCGTGAGCTGGGCCTGACGCCGCTGGCGCGGATCGTGTCGACGGGTGTCACCGGGCTTTCGCCGGAGATCATGGGCTACGGCCCGGTCGAGGCGTCCAAGCAGGCGCTGTCCCGCGCGGGCCTGTCGATCGGCGACATCGACCTGGTCGAGATCAACGAGGCGTTCGCGGCGCAGGTGATCCCGTCCTACCGCGACCTGGGCATCGAGCTGGACCGCCTGAACGTCAACGGCGGCGCGATCGCGGTCGGCCACCCGTTCGGCATGACGGGCGCGCGGATCACCTCGACGCTGATCAACTCCCTGCAGCACCACGACAAGCAGTTCGGCCTCGAGACGATGTGCGTCGGCGGCGGCCAGGGCATGGCGATGATCATCGAGCGCCTGTCCTGACCCGCTGACGCCCTGAAGGCCACCATCGGGGGCACTGGATGCCCCGATGGTGGCCTTCAGAGAATTGGCGGCCGGATCAGTTCGTCTTCACGCACATCGTGGTCGCGGGCTCCGGGTACACCGCGACACGGGTCGCTTCGGTGCCTTCGCAGACGCTCTCGCTGGCCTGCCCCTCGACGACCTTGACGAGCTCGCCGTCCTTGGTCGGGTCGGTGCACGGGACCTTCTGGTAGCCCTTGGTCTGCGACATGAAGTTCGCCAGGCAGTCGCCCTGCTTCGCGTTGATCATCAGGCACAGCTTGTACGAGCTGCGGCCGCTGACCGAGTAGGTGTCGTAGCCCGCGTCGGAACCGCCTGGGCAGTCCTCGCTCGCCTTGTCGAGCTTCTTGGCGATCTTGACGTTGGCCTTCGGGTCGTTGCAGTCGGCCTTCGCGGGGTCGTCGCCGCCCCGGGTGAACTCGGTGATGCTGAGGCAGTCACCGGCTTTGGAGCTCGCGGGCGACTTGGCGAACGACACGATCCCCACGATGACGGCGACGATGACGACGACGCCGATGACACCGGCCTTGATGAACGCGCCGGCCTTCGACTTCTTCGGCACCTGCGGCGCGGGCGGGAAGCCCTGCTGGCCGGGCGGGAACTGGCCGGGCGGCGGCGGGTACTGGCCGGGCGGCGGGCCGTACTGGCCGGGCTGGCCCTGCGGCGCCTGACCGTACGCGCCGGGCTGGCCGTACTGCTGCTGCGGCTGACCGCCCGGAGGCGGCCCATAGGGATCGGGCTGACCCACCGGCTGCTGGCCCCCGGGGGCCGGAGGGGGAACGCTCACTGTGAACCTCACACATGTGAAATGAAAACCGACCCGGCATATCAAACACGCAGGGTGAGCACGGCTCGCAGCGGGGTCCACCAAAGCCCTATTCGGGCACAGAAAAGACGCCCCGTTGATTACGGAGCGCCTTCACTGCGGAACTGTGAGCCAGGTTACTCGCGAAGGTAGGACAGCAGCCGCAGGATCTCCAGGTACAGCCAGACCAGCGTCGTCATCAGGCCGAACGCGGTGTACCAGGCCCACTTCGACGGCATGCCCTCGCGGATCATCCGGTCGGCCTGGTCGAAGTCGAGCAGGAAGCTGAACGCGGCGATGCCGATGCAGACGATGCTGAAGATGATGGCGAACGTGCCGCCGCCGCGCAGCGGATTGAAGCCGAAAGCCACCGTGCTGATCAGGTTGAACAGCATCAGGACCGCGGCACCGACGACGGCGCCGACGATCCACTTGGTCAGCTTGGGCGTGACCTTGACCGCGCCGGTCTTGTAGACGACCAGCATGCCGACGAAGACGCCCACGGTGCCGATGATCGCCTGCAGCGCGATACCCGGGTAGATCACCTCGAACACGCCGCTCACCGCACCGAGGAACAGCCCTTCGGCGGCGGAGTAGACGAGCGTCAGCGGGCCGCTCGGCTTCTGCCGGAAGATGATCACCAGCGAGATGACGAGCCCGACGATCAGGCCGCCGATCATCGCGCCGAGGAGCGCGCCGGACAGCCGGCCGGTGTCAGCCAGCTGGGCCTGCGCCCAGATGGCCGTGATCACCCCGAAGAGCAGCGCGGTACCGAGGGACATGCCCGTCTTGATGACGACGTCGTCGACGGTCATCGGGCGGTCGCCCTCGCCGGAGGTGGCCTGCCCCGGGCCGTACCCGGGCACGCCGCCCTGAGGTTGGTTGAAGCCCACCGGGGGCCCGTACTGGCCGTACGTCTGGGTTCCGCCGTGGGGCAGGTTGCGGAACGCCGGGTTGCTACTGGAACGCACCTGATCCTCCTGGATCTGCTGCTTTGTGGATCTACGCTGCATCGGGTTCAACGACCGCCGGGGCCATGCGGTTCCCGCCGAGTAAAGACGACTTTACTCGACGACGACCCCGCCGGCCTCGAGTGACACGGTCAGCGACGGACATCACGACCGTTCACCGACAGCCACCCGAAGAGCGGTACACAGTTTTCGCCCTTGGCGCAACGCTCACTTCGCGTGCTCGGATCTTCACCCGATGCGCGTCGGGGACTTGATCAGTCGTGTGACCTGCAGAGACGCCGGGCGCTGCCGCGCGTCGAACGAAGGAGCATTGACACCATGGGGTGGTCAACACGCCCGCGCGCGGGTGTTCGCGCGCTCACCGGTCTCGTCGCCGCGGCCCTGCTCGGCATCCTTTCCGTGACGGCTGGAGCGCCCGCCGCCTCGGCCGCGAGCCAGGAGGGCATCGGGCACCGGGTCGGAGGCCAGCAAGGCACCGATTACCAGGTCTGGCTGGGGTCGTACGTCGTCGGCGGGCAGCAGGTGTTCTGCGTGAGCTTCCTGCTCCGGGCGCCGGACACCGACGAGCAGTACAAGCCCGGCGACGAGCTGCTCACGAAGTGGGGCACGAAGCTGCCCGCCGAGGAAGCCGCAAACATCTCGTACCTGCTGCTGCGCTACGGCGACACCAAGAACCCGGACGAGGCGAGCGCGCTCGCGCACCTGCTGCACTCGTGGACCGCGGCGCCGCGCTCCCCGGCCGACCTCGAGCCGAGCCTGCCCGCGGACAAGGTCGCCTACGACGCGCCAGGGCACCTACGCTTCATGCGCGACAACTTCCCGGCGGCAGCCGACGCCGTCGAGCGGCTGAAGACGGACGCCGAAACCAACCGCGGGCCGTGGACCGCTTCGGTGACCGAGCCGAAGGGCGACCAGCACCTCGGCGAAGCGGCCGAGTGGACCGCCACCGTGAAGAACGCCGAGGGCAAAGGCATCCCGGACGTCCCGGTGAAGCTGACGGCGACCGACGCCACCCTCGGCGACGGGAAGGCGGATGGCGCTGCCGGCAACACGAGCCCTCAGGCCGCCGCGAAGGACGTCACGCTCAAGACCGGCACCGACGGCACCGTGACGGTGAAGCTGACCCCGACCGGCGGCCGGCCGAAGCTGGCGGCTTCGCTGACCGCACCGGCCGACCGGCCGTACGTGCAGGTGCCCGTCGACACCAAGACGCAGCGCGTGGTCTCCACCGGCGGCGAGAAGGAACTGACCGCCGAGGGCGTCGTCAACGTCGCCAAGCCCGGCAAGGTCCAGGTGACCAAGACGGACGCGAACACCGGCGCGGGCGTCGGCGGTGCGGTCCTGCGGATCACCGGCAAGGACAAGACGTCCGCGGCACTCGGCCAGGACGGCAAGCCGCTCATCGGGGCCGACGGCAAGCCCGCGGTCGTCACCACCGACGGCAAGACCGGTGGCGTGACGGTCGAGAACCTCCGCGCTCCGCAGGAGATCTGCGTCGTCGAAGCGAGCCCGCCGCCGGGCTACACGAACGCCTACGACCCGCGGAACCCGCCGTCGGCGTGCGGCACCGTGAAGCCGGGCGAGACGCTCGCCCTGACCGTGACGAACAAGCCGAACGAGGTCCCGCGCGCGATCCCGGCCGGCGACCAGCCGATCGCGCAGGCGCGCGGGGTCGTCGAGACGAGCTACTCCGTGCCAGGGCCGGCCGGGCTCGGCCTGCTCGTGCTGCTGGCGGCCGGGCTGATCGGCTTCGCCGCGCGGCGGGCGTCCCGGCGGTAGCGGCGTGGCGAACCACGGCGGCGACTGGCGGGGTGACGACTGGTTCGTCGACGAATGGCACCGGGGCATCGGCTGGGCGGCCGTCGAAGACGAGCAGCCCGGCGGGCAACAACCCGCCCCGCCCGCCCGGAAGCCCGGCCGCGGCCGGCTGCTCGCCGGCTTCGCGCTCGGCGCGGCGACGGTGCTCGCGGTGCAGTTCGGCTCCACCGTGGTCACCGCGCCGCCGGTGGCCGTCGTGACCGGCACGGCGCTGCCCGCCGCGGGCGCGGCGGGCGCCGCGGCCCCGGTGCCGTCCCCATCCCCGACGGCCACCGCTCCCGCGGCTCCGGCCGCGCAGACGCCGTCGTCGGCCGCGCCACCGCCGTCCCCGCCGTCCCCGCCGTCCCCGCCGCCACAGCAGCCAGGCACCGTCCGGCTGCCCGGCGGCGGAACGGCGACACTGGTGCGCAAGGACCTCGGCCCGGGTGGCGAGCTGCCGGTGCCCACCGACCTCGGGCAGGCGACGTGGTGGGGCGCGTCACTCGACGCGGCGAGCGGGGCGAGCGTGTTCGCCGGCCACGTGAACTGGCGGGGCGCGACCGGGCCGTTCGCCGAGCTGTGGGACGCCCGGATCGGCGCCGAGGTGACCATTGTGGACAGTGCGGGCAAGACGTGGCGGTATCGGATCTCGCAGCTGGTCACGGTGCACAAGAGCGACCTGCCGGCCCGCGCCGACTACCTGTTCGGCCCGTCCGGCCCGCACCGCGTCGTGCTGGTGACTTGCGGCGGCCGCTGGGTCGGCGGATCGGACGGCTACGAGGAGAACCGCGTCGTCACCGCGGACCCCGCCTAAGTTACTCGTGGGTAACATCACGTTTCGGAACGGTGGTCGTGCGCGCCGCCATGCAGCAGAATGCCCAGGGTCAGGGCTGTGGCGGCGAGAGGTGAGAAGACGATGGCGACGTTCTTGGTGACCGGGGCGACCGGACTGATCGGGCGCCAGTTCACCCGGCTGCTCCTTTCCCGCCCCGAAGACGACCGCGTCGCGCTGCTCGTGCGTGCCTCCTCGCGGGCCAGGCTGGCGGCGCTGGTCGACCAGTGGCCGCACTCCGAGCGCGTCACCCTGATCACCGGTGATCTCGGCGAGCCGCTGCTGGGCGTGTCCGAGGCCGACCGCGACGAGCTGCGCGGGAGCGTCGACCACGTCGTGCACCTGGCCGCGCTCTACGACCTCACCGCCGACGACGAAGCCAGCATCAAGGCCAACGTGGACGGCACGCGCAGCGTCGTCGACCTCGCCGCGGACCTGCGCGCCGGCTGCCTGCACCACGTGTCGTCGGTGGCCGTCGCGGGCGACCACGAAGGCGTCTTCACCGAAGAGATGTTCGACGCCGGGCAGCGGCTGGTCACGCCGTACCACCGGACCAAGTTCGAGGCCGAGAAGATCGTCCGTGAGCAGGACCAGGTGCCGTGGCGGGTGTACCGGCCCGCGGTCGTCGTCGGGCACTCCGAGACCGGCGAGATGGACAAGGTCGACGGCCCGTACTACCTCTTCCCCGCGATCAACCGGCTCGCCGGGCTGCCGGACGTGCTCCCGCTCGTCGGCCCGGACCTCGGCGACACCAACATCGTGCCGGTCGACTACGTCGCCAAGGCGTTGCTGGAGCTGGTGGTCAAGCCCGGCCTCGACGGCCACGCCTTCCACCTGGTCAACCCCGAGCCGCAGCCGGTCGTGTCGGTGTACAACGCCTTCGCGAGGGCCGCGGGCGCGCCGACGATCACGGTGCAGCTCGGCGAAGGGATCTCGAAGCGGATCGTCGGGCTGGTCAAGCTGACCGAGCACATCCCCGGCGTCACCATCGCCCGCGACGCCGTCATGGAGCGGTTCGGCATCCCGCCGGTGCTGCTGGACACCATGGCGTTCCCGTCGGTGTTCTCCTCGGCCGAGACGCGCAAGGCGCTGGCCGGCACCGTCGACGTGCCGCGGCTGGAGGAGTACGCGCCGACGCTGTGGCGCTACTGGCGAGAGCACCTCGATCCGTTCCGCGCGCGCAAGCACGGCCCGCGCGGCGAACTGGACGGCCGTCGCGTGATCATCACCGGCGCGTCGTCGGGCATCGGCCGCGCGACCGCGCTCAAGGTCGCGGCCGCGGGCGGCGTCCCGCTGCTCGTCGCCCGCCGCCAGCACGAGCTCGAAGAGGTCCGCGACGAGATCGTCGCCGCCGGCGGCACGGCGTCGGTGTACCCGGCCGACCTGACCGACGAGGACTCGGTGCACAAGGCCGTCGACGCGATGCTGGCCGAGCACGGCCGGATCGACATGCTGGTCAACAACGCCGGCCGGTCGATCCGCCGGTCGATCAAGCTGTCCTACGACCGGATGCACGACTACGAGCGCGCGATGGCGATCAACTACTTCGGCGCGGTCCGGCTGATCCTCGCGGTGCTGCCGCACATGTCCGAGCGGAAGTTCGGGCACATCGTGAACGTGTCGTCGATCGGCGTGCAGGGCATCGCGCCGCGCTTCTCGGCGTACGCGGCGTCGAAGGCGGCGCTGGACTACTTCTCGCGGATCGCGGCGACCGAGACGCACGGCGACGGGATCACGTTCACCACGATCCACATGCCGCTGGTGCGCACGCCGATGATCCGCCCGACGAAGATCTACGACGCGTTCCCGACGAAGTCGCCGGAGCAGGCCGCGGACATGGTGATGAAGGCTCTGGTCGAGCGGCCGAAGCACATCGGAACCCCGGCCGGGCAGGCGATCGGGCTGGCCTACACGCTCACGCCGGGGCTCACGGACGCCGTCGCGTACCAGGGTTTCCGGATCTTCCCGGATTCGACCGCCGCGGGCGGTTCGGGCCGGCTCAAGATCGGACGTGGCGAGATTCACCTTTCCCGCGCGGCGATGGCGCTCGCCCGGCTCTCGCGCGGCTTCCACTGGTGACTCCGCGTTTTTCCGGGTGCGGCCAGTCCGGCGACACGCCGCGGAGACGGCGACACGTGTTGGTGATTTGTTACGCCGGACGGCGGAAACGCCGGGTGCCCGGGTACGGTCGGGCGCATGGTTCCTGAGCGCGACTCCGCCGCAACCGCCCTCAACGGCCTTCTTCCCCTTCGTCGTGAGTACACCCAGGCCTGGCACGGCTTCGACCGCAACGAAGTCCGCCAGTACCTCGACCACGTCGAAGCCCAGCTGCGCCGCGTGATCAGCGACCGCGACGCCGCGGTGGCGCTGGCCGCCGCCGCGACCCGCGAGGTCGAATCGGTCCGGCAGCAGGTGGCTTCGCTGGAAGCACGCGTCGAGGAACTGAAGAAACCGCCGGAGCGGCTCGAGGACCTCGACGAGCGGATGCAGCGGACGGTCACGCTGGCGCAGGCGCGCGCCGACGAGATCATCAAGCGCGCCGAAGTGGCCGCGGAGAAGACCTGGGCGTCGTCGACCGAGGCGTCCACGAAGCTGCGTGACCGGTACACGAAGCTGGTCGAGGAGCTGGACAAGCAGGCCGACCTGCTGCACTCCGAGCACGAGAGCGCGCTCGCGGAGACGCGGGCCGAGGTGCAGCGGCTGACCGTCGAGGCGGCGCAGCGGCGTGAGCTGCTCGACAACGAGGCGGAGCGGAAGCGCCGGAAGATCGAGCGCGAGTTCGACGCGTCCCAGTCGGCGCAGAGGGCTGCGCTGGAGAAGCACATCGCCGACCAGCGCACGGCGAGCAAGAACCAGGCGGAGCGCCGGATCGCGGAGGCGACGGCCGAGGCGAAGCGCCGGCTCGACGAGGCGACGACCGAGGCCAAGCGCCGCCTCGACGAGGCGACGACCCAGGCAGCCCAGCGCACGACGGCGGCGAACCGCAAGGTCGAGCGGCTGGCGGAGATCCGTGAGCAGGCGCGCAAGAGCCTGGCGGCGGCGGAGGACATCCTCAACCGCAGCGAGACGCAGCTGGCGACGCTGCCGGAGGAAGCGGTGATCCCGCAGGCGTCGAGGCTGGTCGGCGGCGACTCGTCCGAGTCGGCGACGACACCGGCGGCGGCGGTGGTTCCGGTGGTCCAGCCGTCGATCCCGGCGTCGGCGAAGCCGGCGGTGAAGGCTGCCGCCGCGCCGGCCGCGAAGCCCGCCCCGCCTGCGGCGAAGCCCGCCGCGGCGCAGGTGGCGAAGCCGGGCAGTGCCCCGGCGAAGCAGAACGGCCCGGCGACGAAGCCGGCGAACAGCAACGGCGCGAAGCCGCTGTCTCCGACGGCGAGCAAGCCGGGCTCCTGAGTTCAATGCCGTGAAGGCCACCTTTGTGAGGGACTCTGAGTCCCTCACAAAGGTGGCCTTCACGGCGTTTCTGGCTGAGCAGCCCCCGGTTTCCACGCTACCCGCGGGCACCGACAGTTCCGGCGCCTCCGCGCGGGTTGTCCACAGTGCCCTGGCAAGCGCCCCGATGTGGCGCTGGTTGCGTTGAATCAGCGCTGCGGCGCAAAGCGCCTCCGTTGAGGGCGGTGGTGGGCATGGGATGAGCACCGAACGCCACATTGGGTGCGTCCAGCGCACCGAACGCCACATTGGGTGCATCCAACGCAACCAACGCCACATTGGGTGCGTCCAGCGCACCGAACGCCACATTGGGTGCATCCAACGCAACCAACGCCACATTGGGTGCGCTCAACGCAACCAACGCCACATTGGGTGCATCCAACGCAACCAACGCCACATTGGGTGCGCTCAACGCAACCAACGCCACATTGGGTGCATCCAACGCAACCAACGCCA
>NZ_JBFBBN010000014.1:0-14044 GCF_040682715.1 Amycolatopsis sp. NPDC051128 | reverse complement strand
CCACATTGGGGCGCTTCAGTTGCGGGCCGTGCGGGGCCAGGGGTTGGCCGACTCCAGCTGGGCCGCCAAGCCCAGCAGCAGTGACTCCGATCCCGGGCGGCCCACCAGCTGCACCGCGGTCGGCAGGCCCGTCGCCGCCGCTCGGCCCGTCGGGACCGTGATCGCCGGGTAGCCCGCCAGGTTCCACTGGCCCGTGAACCCCGCCAGGCGCGTCGATGGCACGACGTTCGACAGCCACCGGCGCTCGTGCCAGCGGCCCGCCTTCACCGGCCAGTGCGAGAGCGTCGGTGTCATCAGGACGTCGTGGCCGTCGAAGAACTCCTCCGCCCGCTCGAGCCAGCGCTGCCGCGTGCGTTCGCGGATCAGGCCCAGGCGCTGGATCAGCCGGCCCGCGCGGACGTGCGCCCGCGTTCGCCGCTGCAGCGAAGAGAAGTCGAAGCCGGTGGCCTGGAGCGCCGGGCCCGCGACCCAGCGGGCCGTCATGCCCAGGATCATCGTCGCCGGGTAGCGCGGCGCTCCCGGGGAAACCGTGTGGCCGGCCGCGGCCAAGAGGTCCGCCGCCTCCGAGACCGCCGCGACGAGCTCACGAGGCACCGGGGTGTGGAGCAGCGGCACTGTCGTCGATGTCGCGATGCGCACCGAAGACGGCGTCGGCACCGAAGCCAGCGAGGGCTCCGAAGCCAGCACCGAAAGCAGCAGCGCCGCGTCGGCGACCGTCGTGGCCAGCGGGCCGTGCACCGACATGCCGAACCAGCCGCCCTCGGACAGCAGGTCAGCGCCCGGCTTCAACCCGACCAGCCCGCACATCGCCGCCGGGAGCCGGATCGAGCCCAGGCCGTCGGAGCCGTGCGCCAGCGGCACCAGGCCGGCCGCCACCGCCGCCGCGCTACCCCCGGACGAGCCGCCCGCCGCGTACGTCGGCTCCCACGGGTTGCGGGCGATGCCGTCCGGGGTGTCGCTCATCGGCCAGACGCACAGCTCCGGCACCCGCGTCAGCCCGACGAGCACCGCGCCGGCGGCCCGCAGCCGCGCCGCGATCACGCCGTCCTCCCCGAAGGGTGAAGACGGCCCCGCCGCCGAACCGTGCGAAGCGAACTCGCCCGCGATCTCCGTGACGTCCTTGACCGCGACCGGAACGCCGGCCAGCGGCAGCGACGCGAGGTCGGGCCGGGCGGCGATCTCCGCGGCTTCGGCCAGCGCCTCGGCGGCGCGCACCCGGCGGAAGGCGCCGACCACGCCGTCCGCCGCCGCGATCCGGTCCAGCGCCTCCTTGGCCACCTGCACCGGATCGAGGTTCCCGGCCCGGACGGAGGCCGCGATTTCCACTGCGGTCAGCACCATGATCGTGACCCTAGCCCCGATCAGGGGATCCGAAAGCCACGAAAGGGTGACAGTGACGCAGGAAACGTCTCAGATGGCGCCCGCCCGCAGCGCGTAGGCGACGGCATGGGCGCGGTTGTTGAGGCCGCAGCGCGTCATCAGTCCGTAGAGGACGTTCTTCACGGTTCGTTCGGAGTAGCACAGTTTCGCCGCGATCTCCTCGGTCCCGAACCCCTCGGCGACCAGCCGCAGCACGTCGCACTCGCGGGCCGCGAGCCCGGACAGCGTGAGCCCGTTCGGCTCCAGGACGTCCGTGCGCATCCGCTGCACCTGCGACAACAGCGCCCCCTGCAGCCGCGGCGGCAGGTTCGCCGTGCCGTCACCCGCGCCGAGCACCGCCGTCACCAGTTCGGCGCCGCCCGTCTCGCGGCGCGGCAGGATCGCCACGACGCCGCTTTCCAGCGCCGCCATCAGGTCGCTCTCGCGGAAGTGCTCGACGACCAGCACGACGTGCGACGCCTTGGCCGCGCGGATTTCGCCGAGCACGGCCTCGGTGACATGGTCCTCCATCACCAGCAGCACGTCGGGCACGAGGTCGGTGACCCGCACGTCCGGATGCGCTTCGAGGAGGCTCACCGCGCCGGCGTGCGTGATCGGGTCCGAGGCGAGGACGGTCACTTCGACGGGCTTCATGGTCGCAGTGTGGAGGGCGCGTCTTCACGCCTTCCCTATTCCGTCTTCACGCGCGTGAAGGTCTCACCAGCCCCCGGGCGAAGCCGGGTCGCCGCCGCCGCGGGCCAGCTCGCCGAACGCCTCCCGCGCCCGCTCCAGGCACTCCGGCATCCGCTCGGCCGCCCTCCCCCAGTCGCGCTTGGCGCGCAGGTACTGCTCCCGCGCCTCGCCGGTCCAGCCGGCCAGCCCCGGTTCCACGCCCGCCTCCAGCTCGGCGAGCAGCTCGCCCAGCTCGCCGCTGATCGACCCCAGCCGGTCCAGCACGAGATCGGCGAAGCCGACGTCGAGTTCGTGCCGGGTCATGGCACGCGCTGCCGCGGCACGCGGCCGCCGGTCGTCTCGAGCAGCCGGGCCAGCCGCGAGAGGATCACGTCGAACTCCTGCTCCCAGTCGCGCATCGCCTGGCCGAACCGCACCGCGGCCTCACCGCGCCACGATGCCTGCACCGTCGCCATCTCGCTGTTGACGTCGCGGAGCCGCGAATTGGCCGCCTCGATGGCGTAAGCGAAGAGCGCGGCGGCCCGACGCATGTCCTCCGTCTGCGTGGCTGCGGCCATTCGGGACTCCTCGGCATCTCGGCGTCCCGAGCGTCGCGTACCGGACAGCCGAACGAAACCCCGGCCGCGCGCCGTTGCCCGAATGTCCGCCATCCTTGCCTGCCGGTTCACGGCTTCCGCGTATGCTCACGGCAGACATCCGGCGCGTGACACTTCGTCGCGCACGAAGGGAGACCGATGTCGGCCGCGGACGGCTCCGCACCGAGACTCCAGCTGCTGGGCCCGGTCAAGGCCTGGCAGGGCGAATCGGAGCTCGAGCTCGGCTCCGCGCACCGCCGGACGGTTCTCGCCGCACTGGCGATGCACCCGGACCGCACCGTCTCGCGCGAGGAGCTGATCGACGCCGTCTGGGGCGAAGCGCCGCCGCAGAGCGCGCAGGGTTCCATCTACACCTACATTTCCGGGTTGCGGCGCGCACTCGAGCCCGGCCGCGCCAAGGGCGAGGGCCCGCAGCTGCTCGCGTCGATCGGTTCCGGTTATTCGCTTCGCCTGGCCGCCGAAGCGATCGACGTCCACCGGTTCGAAGCGCTGCGCGAGCAGGCGCAACGCAGGCAGTCGGCCGGCGATCTCCGCGGTGCCCGCGAAACCCTCGACGAAGCACTGGACCTCTGGCACGGCGTCCCGCTGTCCGGCCTGCCCGGGCCGTTCGCCGCCGCCCAGCGCGCCCGGCTGGCCGAAGTACGGCTGGCGACGATCGAACGCCGTGCCGAAGTCGTGCTGGAGTCGGGTGGGCACACCGAACTCGTCGCCGAGCTGACCGCGCTGACCCGCGAGCACCCGTTCCGCGAGACGTTGCGCGGGCTGCTCATGCGCGCGCTGGTCCAGGCCGACCGGCGGACCGAGGCGATCGCGGTGTACGCCGACGTCCGCGACCGGCTCGTCGAGTCGTCGGGCACCGAGCCCGGCCCGGCGCTGAGACGGCTTTACGAGCAGCTGCGGGAAAAACGGGCCCCGGAACCGGTCCCGCCGTCGCCCGCACGCGTGACGCGGTTCCCGGCCACGTCGCCGCCGGAACGCGCGGACCCCTTCGTCGGCCGGGAGACCGAGCTGGCCCGGCTGCGCGAAGCGGTCGACGACCTGGGCGCGGGATCCGGCCGGTCGCTGTGGCTCGAAGGCGAGCCGGGCAGCGGCCGCACGGCCCTGCTCGCCGAGGTGCTCGCCATGGCGCAGGACCTGAACCCCGCCTTCGCCGACGCGGACGCGCTGGACCAGCGGTTCGCGCTGCGGCCGTTGCTCGACGCGCTGGGCGTGCACCCGCGGGCCACCGACGAGCGCCGCGCCGGCCTGGCCGCCCGGCTCGCCGAGCGACCCGGCGAGGACCCGGTCGACGGCGTGCTCGGGCTGGTCCGCGAACTGTGCGCGGAGGCCCCGCTGGTGCTCGCGGTCGACGACCTGCAGTGGGCCGACGACGCCACCCTGCGGGTCTGGCGGTACCTGAGCCGCGAGACGCGGCAGCTGCCGCTGCTGCTCATCGGGGCGTCCCGGCCGGTGCCACGGCCGGCCGCGCTCGACGATTTGCGAGCCGAAATTGACAACGATGACATCCGCGTCCTCGCGCTGCCGCCGCTGGCCGAGACCGCCGCGTGTGAGCTCGCCACCGAACTGGTCGGCGCGCCGCCGGGACCCAGCCTGCGGCTCCTGGTGTCCTACGCGGCCGGAAACCCGCGCTACGTAGGGGAAATCGTCGAGGCGCTGCTCGCGCGGTCGATGATCGTGCTCGACGGCGTCCACGCGCACCTGGACGGCAACGCGTGCGAGGCCATCCCCGGGCCGCTCGCGTCGCGGATCACGCTGTACCTGAGCTTCCTCTCCGTCGGCGCCCGCGACACCCTGCGCTGGGCCGCGCTGCTCGGCCGCGAGTTTTCGCTGTCGGACCTCGCCGTCGCGACCGAGCGGCCGCCGACGGCCCTGGTCGGCACGGTCGACGAGGCGATCACGTCCGGGGTCCTCGTCGAATCGGGCGACCGGCTGGCGTTCCGGCACCCGGTGCTGCGCCGCGTGCTCTACGAGAAGACGCCCGCGGCGATGCGGGTCGCGTTGCACCGGCAGCTGGCCGAGGCCTTCGTCGCCGCGGGAGCGCCCGCCGACCGCGTCGCCGAGCAGCTCGCCGCCGCGCCCGCTCAGGTCGACCCCTGGGTCACCGCGTGGCTGCTGGAGCACATCGGCGCGGTCGCCACCGAAACCCCGCGGGTCGCCGTCGACCTGCTGCGCCACGCCGTCACCCAGGGCACGCTGCCGCCGGACGCGCGGGAGTCGCTGACCGCGACCCTGGCCCGGCTGCTGTTCTGGCTCGGCCGCGAGCCGGAAGCCGAGGCGCGCTCGGTCGTCGCGCGGACGTCCGACAGCAGGCGTGCGGCCGAGATGCGCTGGATCCTGGCCTACATCTACTACCGCCGCGGCGACTTCGCCGAAGCGACGGCCGAGCTGAAGCGGACCCTCGACGACGCCGACGTCCCCGAGATGTGGCGCGGGCGGCACGAATCGCTGCTGGCCACGCTGGAGCGGCTCGGCGAAAAGACGGTCCTGGTGCCGGCCGGGCTGCACCCGCTGGCCGACGCGGCGCTGTCCGTGCCGAACCTCGACAGCCTCGACGAAGCCGCCGGGCCCCTCGACGCCGCCCGGCGGATCGCCGCGACCCGGGCGGTGCCGGGCGAGATGCACCTGGCCGGCGCGGTGCACTACTACTGGCTGGGCCGCTGGCCCGAGGCGCTGGCGGAGCTGGACGCGGTGATCCGCGACGGTGCGGAAACCGCGTCCTACGTCCTGCGCAGCCCGGGCTCGGCGTTGCTGGTGCACGGCGTCGGCGCGCTGATCGCCGGCCACCGCGGCGAGCCGGCGCTGGCCAGGACGCACGTCGACGCGGCGGGACGGCAGCAGTGGCCGCCGGGGCTCGAGCCCGACGGCGGTGACTTCCTGCTCGCGGCCCGGGCGCTGCTGGCCGAACAGGACGGCAGGCCCGAGGCGGCGCTGGCCGCGCTCCTGCCGCTGCTGGAGGAGAACCACCCGCCCGCCGCGCGTCACCAGTGGCTGCCCGACCTGGTCCGGCTCGCCGGGCGGCTCGGCGAGCGGCAGCTGGCCCACCAGGCGCTGCGCCTGCTCGAACCCGAGGGCGACGTCCCGCCCGCGCACGCCGCGGCGGCGGCGCACTGCCGC
Source organism: Amycolatopsis sp. NPDC051128 (assembly GCF_040682715.1). Lineage (NCBI taxonomy): Bacteria > Bacillati > Actinomycetota > Actinomycetes > Pseudonocardiales > Pseudonocardiaceae > Amycolatopsis > Amycolatopsis sp. NPDC051128. The sequence goes on along the minus strand of NZ_JBFBBN010000014.1, from coordinate 8,282 downwards.
GGCCTGGTCACCGGCGACCCCGGGCCGGTGCTGACCGCGGCCGGGCACTACCGGACCGCCGGCCGGCTGCTCAAGCAGGCCAAGGCGACCGAAGACGCGGCGATCCTGCTGGCCGAGTCCGGTGAGCTGACCGAGGCGCGGACGGCGTTCCGCGCCGCGCTGACCGCCTACACCGGCATGGGCGCGGTCTGGGACGTCCGGCGCGCCGAGGCCCGGATGCGGCCGTTCGGCATCCGGCGGGCGAACCCGGTGCGGTCCCGCGCCACCGCCGGCGAATGACGCCGCGGCCGAGGCTCGGACTCACGCGAGTTCCGTGAATGTCGCATTGAGGGACTTCAAGTCCCTCAATGCGACATTCACGGCCTTGGGCGGAACCCGGGTGCGAGCAACCCGGCGAGGGGTTGCCACGTCAGTAAGGTCACCGAAGTAACCGAGAGATGTCCCTGGGGGATGGGGTCTGGGGCGCGGCCCCAGAGGGGACGGCGACGTGCGAGGGGATGCGGAGACCGGTCTGCGGGTGGGCGTGCTCGGCCCGTTGCGGGCCTGGCGCGGGGCGGCCGAAATCGGTCTCGGCCCGGCCCGTCAGCGCGCCATCTTCGCTGTGCTCGCGGTCAACGCCGGCCGCCCGGTCCCCCGGGGCGAGCTCATCGACGGCGTCTGGGGTGCTTCCGCGCCGGCGAGCGTCGAAGGCAGTGTCCACACCTACGTCTCGGGGCTGCGCCGGGCGCTCGAACCGGACCGGTCGCGCTGGTCGGCCGCCAGTCTCCTGGTGTCGGGCCCGGCGGGCTACTCCTTGCTGCTCGGCGAAGACGCGCTCGACGCGGCCGTGTTCGAGCGGCACCGTGAACGCGCGCGGCGGCACCTCGACGAGGGCGATCCGCGGGCGGCGGTCACCGAGCTGGACGCCGCACTCGCGCTCTGGCAGGGCGAAGCCCTCTCCGGGGTGCCCGGCGGGTTCGCCGAGCGGCACCGCGAACACCTCGCCGAACTGCGGCTGAACACCCTCGAACGGCGCGCCGAAGCCCTGCTCGCCCTCGGCGGGCACCTCGATCTGGCGCCGGAGCTGGCGGTGCTGGCCGGTGCGCACCCGCTGCGGGAGTCGCTGCGGGAGTCGCTCATGCTCGCGCTCTACCGCAGCGGACGGCATGCCGACGCCCTCGACGTCTTCCGCGACACCCGCGCCACGCTCGTCGAGGAGCTCGGCGTCGAGCCCGGCCCGGCGCTGCAACGGCTCCAGCAGCGGATCCTCGCCCAGGACCCGGCACTCGACGCGCCCGCCGCGCCGGTCGTCGTCACCGGCCACCGGCTCTTCGGGCGGGAAACCGAGATCGCCCGGCTCGCCGAACTCGTCGACGACGTCCGCGCCGGCCGCGGCCGGGCCGTGTGGATCGAGGGCGACGCCGGGATCGGAAAGTCCCAGCTGCTCGCCAGCTCGCTGCCGGATGGCCCCGGTTTCCAGCGGCTCTGGGCGGCCGCGGACGAGCTGAGCACCCGGTTCCCGCTGCAGGTGATGCTGGAGTGCCTGGCGATCGACGCGCATTCGGCCGACCCGCGGCGCGCGCGGGTGGCGAAGGAGCTCTCGGGCGAGGGGCCGGTGTGGCGCAGCTGGGGGCCGGCCGACCCGGTGCTCGGCGCCGTCGACCGGCTGCTGGCCCTCGTCGACGAGCTGTGCGCGCACTCCCCGCAGGTGCTGGTGATCGACGACCTGCAGTGGGCGGACGAGGCGTCCGTGCTGGTCTGGCACCGGCTCTGCGCGGCGACCCGGCAGCTGCCACTGCTGCTGGTGGCCGCCACCCGGCCGGCGCCGGACCGCGCCGAGCTCGCCCAGCTCCGCCGCGGCGTCCAGGCGCGGGACGGCGTGCTCCTCGACCTCGCGCCGTTGACCGGCGAAGACGTCGGCAGGCTGATCGAGGACCAGATCGGGGCGCGGCCCGGGCCGGGGCTGCGCGAGCTGGCCGCCCGCGGCGCGGGAAACCCGTTGTACGTCAAGGAGATGGTCGACGTCCTGCTGCGCGCCGGCGCGATCGAGGTGACCGGCGGCGAGGCCGACGTCGACGACCCGGCGGAGTTCGAGGCGCCGCGGTCGCTGGTCGCCGCGGTCGACCGGCGGCTGGACTTCCTCACGGCGCGGACGCAGGAAGTGCTGCGCTGGGGCGCGCTGCTGGGGATGGAGTTCGCCGTCGGCGACATCGCCGCGGTGCTCGGCGCCCGGCCGTCGGACCTGCTGGAGCCGCTGGAAGAAGCCGTCGCGGCGAACGTCCTCATCGACACCGGGACCCAGCTCGCGTTCCGGCATCCCCTGCTGCGCCAAGCACTTTACGACCGGCTGCCGGCCGGGACGCGGGCGGCGCTGCACCGGCAGGCCGCCGAGGCGCTCGCCCGGATCGGCGCGCCGGTGAAGCGCGTCGCCGAGCAGCTGGTGGCCGCACCGGCCACTGTGGACGCCTGGGTGCTGGACTGGCTCGCCGGGCACCACGCGGCCGTGTCCCACCGGGCGCCGCTGATCGCCGTCGAGCTGCTGGAACGGGCACTGGCCGCGTGCGCGAGCGCCGACCCGCGCCGGGAGGTCCTGCTCGTGGCACTGGTGAAGGTGCTGTTCCGGTTGGAACGCAACCCGGAAGCGCTGACGCGGCAAGCACTCGAGGCCGCCACCGACCCGGACGCCCGCGAGGAGATGCGGCACCTGCTCGCGGCGATGCGGCACCGCCGCGGGGACACCGCGGGCGCGGTCGCGACGCTCGGCGCGTCGCTCGACGACCCGGCCGTGCCGGAGCTCTGGCGGGTCAAGCACCGACAGCTGCTGGCGAACTTCCGCCGCGGCGATCTGGCCGACCTGGACGCCGCGGAAAAGGCCGCGTACGAAACGAAGTCGCTCGCCGGGGGCGACCGGTACCTGACCGCGCACTCGCTGCAGACGTTGTGGCTGGTCGATTCCGTGCGCCGCGAGCACGACAGCGCGCTCGCCCACATCGACGCGGCGATCGAGGCCGTCGGCGACGAGCACGAGCTGGCCGACCTGCATCTCGACCTGCTCGACAACCGCGTGTTCACGCTGCAGAACCTCGACCGGCTGGCCGAGGCGGGCGACGCGCTCCGCGCGGCGGGCGACGTCGCCGCGCGGCACTCGATGCCGGTCGGGCTGCAGGTGTCCGCCGCGGTGCACCGGTACTGGGAAGGCCGCTGGGACGAGGCGCTGGTCGAGCTGGACACGGTCATCGAGGACGGCCCGGCGATCACGTTCTACGGCCTGCGCGAGCCCGGCCCGGCGGCGCTGCTGCTGCACGGCGTCGCGGCGCTGATCGCGGGCCACCGGGACGACCGGGCGCAGGCCGCCGCCCACCTCGACGCGGCGGAGAAGTACGCCCCGGCGACCAGCGCCGAGCGCGAGAGCTTCGACTTCCTGCTGGTCGCCGACGCCCTCGCCGCGGAGCAGCGCGGCGACCGGGCCCGCGCGATGGCCGTCCTCGAACCGATCCTGAACCCGACGTACGCGCGGATGATGCTGCGGCACCAGTGGCTGCCGACGTTCGTCCGGCTGGCGATGGAGCAGGACGACGTGGGGCGCGCCCGGCGTGCTTTGGGCGTCTGCGAAGAGGAGTCGGCGAAGGAGCGGCGGCCGGCGCGGGCGCACGCGGCGGCGTCGTGGTGCCGCGGGCTGATCGAGGAGGACCCGGCGCCGGTGCTCGCGACGGCCGAGCACTTCCGCGCGGTCGGCCGTCGCCCGGAGCTGGCTTCGGCGCTGGAGGACGCGGCCGTGCTGCTGGCCCGCGCGGGCGGGCTGGACGCGGCGCACGCGGCGTTCGAGGAAGCGGCGGAGCTGTACACGGCGTTGTCGGCGCGCTGGGACCTGCGCCGCGCGGAAACCCGTCTGCGCCGTCTCGGCGTGCGCCGCGGCGCCCTGTTCTCGTCGATCCGGCCCGGGCACGGGTGGGAGTCGCTGACGCCGATCGAGGTCCGCATCGCGAGCCTGGTCGCGGAGGGCCGGTCCAACCCGGACATCGCGGCCGAGCTGTCGTTGCCGCGCCGGACGGTCCAGGCCCACGTGGCGAGGCTGCTGGGCAAGCTGGACACCCCGGCACGCTCGGGTGTCGCCGACGCCTTCCGGCGGCGGGCCTGACGACACGCCTAGTCCGGCAGCGCGTTGGCCTTCGCGACCCGGCCCAGGAAGCGGCCCGACTCCTTGACCGTCCTCGCCTGCGTCTCGAAGTCGACGTGCACCAGGCCGAACCGTTGCGAATACCCCATCGCCCACTCGAAGTTGTCCAGCAGCGACCACGCGAAGTACCCGCGCACGTCCACCCCGGCGCGGATCGCGTCGTGGACCGCGCGCAGGTGCTCGAGGAAGTAGTTCACCCGGGCCGCGTCGAAGACCCGGCCGTCGGTCACTTCGTCCACAAAGGACGCGCCGTTCTCCGCCACGACCAGCGGCAGCCCGCCGGATCGGCCGGAGACCCAGCTCAGCAGCGAGGTCAGCGTGGCGGGCGCCTGTTCCCAGCCGAACGCCGTCAGCGGGCCGGGCGCCGGGAGCACGTCCAAGCCGCGCAACCCCGGTAGCGGGCAGTTGCTCCGCGCCAGCGGGTCAGCCAACGGCGTGACGCGGGCGGGCGCGTAGTAGTTCACGCCCAGCCAGTCGATCGCCGCGGCGATGACATCGGTGTCGCCGTCGCGCACCGAAGCCGCGAACCGGCCGCCGTGGTGGGAAACGTCCGCCAGCACGTCGGCCGGGTATCCCCGGCCCAGCACCGGGTCGAGGAAGAACCGGTTGTGGATGCCGTCGAACTTCCGCGCCGCCTCGAGGTGGGCCGGCGAAGAGCCGTCGGGAACAGCCGGAGCGAAGTTCAGCGCCAGCGAGAACTCGTGCCCCGCCTGCCCCGCGAGCGCGCGCACCGCCAGACCGTGGCCCAGCAGGAGGTGGTGCGCCGCGACCAGCGCCGTGTCGTGGTCCTGGACGCCCGGCGCGTGCACCCCGCTGCCGTACCCCAGGAACGCCGCGCAGAACGGCTCGTTGATCGTCGTCCACTGGTTCACGCGGTCGCCGAGTGCCTTGTGCACCACGGCCGCGTACTCGGCGAACCGGAAAGCGGTGTCGCGCGACGGCCAGCCGCCCGCGTCTTCCAGCGCCTGCGGCAGGTCCCAGTGGTAGAGCGTCAGCACCGGGACGACGTCGCGGCGCAGCAGCTCGTCGACCAGCCGGTCGTAGAAGCCGAGGCCGGCCGCGGACGTCGTCCGGCCGTCGGGCATCACCCGCGGCCACGCGACCGAGAAGCGGTAGGCACCGAGGCCCAGATCCGCCAGCATGCCGACGTCCGACGCGTACCGGTGGTAGTGGTCGCAGGCGACTTCGCCGGAAGTGCCGTCCAGCACCTTGCCCGGAACGGCCGCGAAGGTGTCCCAGATGGACGGACCCCGGCCGCCCTCGGCGACGCCGCCCTCGACCTGGTACGACGCGGTCGCCGCGCCCCACAGGAAGCCCGGCGGGAAGGAAAGATCGGTCATACTGGCGCGCCTTTCAGGATCCCGCGGACGATGTGCCGGCCCAGCAGCAGGAACAGCGCGACCACGGGCAGGACGCCCACGGTCGCGCCGGTGAGCATGAGCGCGTAGTCGGTGTAGTAGCCGCTGGCCAGCTGCGAGAGGGCGACCTGCACGGTCGGCGTTTCGTTGGGGTCGAGGATCACCAGCGGCCAGAAGTAGTCGTTCCAGGTGGCCATGAAGGTGAGCATCGCGAGCACCGCCGCCGCGGGCCGGAGCGCGGGCACCGCCACGTGCCAGTAGGTCCGCAGGATCGAGCAGCCGTCGACGGTCGCGGCGTCGACCAGGTCGGCGCTGATCGCGTTCTCGCAGGCCTGGCGCATCCAGAACACGCTGAACGCGCTGACGAGCGCCGGCACGATCACCGCTTCGAGCCGCCCGTACCAGCCGAGGTCGCCGACGACGAGGTAGAGCGGGATGACGCCGAGCTGCGCCGGCACCATCGCCGAGCCGACGACCAGCAGGAACAGCGTGTCGCGGCCGGGGAACCGCAGCCGGGCGAAGGCGAACCCGGCGAGACTGGACAGGACGACGTTGGACACCATCACGGTGCCCGCGACGATCAGCGAATTGCCGATGGCGAGCCAGAAGTCGACGGTGCCGAAGACGCGGCGCACGTTTTCGACGAGGTGGCCACCCGGCACCAGCAGCGGCGACGTCTCGCCGATCGCCGAGTTGTCGCGGGTGGCCACGACGAACGACCAGTACAACGGGAACACCGACGCGCCGAGCACGCCGGTCAGCACCGCGTACACCCAGCCGCCCGGACGGCGCCGCCCCGTCACGCCGCCCTCACGAACCGGCGCACCAGCCGGTGGTTCACCAGCGCGAACAGCACGCAGATCACGAACATCACCCAGGTCAGCGCGGCCGCGTAACCGGCGTCGAAGTGCGTGAAACCCTTCTCGTACAGGTACATGACCAGCGTCTGGAACTGGCGGTCGTTGCCGCCGGTCCCGCCGGATCCACCGCCGTCGAACAGCTGCGGCTCGGCGAACAGCTGCAGGCCGTTGACCGTGCCGGCGATGGCCGTGAAGGCCAGCGCGGGCCGGATGCCCGGCACGGTGACCGACCAGAACGTCCGCCACCGCGAAGCGCCGTCGAGTTCCGCGGCCTCGTACAGGTCGGCGGGGACCGCCTGCATCGCGGCCAGGTAGATCAGCGCGTTGTAGCCGGTCCAGCGCCAGAGCACCATGCTCGCGACGGCGAGATGCGACGTCCAGGTCCTCGCCTGCCAGTTGACCGGCGCGACGCCGAACCAGCCCAGGACTTCGTTGACGACGCCGTAGTCGCGGCTGAACAGCTGCCCGAACACCAGCCCGATCGCGACGACGGAGACGACGTTCGGCAGCAGGATGCCGGTGCGCCACCAGGTCGCGGCGCGCAGCGGCCGGTCGAGCAGCGCCGCGATGCCCAGTGCCAGCAGGAATTCCGGAATCGCGGCGAGCAGGAAGATGCCGACGGTGTTGGCGAGCGCGTTGTAGAACCGCGGGTCGGCGAGCAGGTCGCCGTAGTTGGCGAAGCCGAGGTGGCCCTGGTCGCCTTCGAGGAGGTTCCAGTCGTGCAGCGAAACCCACGCCGTGTAGAGCAGCGGGAAGGCGCCGAAGACGACGAACAGCGCGAAGAACGGCGCGACGAGCAGCAACGGCGTGACCTTGCGGTCGAAACGGGCGAGCCGGTGCCGCACGCGTGACTACTTCAGCGCGGCTTGGGCCAGCTGGACGGCTTCCGCCCAGGCCAGCTCGACGTTCGTTTCGGTGCGGTCTTCGATCCGCCCGAGCGCGCGGCCGAACTCCGGCCGGACGTCGGCGTCGCGCAGGCCGCGGTAGTTCGGGCGCAGCCGGTCGGCCGAGGCGGCGAAGATCCGCCCGGTCGGCGCGTCGCCGAAGTACGGGTCCGTGTGGGCGACGACTTCCGGATCCTCGTACACGGCGGGTTCGCTCGGCAGGATGCCGTCGGTGAGGAAGAGCTTCTTCTGCTGCTCCGGCGCGGTCAGCCAGCGGGCGAGCTCGTAGGCCTCCTTCGGGTGCTCGCCCTGCTTCGGCACGGTCAGGAACGAGCCACCTTGGTTGCCGCTCTGGCCGGGCACGGTCGTGACGTCCCACTTGCCGCGGTTGGCGTCGCCGCCGGCCTCCTTGATCTGGCTGAGCATCCAGGCGGGGCACGCGACGGTGGCGAAGGAGCCCTGTTTGATCGCGACGTTCCAGGCTTGGGTGAAGGTGGTCGCCGCCGCGGTCTGCCCCTTCGCGGCGATGCCGCCGGCGAGGAAGAAGGCATTGCGCACGCTCGGATTGCGGTCGGCGACGAAGGAGTCGTCCCGCTGCGAGAAGTAGTTCTCCGGCGACTGGTTCAGCATCGCCGTGTACACGGTCCCGGCGGAGTCCGCGAACTTCACGCCCGGCGTCTTGCCGGTGAATCGCTCGGCGGTGGCGGCGTAGGCGGCCCAGTCGGGCATCAGCTTCGCGACCTCGTCGCGGTCGACCGGCAGGCCCGCGGCCTGGAACAGGTCGCGGCGGTAGCAGAGCGCGAGGCTGCCCATGTCGGTGCCGAGGCCCAGCACGAAGGCGCCGTCGGTGCCCTGCGCCCACTTCCAGGGCGCCCACTGCCGTTCGAGGTCGCGGGCGCCGAAGCCGGCCAGGTCGGCGAACTTGTCCTTCGCCTTGCGGTACTGCGGGATGTACTGCTCCTCGATCGCGACGACGTCGGCGGCGCCGTGCCCGGTGGCGAGCTGCGTCGCGAGGCCCTTGTGG
>NZ_JBFBBN010000013.1:0-188175 GCF_040682715.1 Amycolatopsis sp. NPDC051128 | reverse complement strand
GACCTGCTTCAACGGGGCATCGCCGCGGCGGGCCACAGCCACGACGTCGTCGCGGAACTCACGGGGGTAGGGCTTGGGCACGGTGACATCCTTCCGGGCGAGGCCGAAGCCTCACAGGTGAGATGTCAACCAAACCCTGGGCAGACCCTCCTGTGTCGGCCGCGCGATGGAAGAGGCTTGCTCGTCCCAGTCGCCGAAGGTCTTGCCCGCCGGAACGCGGCCCGCTTGCGGCGGGTTCGCAGGTTCGCCGCGTCCCGCCCGGCCGCTTCCTCGGCCACTCGCCGGGTGGTCGCGGAAGTGAAGCAGCGCCTGCGAGCCGGGCAGCGGCGGGTGTTCCGCCCCTGGATTGTGGAACCGGGCCTGTGGTTGCAGTGGGATTGGGGCCACGGCCCGAAGATCGGCGGGCGGCAGACGCAGCTGTGGTGCGCGTGGCTGGCCTGGTCGCGGTTCCGGGTGGTGAGCCCGGTGATGGACAAGACCTTGCCGACGATCGTGGCGTGTCTGGACACGACGCTGCGGCGGATCGGTGGTGTTCCGACGTATGCGTTGACCGACAACGAGAAGACGGTGTCGGTGGACCACGTCGCGTCGATCGCGGTCCGCAACCCCGACATCGTCGAAGTGGGCAGGCATTACGGGATGACGATCCGCACCTGCGTCCCGGCGGACCCGCAGTCCAAGGGCGGGTCGGAGGCAACGGTGCGGATCGCGAAGGCGGATCTGGTCCCCACCGACACCAACCTGCTCGACCAGTACCGCACCTTCGGCGAACTGGAGACAGCCTGCCGGGAGTTCTGTGAGCAGGTCAACGACCGGGCCTCACCGCGAGACTCGCCGCCGCCCCGTCGAAGCGCTCGCGGAGGAACGAACATGCTGCAGACGGGCCGCGTCGTTCCGGCGGGGTTGTGCCACACGGTGTCGTCGCGACTGCGGGCAGCGCCTGTGTGACGTGCAAGGCGAGCAGCAGGCCGCGCCGATCGACTGTGAACAGCGACAGGCGTCGGGGCCGGACCTGGACTTCGGTGACCTGCGGTTCGCTCGAGGGATCTGTGGGTACGTTTGCCGGTGCCTTGCTACGGCATTTCTGCGGCTTTCGATGCACTCGTTCCCGGGGACGCGTCGGTGGTTGTAGCCGGGTCGATGGCCGTGAGAATGCAGTGGTCGCCAGACGAGCGGGTCATCGTGAGAAACATGCGCCGGTTCATGACCGCAATGGCGTGTGCGCTGAGCCTGGGGGTCGTGATGGTCCCGTCCGGCATCGAAGGTTCCGGACGAACGGTGGCCGGCATCCAGGGCTCCGGACTGGCCGTGGTGGCACTGCCGGCCGGACGCTGAGACCCGGGTCGAGCGGGAACGAACGGGGCGCGTGGTCGAGCGGGATCAGCGCCTGCATCCCTCGGGGAGCGCAGGGTCGTGGCGTAGGCCGGCGCTGCCTCGAACCATCCACACTGCGGCCTGGTCCGGCCAGGTTTGTCGCGCCGCAACCCTACGGCGATATCGCACAGCAGGTCGGCGGGCAGGGCGGGAGAGTTGGGTGGACAGCGTGTCGGACGGGAACGTCGCCCTGTCCAGCACCACCACCCGCCGTCCCGCTCGCGCCGCCGCGATCGCGGCGGCGCTGCCCGCGCAGCGCGCGCCCACCACGATCACCTCGGCCGAGTCGTACGTCATCGGGCTCCCTCCGCGGACAGCACAGAGGTGCCAAGGTGTCGTGCCGTCGCTTCTGTTGTCATGACCGGAGTTCGGCGACATCGGGCATGTCTTCGCCGAAGTACTGACGCAGGAGCTTCCGGATGGCCCGGTCGCCGTGCCCCAGGAGGTAGCGGCGGCCGATGGCGGTCCTGCCGAGGATGTGGTGGTGGAGAAAGTTGACGGCGAGCAGCGGCGGTACGGCCCACGGGAGCCGGTAGGGGAGACCCAGGTCGCGCACGCCTTTCCGGCCGATGAAGAAGCCGAGCATGCTGAGTAGTCGTTCTCGGGCGTAGGTTCCGCGCTGCCGGGCGAAGTGCCTGAAGTGGAGGGTTCGCTGGGCGTCGACGGCTGCCTTGGCCAGGGGTGGTCCGGCCGGGCCGCCATAGCTCTGGGTGAGCAGCAGGTGGTAATTGAGCCGGTGCTGGCTACGTTCACTGTCGTGGAGCCAGTCTTCGTCCACGCCCATGAGCCAGCCGGTGTAGCGCCACATGTGCATCACCGCGCGGGACTCGGCCCGGGTCACGCGGACGCCGAGGAGCCGGACGCCCAGTAGTGACACGGCGTTGAACAGGCCGAGGGTCGCGGCCAGGTCGGATCGGTTGATCGGCAGCCCCCATCGGCCGACGTCCCACCGCCCGTGGGTTTCGAACCGGTGGTTGACCAGCGCGTGCATGAGGCGGACGTGCACCGTGAGCCGGAACCCGGCGCCGGGTCGCCGCAGCGCGTCGTGGCCGGAGAGGGTGGTCGCCCAATGCTGGGTCTCGGCGAGCCTGCGCCGAGTCTTGGTTCCGGTCAGGGCCCCGGTGGCGACCAGCAGGTCGGACGCACCGCCGAACCGGTACGAGCCGATCAGTGCCAGCTGGAGGAGGACGTCGGCGACGGTGCGGCCGAAGCGCCGGAATGTCCGGCCCCCTTCGTTGACCAGGTCGAAGTCCACCCAGTCCGGAACGGTGTCGACGACGGCGAAGAAGTCACGCAGGGGCCGCGGTGCGTCGGGTACCTGCTCGATTCCGCCGGTGAGCGCTTGCTCGAACTGCGCCATCGTCACCTTGTCCGGATCGGCCGGGTCGGCGATGCGGATCGCGCGGGCCAGCGCGGCCCCGGTTTCGTCCCGCGCCGTCAGGCGGCGGCCGATCGTGTCCAGCAAGGCGGGGTCGGGGGTGTCCTGCCGGATGAGCCGCCGCAACGGCCGGCCGATCCGGTGGTTGACGGGTTCGGTCTCGCGGAACCGTCGTGGGTAGCTGACGGCCGGCCAGGGTGAAGTGCGGTGCTGCGTGGATGGTCCACTCATCGACAGTTTCGGTCCAATCGTAGGCACTGGCGAGGGGACGAGCCGGGTGGCGCACCACGGGTGTGGTCGCGATACACCCGTGGTGCGTCCGGTCAGGGTTTGGCCGGGTCCATGGTGTCGAAGGCGTTGGGGAGGCCCAGGGCGTAGCGGTTGTCGTCGTCCGCGTAGATCCCGGCGAATTCGGTGGGCCGGTAGAGGGTGAAGAGCTTGGCGTGGGGTGAGGATCCGCCGGAGTTGTCGAGGATCGCGTTGGCCGCCTTGCGGCCGGCTTCGTTCGCGCCCTCCATGGTGGCCAGGTTGATGTCGGCGCGGACGTAGTCGGCGGCGAGGTAGAGGTTGGGAATGGCCGTCCTCGCCTCGGGCCTGTTGTTCCACGAGTCGGGCGTGTTGATCAGGAGGGGCTCGTCGTTGGCGACGTTCGCGGTGCCGGGCCCGGTGATCGCCGGGTCGATGAACGTGGAGTGGATGACGGAGTCCGGCAGGGCGAAGGGGCCGAAGGGGATGGAGCGGCGCAGCTGTTCCTTGACTTCGGCGATGATCTCGTTGGGTGTGCACTGCTTGGCGGGCTTGCCGTAGAGGACACCGGGTTTGTCCCAGGCGGACAGGTCGAGTGAGTAGCAGTCCTGGACGGTGCCGTCGCCGTAGGTTGTGGCGAACGGCCTCTTCCAGAACTGCCCCTGGTTGATGGAGGTGAGGGCCCAGGGCTGGGCGGAGTAGGCGACGTGTCCCTTGCTCAGCTGCAGCGGGCGCTTGAGGTACAGCATGATGCCGTTCATCCAGTCGGTGGTGAGGTTCCGGATGCCGGCCAGGCTGGGGTCGGCGGCGAGGATGTCGTTGCTGAGCAGGGGAACGGCTCGCTCGACGGGGACCGCGAGCACGTAGTGGTCGGCGGCGACCGTGGTGTCACCGGTGCTGGTGCTGACGCGGGCCCCGCTGATGGTGCGGTTGGTGACCTGCAGCTCGGTCAGGGTGGCGCCGAGGTTGAAGGTGACTCCGCGGTCGGTCAGGTAGCGCACCCACGGGTCGATGAGCGCCTCGTTGGTGGGAGCGTTGAGCACCTGGTCGGGTGCCTTGTAGCCGCCGAGGCCGAGCGTGCTGTAGACCCACGCCTCGGCCATCAGCCCCATGGTGCGGGCGTTCGCCTTGTCCGCCTTGGCCGCGACCAGGGTGCTGGTGAACATGTCCACCAGGATGTCCCGGTAGTTCGGGGACATCTTCGCCGACTTGACGAAATCGGCGAAGCTCGTTTTCTCCCACTGTCCGAGGCGGCGCTTGGGTCCGCTGGTGACGAACACGATCATCTTCTGCAGGAAGTAGGTGATTTCGTTGATCGGCACCAGTGTTCCGAGGGTGAGCGCGGTCTGCAGGAAGGCGAGCAGCGAATCGGGGCTGAGGGTGCCGATGATGCTTCCCCGTGCGGGCAGTCGCAGCGTGATGCCCCGGTAGAAGGCGACCTCCTCTTCCCCGGGGACGAGGTTGTCGTGCGCGGTTCCGCCGCCGGGCAGCGGGATCCGGCTCATCGAGTCCGGGAGGTTCTGGTAGAAACCGGGGAAGAACCGGAACCCGTGCTCGCCGGGCAGATCCAGGCGGCCGGCGGTGCCGGTGCCCGGAACGGGGATGCTGCGGCACTTGCCGCCCCAGGCCTTCCGTTCGTAGACGGTCACCTGGTAGCCGCGTTCGACGAGTTCGTGGGCGACGGTCAGCCCGCCCATTCCGCCGCCGAAGACCGCGACTCGGCGCCCGGCGGCCGCGGTGCGCGCCGACCGGGGCGTGGACGCGGCCTGGGCCGCTGGGGTGATCCCGAGACCTGCCACACCCGCTGCGGCCGCGCCGGCGACGACCGAGCCGAGGAACCGGCGACGGCCCATGCCCGTGTGATCGGTGGCGGCCGATGGGCCGGAGTGGTTCGACGAGTGGACGTCATCCGTCATTGGAGACTCCTTCGATGACTCGAACCGACAGCACCGTCGGTTTTCGTGGGGAGCAGGATGGTGTGGTACCTGTCGTCGAGTCAAGCCTCGGAATGGAACGGTGGTAGAGCACAAACGGTCACTGTCGCCTCGGCCGCCGGGCCAGCCTGACGTGTCCTGCCGGCGTACGGTGTGCTCACACCCGACAGAAGCGTCGGTTAGCGGAACACTCCTGGCGTGGTGTTTGTCCACCGCGGGAAGGCCGGCGCGGACAAGGCTTGATCGACATCCCGTGCTCGCCGGCGAGCACGGCCGGCAATGCCACGCCGGCCGTGCTGCGCTTGCCGTTGGCCGTAAGTCGTATCGAAGTGTCCGCATCGAGCACGGCCTGGTGATCAGGCCTCAGGACGGCGCCCGGACTGAGCCTGCCCGGTGGTGCCGGTCTCAGTGGCGGGGAGCGCCGGGGTGAGTTCAGCAGCGCGGGTCGAGCCCGGTCCAAAGCAGCCGCATGGCTGACGTGACGAGGTCCGCACGGGAGACGTCGTCGTGGCGCGCCCACCACTGGGCCATCCCGTCGAGCCCGGTGATGAGCAGTTCCACCATGGCTTCTGCGGCCGGCGACTCGGGGTCGATCCCGACCTGGCGCAGGTCCTGAGACAGCAGCGCGGTCACCGTTCGCGCGCGGGAGTCCAGGATGCCCCACCGGACGGCCTGGATCTCGGCGTCGTCCTCGTCGGTCCGGTCGAACAGCAGATGCCGGGCAGCGGGCCGGGTTTCGGCGAAGCTGAAGTAGGCGTCGATCGTGGCGCGCATGCGCTCTTCGGGCGTGCCGGTCCCGGTGATGCGGGCGCCGACGTGCTCGATCAGGATCGCGTTCTGCTCCTGCAGGACGGACAGCAGCAGGACCCGCTTGTTCGGGAAGTGGTCGTAGAGCACGGACCGGGTGACTCCGGCGGCCTCGGCGATCGCGCTCATCGCCGTCGCGTGGTAGCCGGTGGCAGCGAGCACTTCCAGGGCTGCCTGGAGGATCTTCGCGCGTCGCGCGGGCCCGCGCAGGCGCGAGCGCTTCGGTCGCTCCGAGTCCGGCATGACGCCACCCTATCCGGCAGGCGCGTCGGTTAGCGGGCCGCTCCGGGGGTGGTGCCGGTCCAGCGTTTGAACGCGTGGCTGAAGCCGGACGCGCTGGCGTAGCCGAGGGTGCCTGCCACTGCCTCGACGGTGTGCCCCTCGGCCAGCAGGGAACGGGCGAACGCGGTCGCCACCTCGATGACAAGCGCGCTGAACGACGTTCCTTCGGCTCGCAGGGCGCGCCTCAGCGACCGTTCGCCGAGGTTGAGTTCCGCGGCGACCTGCCGGGGCGTGGGGATCCCCGCGCCCCGCTCCAAGCCGCGGCGCAGCCGGTCCCGAACTTTCTCGGCCACGTTCGCCGGCGCGGGACGGTACAACGCGGCCCGGCGCTGCTCGCACTGGCGCCGGGACAGCTCCGCGGTCCGCGGCTCGGCCTGCAACAGAGGTGTTCTCAGCGCCTCCGCCGTGATCACGCCGCAGGTCACCGGCCTGCCGAAGGCCGGCCGCACGCCGAACACGCGCTCGTAGACGGCGGCGCCGTAGGCCGGCTCCGGGTGCTGGAAATCCAGCTGGATGATCGGCCTGCCGAGCCCGATCAGGTCCCGGACGAACGTGACGACCGCGGCCATCTCGCGCTCGGCGAGGAACCGGGTGACGTCCGGGCCGGCGCCGGCGAGGGGGCGCTGGTCGAGCGTCGCGCGCAGGCCGTGCCCGACGTGCTCCACCGTGAACGGGGTGAACATGAAGGTGAGGTCGAGGTAGCTCAGGCCGACGTCGATCGCCTGGCCGAGTGTCGGGCTGCTGATGACGGCCAGGCCGAGCAGCCCGTAGGTGGTCAGGTGGTAGCGCCGGCCCGCGGCCAGCCCGAGTGCGGGCACGTGCGCCAGCTCTCGGACAAGGGTCCCGATCAGAGCCAGTTCCTGGGCAGCGTCGATTTCGGCGTCCGGATCTTCGAGGTCCGCGGGGCTGAGCCCGGTGCCCCGTAGGCAGCGCTCCGCCGGCAGGCCGTGTTCGGCCGCGAACTCCGTCAGCAACGCAGCGCTGGCGGTGCTCCGCCTGCTGTTGGCCGAAAGTCGTACGGATGTGTCCGCCTCGAGCATGGCTGCTCCTCGCCCTCGCTCCCTACTGTGCGATCACCGACCACACACGAGCAGGAGAGCACGCGAATGGGGCAGCGCGCCAGGCCGGCCATCGCCATCGTGGGCAGTGGCTTCAGCGGCATCGGCCTGGCGATCAGGCTCAAGCAGGCCGGTTTCACCGACATCACGATGTTCGAGCAGGCCGAGAACCTCGGCGGCGTCTGGCGGGACAACACCTACCCCGGGGCGGCTTGCGACGCACCCGCGCTGCTGTACTCCTACTCGTTCGCACCCAACCCGGACTGGTCGCGGAGGTTCGCCGAACAGCCGGAGATCCTGGACTACCTGCGGTCGTGCGCCATCCGGTACGGGATCACCGAGCACATCGTGTACGGCGCCGAGGTCACCGAGGCCGACTTCGACGCCGAGGCCGGTGTCTGGCGGATCCGCACCCGGGACGGCCGTGCCTTCGCGGCCGACCTGCTGGTGTCGGCGTGCGGGCAGCTGCGCCGCCCCGCGCGACCGGCGTTGCCCGGGCTCGGGAGCTTCGCCGGTGCGGTGTTCCACTCGGCCGAATGGGACCACGCACACGACCTGCGTGGCCGCTCGGTCGCGGTGGTCGGCAACGGCGCCAGCGCCATCCAGTTCGTGCCACTGATCGCGTCCGACGTCGCCCGGATGCACGTCTTCCAGCGCTCGCCGCACTGGATCTCGGTGAAGCCGGACCGCCGGTACCCCCGGCTGCGCCGGCTGCTCAACCGGCGCGTCCCCGGTCTGCAGAAACTCGCCCGCCTGGCCGTGTTCGTGTGGTTCGAGCTGTTGCTCAACCCCGCTCTGGTGACGTCGAAGGGACGGCGGCTGCTGTCCGTGCACATCGGACTTCTCTGCCGCCTCGCGCTGCGCCGGGTGCGCGATCCGGCCCTGCGCCGCCGGTTGCGGCCGGACTACGAACCCGGCTGCAAGCGGATCCTCACGTCCAACGACTACTACCGCACGCTGAACCGGCCGAACGTGGCCCTGGTGGACGACCCGATCGTCGCCGTGCACCCCCACGCTGTCGTGACTGCCCGCGGTGAGTACCCCGTCGACACGATCATCCTGGCAACGGGCTTCCGCTCGCACGACTTCGTCGCGCCGATGCGGGTGATCGGGCCGGACGGCCGGGAACTCGGCGAGGAATGGCGAAAC
Organism: Amycolatopsis sp. NPDC051128; assembly: GCF_040682715.1. Lineage (NCBI taxonomy): Bacteria > Bacillati > Actinomycetota > Actinomycetes > Pseudonocardiales > Pseudonocardiaceae > Amycolatopsis > Amycolatopsis sp. NPDC051128. Next base: position 179,947 of record NZ_JBFBBN010000013.1, on the reverse strand, counting down.
GGCGCACGCGCCTATCTCGGCATCGCGGTGAGCGGCTTCCCGAACTTCTTCCTGATGTACGGGCCGAACACCAACGTCGGCTCCGGCTCGATCGTCCACATGCTCGAAAGCCAGATCGCCTACATCGTCCAGGCCGCGCAGGCACTGGCGTCCGGGATCCGCACGCTCGACGTGCGCAAAGATGTCCTCGACCGCTTCGACGAGCAGACCCAGAAGCGGCTGTCCACCACGGTGTGGAACACCGGCGGCTGTGACAGCTGGTACCTCGACGGCCGGCGCAACACGAACAACTGGCCCGGCTACATGATCGAATACCGGCTCCGCACCCGCCGCTTCCAGCTCACGGACTACACGTAGATCTCGCCCGGTCCGCGCCCGGCAGGCCCGCTTTGTGGAACCGGCCAGACGCGCGCTCATGCCGATGACAGAGCGTTCGAAAACCACGGGCCTGCCACAACCCTCGATGTCGATCAGCACCGGTCGATGTTGAAGGTGTCCTTGGGGAAGTGACCTTTCACGGCTGCGGGCGGCTGTACCTTGAGTCCATTGTGGATACCGGCGCTGTCCAGCCGCTCCAGCAGTTCCCCGGCCCCGTAGGCGGCATCACCATAAACCGCCGCTCCGCCATCGCTGTCTTCGGCTTCGGAGGGCAGGATGTCGGCGAGCAGGGACTCCGCGGTCTCGGCGTCGCCGCTGTTTCGGTGGCCAGGTGGTCCAGGAACTCCGGGTCCCACCAGTCGATGGTGCCCCGGAATCGGTTCAGCAGGATCAGCGGGACACCGCCTCGCGGGCCGAGGCGGCGGTAGGCGAAGGTCGCGGAAGGCCCTGCCCCGAACCGGGTTTCGGCCGTGAGGTGTTCATGCGGGCAGCCCGTTGAGCTTGCGGATCTGCCGGTCGAAGATCGCGGCGGGGGCGAAGCGGCGCAGTGTGTGGACGCGCCCGCTTTGCCCGGCGGGGTAGCGCAGCTTCGGTTTGGCGTCGGTGGCGGCCGCGACGACGGCCTTGGCGACGACGGCGGGGTCGTCGCCGTTCTTCACCGCTTCGGCCATCTGCTGCTCGAAGGCACGTCGCTGCCGGGCGTAGATCGGCAGCGGGTGGTCGGGTTGGGTGGCGTTGGCTTCGAAGGACGTGTTCGTCCAGGCGGGCTCGACGAGCAGGACCCGCACACCGTGCTCGCGGACCTCGTGGTCCAGGGACTCCGAGTAGCCCTCGATCGCGTGCTTGGACGCGGCGTAGACGGCCATGTAGGGCATCGGGATGAACCCGACGATCGAAGAGATGTTGACGATCCGGCCGCTGCGCCGGGATCGCATGTGCGGCAGGACGGCCTTCGTCATCCGCAGGACGCCGAAGACGTTGATGTCGAAGACACGCTGGTCCTGCTCGAGCGAGCTTTCCTCGGCGGCACCGCCGGAGCCGAAGCCGGCGTTGTTGACCAGCACGTCGATCCGGCCGAACCGCTCGACCACCTGCCCGACCGCGGCGGCGGCCGACTCGTCATCGGCCACGTCGAGATCGATGAACGTCACGCCGCCGAGCGGAGTGGCCTTCGCGGCAGCACGGCTGGTGCCGATCACCTCGTACCCGGCCTCGACCAGCGCGAGAGCCGCGGCCTTCCCGATGCCGGAGGACGCACCCGTCACGAGGGCTACCGGCTTGTTCGTCGTCATGGGGACTCCTTGTCCTGATTTGGTCTTGAGTGTGTTTGCCTGCGGTCAGCGGTCGAGGAAGGCGTTCACCTCGGTTGCTCCGGCTCGCCGCCGGGCAGCGCGTCGTCCATCAGCTCGACGTCCTCGAACCAGACGTCCGCTGTGAGCTGGCCGCGGTTGCCCATCTTCTGATCGGGCTCTCCCACGCGGACCCCCGGCAGACCGGTGTCGACGATGAACCCGGCGACGGGAGAGTTGGAGATCCAGCGCTTGCGACCGTTGAGCACCCAGGTGTCGCCGTGCCGGACCGCGACCGCCTGCACGGCTTGCGGACTCAGGTCGGGGGACGCCGCGGGCTCGGTGGTGGCGAAAGCGCCGACGATGGTGCCCTCGGCAACAGGACGCAGCCACCGCTGGTGCTGCGCTTCGGTGCCGTGGGTCAGCACGTTGCCGGCAAGGATGCAGTGCACGTCGAAGACCGCTGCGATGGAGCTCGAGTAGTAGGTGAGCTCCTCGATCGCGACTGCGGTCGCGGTGATCGAGGCTGTCCCCGCCGACCTGGGCAGCGAACGGCAGCTGAAAGAGGCCGGCGGCGGCCAGACCGTCGAAGACCAGCAGTCTCGATCATCCGGCGCCGTGTCGCTTCCTTGTGTTCCGGGCCGTATCTCGCCATGGCGTAGATCTCCTAATCAAGGGCTTGCCTTCATCGTAGCATTATGGTCGTACTATTACGATCGTACGGCAAATACGAACTGGAGCATCTCATGGCCTCGCTCGCTGACCCGCTCGACCTGCCGTCCGGCGTACGCCTGCCCAACCGCATCGCCAAGGCGGCGTTGGGCGGCTGCGCGGCCAGGCCAAGGTGCCGGCGGCGGGCGTCCGCGCAAGATGGACAGCGACTGAACGGTGGCCGCGTTGCCCGCTCAAGCCGACACCCACTTGTGATTTCGGCAAGTCGAACTGGCCCCGATTCGGCATCTTGGGCTGGCCCCGGCGGTTGAGGTGCGTCATCGGTCGGCATCTTGAGGCGGCCCCACCTCGTTCTGGTGTTCCTGCTGGTCGAGTGCGTACTCACTGATGACGATGGTGTGGTGAGCGAGCGTGAGCCGGGCGCAGTGGTCTCGCTGGTGTGGGCACTGGACGAGGTCTTCATCGGGTTCTCGGGCCGATCGGTTGCGGTGGTCCGCCGCGAACTGGAGGACGCCTGTGAGGTGTCTGACTGCCTGCTGGCCGAGGACGCGTTGGACGTGTTCGCGGCCGAGATCGCTGCCGGTCAGCGAGTGGAGATTGACGGGGGAACGATCCGTGGTTGGCCGGACGGGGCGGACTGGGACGACGCACCGTTCTGACAGGGCAGCGTTCGGTGGCTGCGTGATTCTCCGCGTGATGTGTCCTGAACGGCTTGTTGTGATGGGCAGCCGCAGGAAAAGAGGTCGCCCTGACGCGGTTTGTGGGACATGATCGGTGCTGTGGGATCGTTGTTGGATCGCCTGAAGCGGGCGCAGGCTTCGTATGAGCTCGTGCGGGTTTCGCGTGTGCTGGGTGACGCGGACCCCGTCGAGGGCTATGTCGTGGACGTGGGCGAGCGATGGGTTCTGGTCGCGGTCCTGGATGCGAGTGTCGTTGTCGACGGCTTCGTGGCCGTTCCGATCGCTGATATCGCGCGAGTCAAGACGCGTAGAGGTTCGCGTGAGTTCGTTGAGCGTGCCCTGCGTCTGCGCGACGAGTGGCCACCGGCGCCGCCCGCCGCAACGATCTCGCTCGGCGATCTGGTCCCGCTGGTCCGGTCTGCGGCTCGGCAGTATCCGACCATCACGATTCACATCGAAGGTCGCGACCCGGATGTCTGCTTTATCGGGATTCCGGTCAAGTTCGGGCGCCGATCGCTTCGTCTCCTTGAAGTGGACCCGAACGCCGAGTGGTGGGACCGCTCACGGAAATGGGCATGGTCGGACATCACTCGCGTCGATTTCGGCGGCCGTTACGAACGCACCCTGTTCGAGGTTGCCGGAACCCCGCCCAGCGACCGCTTGCCGCCCGACTGGCAGTATCCGCTTGAGAGACACGGCATGCGTGACTGATACGTGGCAGCAAGCTTGGCGAGGGAATCCGCTTCAGCTGGCTCGGTTGGCGCGGCGGCGTTTGGTGGTGCGCAGCCGGAACGACTCGGTGCCGGTCTCGATGATGGACGCGTCGAAGGTGAGCCGGTCGACAATCGCCGCACAGAGCCGCGGGTCGGTGAAGGTGCGGGCCCATTCGCTGAACGCGGAGTTGCTCGCGATCGCGATGCTGGAGCGTTCTTCCCGTTCGGTGAATACCTGGAACAACAACTCTGCGCCGCGCCGGTCCAGCTCGAGATATCCTAGTTCGTCCAAGCAAAGCAGATCGACGCGGCCGTAGCGGGCGATGGTCTTGGACAGGTGTTTGTCGTCGGCGGCCTCGACGAGCTCGTTGACCAGCGCGGCCGCGGTGACGTAGCGGACCTTGAACCCGGCCTCCGCGGCGGCGGTGCCCAGCCCGATCAGCAGGTGGGATTTGCCGGTGCCGGAGTCTCCGATCAGGCAGACTGGCTGCCCGGCGCGGATCCACGCGCCTTTCGCGAGGGTGTGCACGAGTGCGGGTGGGACGTTCGGGTTCGCGGCGAAGTCGAAGTCCTCGATGCGTTTGGTGCGCGGGAACCCGGCCTGTTTGACCAGGCGGGCTTTGCGGCGGACCTCGCGGTCCTCGCACTCGATGAACAGCAACTCCGACAGGAAGCTCTTGTAGGTGGCCTGCTGGCGGGCCGCGGCGGCGGCCTGGTCGCCGAACCGGTCGCGGATCGTGGGCAGCCGCAGGATCCGGCAGGCTTGTTCGATCGCGACGGCGGCGGCTTCCCCGGTCATCTGGTCCCGGCCGCGGGCGGTGGTGCGGGTCATGACGCGTTCCCCTTCCTGGAAGTGCGGATGGCGCTGGGGTGGGTGAGCAGCTCGTCGTAGGCAGCCACCGACGGCGGCGCGGGCCGGGAGTCCTGCGGCAGGTCGGCATCGCGGCGACGCTCCGGCAGGGACACGACCTTGCTGCGGCTGCGCCGGGGCTGCGGCGGCTGGAGTGTCGTGGTGTCGCCAGCCGCGGCGGCGTGCTTGCGGGCCTCGATCGCCACCACATCCGGTGAGACCGACCCGGCCTCGAGTGTGGCGCGGATCCCAGCGATCACGTGAGTGGTCCAGCACCAGGTGCTGCCCGCCCTTGGTGGTCAACCGGGGGTGCCGTGCGACCTCGGTCGATCCGTGCAGCACCACCAGTGTTTCCGCGTCGAGCTTCGCGCGGACCGTCTGCCCGATCAGCTGCGCCGGGACCCAGTAGAGCGCTTGGCGGACGGTGATCCTGGCGTATCGGTCGACCCGCGGCGTCGTGGTCAGCGCGATGTCGAACTCGTCGGTCGGCAACGGCGCCAGCAGCGGCGCCTCCAGCGCGAAGTCCTGCCCGATCGTGCTGGTCCGCTGGTCGATGTGGCGGGCGTCCTCGGCCAGGTCCGCCGCAGCCAGCCGGTCATTGATGTCGGCCAGCCCGGAGATATCGGCGATCGCCGGGACCGGGACGAACCAGCGGCGCCGGAACCGGCCGCCCTCGCCTCCGACACCGCCTTTCTCATGAGCACCTTCTTTGCCTGGCATGCAATAGAAACTCGTGACTCCGTAGGCGGACTTGAACAGCACCTCTCGATCCGTGATCTTCCAAAGCAGACTCGTCGGACCGCTGAGGAGAGGTTGTCGTAACGGATCTCTCCGGCCGGGACGCCACCCAGTTCGGTGAACGCGGCGACATGACCAGCGAAGAACGCCTCCTGCCCCTGCGACGAATACACGCGGTGGATTGCCTTGCCAGAGAACGACATTCGCAACGTGAACAGGAAACACTTCGTGTCGACACCGCCGACGCTCACCCAAACCTCAGCGAAGTCGACCTCCGCGTCCTGGCCCAGAAGATGTGTCTGCGGGACAAATCCGTCCATAACACCCGCTCGGATCCGTGCCTCCAGCGCAATCTGCGGTCGACGGGCCGCGACATACTTCGACACCGTGCGATAAGCGATCGTCGCGCCGTGCTCGTCGACCAGCCGCTGCCAGATCCGATGCGCGGTATGTCGCTGCTTCCGCGGCGCGTCCAGATCCGCCCGCAGCATCTCGTCCATCGCGCCACGCAGCGGACCGGTCACCGGAGAAGGACGCGTCGGCGTCTTGCGCGGCGGAGGCACCGCTGAGGCCAGCGCCTGACGGACCGTCCGGCGGTGCACCCCGTGCCGGTCAGTCAGCGCCCGAACCGAGAGCCCTTTCCACCCGCGCATCCCGCCGGATCAGCGCGAACAACTCCACCCTGGACACCATTCCGGCTCCCAAGCGGACAGCCCCTCACCAACACTGTCTACCCAGGACCCTCATCCGACGCGCCGGCCCGCCACACGTCACCGAACAAATCCCCGATCGGTGGGTCCCACTCGCGGTGCCGAACCGGGGCCAAACCACGATGCCACGGCCACCCACTTGCGCCAGCCGACCGACTCGACGCTACGGCGACCGTAGGACGACTTGCCCGAAGACGGCGGCGACCGTGGTCTGCCCGGCAACCGTGCCCTGCACGGCGAACGCCGGTAGAAGCCGCGACGTCCAGAACGGAGGCCGGCGCCGCGGTCCCGAATCCGGCCGCGACGCCGGTCATCCGCGCATCGCTTCACCGGCGGCGAAGTCACATCTGGAAGACGATGCGGGCCGGGACGTGCCCGGCGAGGACGTCGGCGATCGAGTCGTTGACCTCGTCGAGTTTGCGGTCCACGGCCACCACGCGGGTGCGGCCGGCCGCGTGCAGGGCGAAGACGTCGGCGAGGTCGTTGCGCGTTCCGACGATCGAGCCGATCACGGACTTGCCGCCGAGGACGGTGTCGAAGATCGGCAGGGTCATGGTGCCTTCGGCGGGCAGCGCGACGCAGACGAGCCGGCCGCCGCGGCGCAGGGAGCGGAAAGCCTGGTCGAACGACGCCGGGGAGGCGGCGAGGGCGACAGCGACGTCGGCGCCGCCCAGTGCCTGGATCGCGTCGGCCGGGTCGCCGTCGGCGGCGTTCACGACGTGGTCGGCGCCGAGCTCGGTGGCCAGGGCGAGCTTGTCGGCTGTGACGTCGACGGCGATGGTGAACCCGCCGGCGATCCGGGCGTACTGCAGGGCCAGGTGCCCGAGCCCGCCGATGCCGAACACGGCGACCGTCTCGGCGGGGGCGACGCCGGCGACCTTCATGGCCTTGTAGGTGGTCACGCCCGCGCAGGTCAGCGGAGCCGCGTCGCGGGAGCTGACGCCCTCGGGCACGGGGGTGGCGAAGGCGGCGGGGATGGCGGCGAATTCGGCGAAGGCGCCGTTGACTGAGTAGCCGGAGTTCTGCTGGTGTTCGCAGAGGGTTTCGCGGCCGGAGTTGCAGTAGCGGCATTCGCCGCAGGCATAGCCGAGCCAGGCGATCGCGACGCGCTGGCCGACGCTGCGGTTGCGCACGGCGGCCCCGACCTCCTGGATCACGCCGATGCCTTCATGCCCGGGAACGAACGGCAGGGTCGGTTTCACCGGCCAGTCGCCGTGCGCCGCGTGGATGTCGGTGTGGCACAGGCCGCTGTGCTCGACCCGCACGAGGACCTCGTCAGGGCCGATTTCGGGGATCGGCAGGTCCTGGATCTGCAGCGGCGACCCGAAGGCGGTGACGACGGCGGCTTTCATGAAATGCTCCGTTCCGGAGGCGAATGGCGGATGGTCAGCGGTGAGCTGCTGGTCCCGGACTCGTGCACCGGCACCAGCGGTCATGCTGTCGATCACAGCAGTTGCTGTGCGTGAGTCCTTAGATCCGAAAGTCCCTGACCCCGCTGACGAAGGCCCCGCCTCTCGACACGCGGTATGCAACGCCGGGCGGTGGTCGTCTGTTTGCCAGACGTCGGCTGGCGATCCGGCGGGCCGACGCATCCGCGATGCTCTCGGCTCCCTCACCGGCTGATTCCGAACCGGGCACTTGTGCCCGCCGTCACTTCGGCGCCGTGGCGAGAGACGAAAGGCCCGGTGGATGGTGCACTCGTGCTCTATCTCGTGGCGCGGCTACGCGGTCGGATCGGGGAGACAGTTGCCGCGGCCGCGGGAGGTTATCGGTGATCGAGGTCGGCGAGTCAGCACCTGCCACTACAGGCAAGTGGGTGCGGAGATGGGCGAAGCCGGTGCTGCTGGGCGTCACCGTCGGCGCGCTGTTGGCCGGTGGTGTGGCCTGGCTGGCGGGTGCGGATGTGGTCGCCGACGTGTGCTGGGCCGCCGGCACGCTGGTTGCGGTGCCGCCGGCGGTGTGGTGGGTGGTCGCGGCGCTGCGGCGGAAACAGGCCGGAGTGGACGTGATCGCCGTGCTGGCGTTGGCGGGCACGCTGGCGGTGGGCGAGTACGTGGCCGGGGCGCTGATCGCGGTGATGCTGGCGACCGGCCGGGCACTGGACGCGGCGGCGGAGCGACGCGCGTCGCACGATTTGCGGGCGTTGCTGGAGCACGCGCCCCGGTCGGCGCGCCGGCGGCGCGGCGAGACGGTCAGCGTGGTGGCGTTGTCGGACGTGGGCGTCGGGGATCTGCTGGTCGTCGGCCCTGGTGAGGTCGTTCCGGCCGACGGCGTCGTCGACAGCGGGTTCGCGGTGCTGGACGAGTCGGTGCTGACCGGCGAGCCGCTGCAGGTCGAGCGGAGCACGGGCGATCCGGTGCGCAGCGGGGTGATGAACGCCGGGTCGGCGTTCGAACTGCGGGCCACGGCCACCGCGGAGCAGAGCACGTACGCGGGCATCGTGCGGCTGGCGCGCCAAGCGGGCGCGGAGAGCGCCCCGGTGGTGCGGCTGGCCGACCGGTACGCCGCCTGGTTCCTGCCGTTGTCGCTCGCGGTGGCCGGGCTGGCGTGGCTGGTCAGTGGCTCCGCGGAGCGCGCGGTGGCTGTGCTGGTGGTCGCCACGCCGTGTCCGCTGCTGCTGGCCGCGCCGGTCGCGATCGTGTCGGGACTGTCCCGCTCGTCCCGGCTCGGGGTGATCATCCGCGGTGGCGGAGCCCCTGGAGACGCTCGGCCGCGCGCGAACGCTGGTGATGGACAAGACCGGGACGCTCACTACCGGGCGGCCCGCCGTCGTGGAGATCGCGGCCGCACCGAGCCGGCGGCCGGACGAGGTGCTGCGGCTGGCCGCGTCGGTTGACCAGCTGTCCCCGCACGTGCTGGCGGAGGCGATCACGGCCGAAGCCCGCGCCCGGAACCTGGCTCTGTCGCTGCCCCAGGACGTCGTCGAAGAGCCCGGCCGCGGTGCGCGCGCGACGGTCGAGGGCCGCCGGATCGAAGTCGGCAGGCCGGGAGGCCCGCTCGGCGAGGAGCCGTGGACGGTGGCGGTGCAGAGCCGCGCGCGGCTGGACGGTGCCGCGGTCGCGTGGCTGACGGTCGATGGCACCGTGGTCGGGGCGGTGCTGCTGCGCGACCCGCTGCGCAGCCACTCGCGGCCGTACTCGAACTGCGCGCGATGGTAGGCGGGCACCAGCGCTTCCGCGTACGGCACGGCCACCGGCACCAGCGGCAGATTCCGCCGGACCGCCTCCTGCGCGGCCCAGTTCACCGTGTGGGTCGCGGCGGTCGAACCGTCCACCCCCACCACGATCGGCCGCACGCCTGCTTCCACCATCTTCAGTCCCTCCACGAAAGTCGGATTCGAATATTTGTCAGCCGGAAAGCGACCCGGCCGCTGTGATCAGGCGCTGAGCCGGTCCGGCTCGAGCAGGACGTCGGCCAGCGACCGGCGCGGCGTCCACGCCACCGGCTTGCCCCGCCCCAGGCGCAGGACGATCTGCGGCCACAGGCCGCCGCCGAGCAGGTCGCGCAGCTCGTCACGGACGGAGCTGACTTCGATCGGCTGGGAGATGAACGACGCGTCGAGCCCGGCGGCGGTCGCGGTCAGCAGCACTCGCTGCATGGCTTGACCGGCGCGGAACTGGTCGAGCCGGGTGTCGTCGAAGGAGCCGATGACCACGACCAGCGGGTCGGATTCGTCGATCCGGCCGCGCCGGGGCGAGGGCTCGGTCCCGAAGTCCCGGAGGATCCAGCCGCCGTCGTCGGCGGGCATCGCTCCGGCGGCGTAGTCGGGGACGCCGTCGCGGCTGCCCCGCCCACGCCCGGTCCAGTACCGCCACTCCGCGACGAACGCCGGATCGGCAAGCTGGACGTGGTGGCTCTTGTTCACCAGTTCCCGCAACCGGTCCAGCTGGACCGCGTCCAGCCGGGGCAGCCAGGCCTGCTCGATCTCAGCGGCGTGGCGCAGCTTGGTGACCACGGAGGCCGGGATGGCGGCCTTCTCGAACGGCGTGCGGTTGGTGTGCCGGCGGGGGATCGCATCGGCCAGCTCGACCAATCGCGGGTCGGGTTTGCGGGCGGCGAACGGCCGGACGACGGCCAGCAGGTTCGGCTCGTCACGGCGGGGCAGCAGTGTCGTGGCGGGGTGGGCGCCCAGCGCCTGGATGGCGGTGCGCAGGTTGAACAGCGCCGCCCCGCAGGAGAGCAACAGCTCGCGCTGGTCGGCGTCGACGACCGGAAGCGCGCGGTCCGGGTCAGCGTGCAGCTCGAGGCCCACGGGGGTGCAGCGGAACCGCCAGGGCTGCGTGTTGTGCGTTGACGGGGCCAGCACCGCCGCGCCGATCACGGATTTCAAATGATCGGAATCCAGCAGGCCGACCGGCGTGATGGCTGAAGTCATGTCTCCCTCCATGCCGCGGGCGCGGCACGCTGTGAATCGGAAGGTTCGGCTCGAGAATCTCCCGGGTGGACCGGGCGCCGAAAGAGCACAAGGTCACCAGCAGTGAACCGGGTCCGAGCCGCTGGGCTCCGTGGAGTCTTTGGTCCTTCGGGCCAGGGACCTGCGGTTCTGGGTGGACTCACGGCCGGCAAAGATGATCAGGGCATGCAGATCCACATCAGCACCGACAAGAACGTGCACGGCAGTGACGCCCTGATGCGACGCGTCGAGCAGGAGTTCGAGTCCGCATTCTCCCGGTCCTCCGACCGGATCACCCGGTTGGAAGTCCACCTCGGCGACGAGATCGCCGCTCGCGCCGCCGGGCTGGACCGGCGGTGCGTGCTCGAAGCTCGTCTCGCCGGACACGGGGCTGTTTCGGTGACCCATCACGCCGGCTCGGTGACCGACGCCTGCCACGGCGCCATCCGCAAGCTCGAAAGCGTGCTGGAGAGCAAGTTCGGCCGGCTGTACCAGCACAAGGGCGGGGAGTCCATCCGTCACCTGGACGTGTCAGCCGACCCGGTCCAGACCTTTACACCCACGGCCGGCGCGCACTGACGCCTCCCCTGAAAGGCGGGCGAGCCGGCGTTTGAGGCGAGGACCAACAGCCCCTCCGATTGAGGACCTACGGCACCCGGCGGTGGACCGTTGTGCAGTGTTCGGCACGGTTCCGACTTGGTGGGATGGAACAGGCCGAGGACGGACCTCACCGCCCGGCGGCCGCCGGAAGGCACAGTCTACTTCGGACACCGACGTGGAGATGACGATGCGCAAGTACGTGTACGACTTCGCCGAGGGCAACCGTGCCATGGCGGACCTGCTCGGCGGCAAGGGCGCGAACCTGGCCGAGATGACCGTGATGGGGTTGCCGGTGCCACCGGGGTTCACGATCACCACGGAGGCGTGCCGGGCGTACCTGGCCACCGGCGCGTCCCCCGAGGGGCTGGCCGAGGAGGTGGGGGAGCACCTGCACGCGCTGGAGCGGGCGATGGGGCGCAAGCTGGGGCAGGTGGACGAGCCGCTGCTGGTTTCGGTCCGGTCCGGAGCGCGGTTCTCGATGCCGGGGATGATGGACACCGTCCTCGACATCGGGCTGACGGACGAGTCGGTGACCGGGCTGGCCGCGTGGTCGGGGGACGAGCGGCTGGCGTGGGACTCCTACCGGCGGCTGGTGCAGATGTTCGGCACGACGGTGCTGGGAGTCGACGCCGCCTGCTTCGCCGACGCGTTGCGGGCGGCCAAGCAGGCCAAGGGCGTCACCGGTGATCTCGGGCTGGACGCGGCCGACCTGCGGGCGCTGACCGGCACGTTCAAGGACATCGTCCGTGAGCAGGCGGGCCGGGAGTTCCCGCAGGATCCGCGGGAGCAGCTGGATCTGGCGATCGGGTCGGTGTTCGAGTCGTGGAACACCGACCGCGCCCACGTCTACCGCCGCGCCGAGCACATTCCCGAGGATCTGGGTACCGCGGTGAACGTGTGCGCGATGGTGTTCGGCAATCTGGGTGAGGAATCCGGGACGGGCGTCGCGTTCACCCGCGACCCGGGCACCGGGGCACCGGGTGTCTACGGCGACTACCTCGCCGACGCACAGGGCGAGGACGTCGTGGCCGGTATCCGCAACACCCTGCCGCTGCACCGGCTCGCCGACCTGCATCCTCGGCCCTACGAGCAGCTTCTGGGGATCATGCGGACGCTGGAGGAGCACTACCGGGACCTGTGTGACATCGAGTTCACCATCGAGCGGGGCCGGCTGTGGATGCTGCAGACCCGGGTCGGCAAGCGCACCGCGGCCGCCGCGTTCCGCATTGCCGAGGCCCTGCGCGAGGAAGGCGTGATCGACGCCGACGAGGCGCTGCGCCGGGTCACCGGGGCGCAGCTGGCCCAGCTGATGTTCCCGCGCTTCGCCGACACCGCGACCACGCCGGTCGCCACCGGCGTTGCGGCGTCCCCGGGTGCGGCGGTCGGTGAGGCCGTGTTCGACTCGGCCACCGCGGTCCGCCGGGCAGAGGAAGGGGCAGCGGTCATCCTGGTGCGGAAGGAAACCAACCCCGATGACCTCGACGGTCTGATCCACGCGCGCGGGGTGCTGACCAGCCGCGGCGGCAAGACGTCGCACGCCGCCGTCGTGGCGCGCGGGCTGGGGCGGACCTGTGTGTGCGGGGCCGAGTCCTTGGACGTCGATGTGGCGAACCGGCGGTTCACGACCGCGGACGGCACGGTCGTCGCCGAGGGCGACGTGATTTCCATCGACGGGACCGCGGGCGAGGTCTATCTCGGCGAGCTGGCAGTGGTGCCGTCGCCGGTCGTCGACTACTTCGAAGGTCGCCGCGAGCCCGGCAGCGACGCGCTGCTGCAGGCGGTGGACCGGATCATCACGCACGCCGACGCGCGGCGGCGGCTGGAGGTGCGGGCGAACGCCGACACGCCGCAGGACACGCAACGGGCCCGTCGCCTCGGGGCGACCGGGGTCGGCTTGTGCCGCACGGAGCACATGTTCCTCGGCGACCGGCGGGTGCTGGTCGAACGGCTGATCCTCGCCGAGACCGACGTCGAGCGTGAATCCGCGCTCGCGGCGCTGCTTCCGCTGCAACGCGCGGACTTCGTGGGGATCCTGGAGGAGATGGACGGGTTGCCGGTGACCATCCGGTTGCTGGACCCGCCGCTGCACGAGTTCCTGCCCGACCGCACCGCGCTGACCGCCGAGGTGGCGGTGGCCCGGGCGCTCGGACGGCCGGGCGCGCCGGAGGCCCTGCTGCGCGCGGTCGAGCGGCTGCACGAGGAGAACCCGATGCTGGGCACCCGCGGGGTACGGCTGGGCCTGGTCGTGCCGGGTCTCTACGAGATGCAGGTGCGCGCCATCGCCGAAGCCGCCGCGACCCGGGTCCGCGCGGGCGGGAAACCGCGCGTGGAGATCATGATTCCCTTGGTCGGCGATGTGCGAGAACTGGACATCATGGCCGGCCGCGCCCGGCGGATCCTCGACGCGGTCACCGCCGAGTCGAAATTCCCGTATGAGATCGGCACCATGATCGAGCTGCCCCGGGCCGCTCTGACCGCGGGCCGCATCGCCGGGTCGGCTGCGTTCTTCTCCTTCGGTACCAACGACCTGACCCAGACCGTGTGGGGCTTCTCCCGCGACGACGTCGAGGCGTCGTTCTTCCCCACCTACCTCGCCGAAGGCATCTTCGCGGTGTCGCCGTTCGAGACGATCGACCGGGACGGCGTCGGCAGGCTCATTGCGGACGCCGTGGCCGCGGGCCGTGCCACCCGTCCGGATCTCGGTCTGGGCGTGTGCGGCGAGCACGGTGGCGATCCCGAGTCGATCGAGTTCTTCCACGAGGTGGGGCTGGACTACGTGTCCTGCTCGCCCTTCCGCGTGCCGGTCGCCCGGCTCGAGGCCGGCCGCGCCGCCGTCGGCCGGACCGACAGCGCCGTCGACAACCGCTAGGAGCCGAGGCCTCGTGGTCTCGGGAGGACTTTGGGGTATCCACAGAGGACTTTGGTCCCTGTCGGGCCGGGCGGGTGCCGCGGTCGACTGTCGCGTGCGACGAACGGACAGACAGGAGTGCCCGTGACGGCCACGAGACCCGGCCCGGTTGCCATCCGGCCGCAGGCGGGACGCGAACGTGTCAAGGGTGCGTGGCTGCTGCGGTTGCTGCGCACGACCGATCACAAGCAGATCGGCGTGATGTATCTGGTCGCGACGTTCGCGTTCTGCCTCATCGGCGGCGCGATGGCGATGCTGATCCGCTCCGAGCTGGCGCGGCCGGGGCTGCAGTTCCTCTCTCCGGAGCAGTACAACCAGCTGTTCACCATGCACGGCACGGTGATGTTGCTGCTGTACGCGACGCTGAGCGTCTTCGGCTAACTTGCCGCGTCGAGCAGGGAGCGGCCCGGACCGATCTTACGAAAGCGCGGATCGATCCGGGCCGCAGCGAGGCAGACCCAGCTTTAGGCCATCGGTGCTGCTTTAGCCACGCCGCCACAGCTGGACGGCGAAGCCGTTGCAGGTGTAGAGCGAGAGCCGGGCACCGTTCTCGGCCTTCCATCCATAGTTGTCCAGGCACATGTTGCCGGCGACGTTGCGCAGCGAGAACCAGCCGTTGCCCTGGTCGATGATCTGCCACTGCTGGGCCGTCGTGTTGTTGCAGGCGACCAGGCCGACGTCGGCGTTCAGCGCCGTGCTGGCGTTGATGTCGGTCAGACAGGTACCGGTGTTGCGGTTGCGGATCTCGTACCAGCTGACGCCCTTGTAGTTGAATTCCCATTCCTGCGCGGCGTTGCCGTTGCAGCTGTACAGCCGAACGAGCGCGCCGGGCGTGGTGTCGAAGTCGTAGTTGTCGACGCAGCGGTTGCTGTACTGGCCCCGGATGCCGGGCGCGGTCATTCCGTTCGGCAGCGGCTGGCCGAAGAACGGGGCGCCGTTGTCGCTGAAGTAGAGCTGCTGGAAGCGGGTGTGCCGGTTCGGGTCGGTGAGCGCGTCCGGCGTCGGGTTGGCGTAGTCACGGGCGTGATAGACCAACACGTCCGTGCTGTTGTCCTCGGCCACGGTGAAGCTGCCGTGGCCCGGGCCGTAGACCCCGTTCGCGGTCTGGAACACCGGGTTCGGGCTCTTGCGCCAGGAGGCGGGGTCCAGCAGGTCCGCGGTGTCGTCGGCTGACAGCAGGCCCAGCTTGTACCGGGAGTCGGTCGCCGAGGCCGAGTAGGCGATGAACACGTGGCCGTTCTTGACCAGCGGCGATGGCCCTTCCACCACGCCGGCGACGCCTTCCATCTCCCAGGCGTACGTCGGGCGCGCGATCTCGGTGACCGTGCCGGTGATGCCGGTGGGCCCGTTCATCCGGGCGATGTACATGTGGCTGTTGAAGTTGGTGGACGGGCTGTCCTGGGCCCAGGTGAAGTAGCGCACCCCGCGATTGACGAACGAGGCCGGGTCGAGCTGGAAGGACTCCCAGCCGGTGTTGAAGCGCTGGGGCGCGCTCCATGCGCAGGTCATCGGATTGGCGCAGGTGTTGCGGATCCAGTAGAGCCGCTGGTCGAATCGCGCGGTGCTGGGCGAGGCCGAGAAGTACATGTACCAGGCGCCGTCGATGAACTGGATGTCCGGCGCCCAGATCCAACCGCTCAGCGCGCCGCTCGACGGCGCGGTGAACGCGTTGACCGTCGCGGCGCTGCCGAGGCCCTGCAGTGTCGTGGCGCGTCGCAGTTCGACCCGCTTGTAGTCGGGGACCGAGGCCGTCATGTAGTAGTAGCCGTCGGTGTGCTTGTAGATCGCGGTGTCGGCGCGCTGCTGGATGACCGGGTTGTTGACCGTGATGAACTGCGCGCCGGCCGGCGGGGCGGACACGGTCAGCAGCAGGATGATCACGCCAAGCGCGACCGCCAACGTTTGACGGACGCGGGTGAACGTTGCCATGGGTGGGCTCCTCGGGGGAAGGAGGGGACCGCGCTGGCGAGCCAGGGGGCTGGCGCACGAGCAGATGCGATGTGAGCGCTAACAGCCTCTCCGGCGGTTACGGGGATGTCAACAGCAAGTTGCGGTGCGCTGGTCAACGCAGTCCTGTGCTCGTAGGCGCCGTGCGTCACCGGAGGTGAGCTGCTGGTCACCGAACCGGAGGTGTGAGCGTTCACATAGGTGAGGGCCCCGCCGACCATGGGCAAGCGGCAGCCGGGAGCTCGCTGTGCCGAGCGGCGGGGTGAGCGCCACAGTGAAGCCTCAGCGCGAACATCCCGTGAAGGCGCGCTCAACGGCCCGGCAGCCCTGCGGCCACGGGACAGCGGGACGCAGAAACACGAGTTCACCGGCGCGGTGCTGGGAGAACGCCGGCTACATCCTTCGTGGACTCATGCTCTGCGGGCTGTGCGGAGCCAAGATGCAAAGCCACCAGGCACATGCGACCGACTACTGCCGGTGCCGCTACGTGTACGCCCTCGCCAATCACGTCCAGCACCCACGCAACGTCCACGTCGGAGACATCGTCCCCGCGCTCGACAACTGGCTCCTCAAGGCGTTCGCCCGCGCCGGCTAACCGATACGATCCGCCGGCTTCACGCCGCTCAACCCGACGCCGTCACGCCGGAGATCGCCGCCGCAAACATTCCTGGGCCGCCGGAGACGCCCGCTACCCACGATGAAAATGGCTCTGTGCGTCGGAAACCGCAACGTCATCGCGCGGCACGATCATGTGCCGCGCGATGACGTTGCGCCGTTTGTCCATCGGGAGAAGGAATGCTGCCTCAGTTCTCCGGGTGGTCGACGACGTCGAGCCGGTAACCGGGCACGAGCCGTGGGCGGCCGGGAGTGAATTCGATCCACACCGATCCGGGGCGGAGGTCGGGTGCGTGGTCGACCACGAGTCCGGTCTGGCCGTCGAACTGGCCGCTGTGTGCACGCACGCGCAGCCCGGTGGGGAATCCGCCGGTCCGGGCTGGACCGAGGTGCTTGGTGCGGTGGGCGAGTCGCATGTCGGCCTCCAGTTCGGTGGAAGGGGCCTTGGTCTTCTCCCCGTCCCTCGATGATGCCGCTCGGCGGGCAGGTGGGTGCAGGGGAGAAGGCCAAGACCCGGCGGGCCGATCTGCCCGTCCGGATAGAGTCGTTGTTCCCGCCCCGGCGCAGTACACACCGGCGGTCGCGACGTCCGGATGGGTCTTCCGGGGCGGCGGTTGGTGACCAAGGGCCCTGCGCGGACCCGGGGCGGGGGCATGGTGAAGGGGTGGACAGCTCATCCGCGACGGTCACCGCAGAGGTCGGGCCCGGCATTGATCCCACACTGCTCGACGACGCGCTTTCGCAGGCGCGGGCATTCTGTGCAACGCACTCGCTCGGCGCCCTCACCATCGTGGCACGGAAGACCGGGCACCCGGCTATACCCGCCGACGTCCGCGCCTTGGTACGCGGCCGGCACACCGCACTCACCGCTGTCTGAGGCTCCCGCAGGTGCCGCGAACCGGCGCCCACCACCCACGGCAGGATCGCAATGCTCGACCTTCTCGTCACCACCCAGCCGACGGCTCACGAACGCGACCGCGCGATCCGGGTGGTGCGGCATCACACTCGCGACGACCAGGACGAGGCTGATCTGCTGGAAATGCTCGGCTTGGACCAGGATGACGTCCCCATGCCGGCACCGCGGCCTCACGGGGCCCTATCGGCCGCCGAGCTGCTCGAGCTGTTCGCTCCCTTCGCCGCCGAGCGGGCGGCCGGTACCTGCGGTCCCCGTTCGAGTTCGCCGGCGAGGAGATCGGCCGGCGTCAGGCTCTCTGGGGCGGGGCAGCGGTATGTTCGACATCGTCGGCAGATTTCCTTTCGCGGCCGTCAGGCGGAACCGATCGTGCACCCTTCCCGTCCCACGTCCGCCGGTGGCCGTAGGGCAGGGCGCGACGGACAATGATCACTGTTGGAACTGAGCGCCGGGCTCTCTACCCGCCGCAACGCCGCTGAATGACGCTCCGGTCAGGCCCGGTCGAGCATGCCGGGGCCGAACACCTCGTAGTGGATGCGCTCGGCGGGCAGGCCGCGGTGGATGAGCCCGGCGCGGATTTCGTGCATGAACGGGAGCGGGCCGCACAGGTAGGCGGTGGTGCCCGGGGGCACCGGCAAGGCGTCGACGTCCATGCGGCCGGGCCGCGAACGGTCGTCGTGGCCGGTCTCGTACCAGGACAGTACATCGGCCCCGGCGAGGCCCGTGGCGGTCTGGGTGCCTTCGCGGCGCAGCGCGTGGTGGGCGGGGGAGCGGTCGGCGTGGGCGAGGATGACCCGCCGGGTCGGCTGGGTGCGGGCGAGATGGTCCAGCATCGCGGCCATCGGCGTGATCCCGATGCCGGCGCTGACGAGCAGCACCGGTCCGTCGCCGGGATCGAGGGTCGTCTCGCCCGCGGGCGGGCCGAGCAGGAGGACGTCGTCTTCGGAGACGTGGTCGTGCAGGTGGTTGGAGACCGCGCCGTCCGGTGTGCCGTCGCGGCCGCGGAGCCGGCGGACGGTGATCCGCAGCGAACCGCGGCCGGGGCCCTGCGACAGGGAGTACTGGCGCGGCTGGCGGTGGCCGTCGGGCAGGTCGACCGCGACCGAGACGTACTGGCCGGGGGCGAAGTCCGGCACCGTTCCGCCGTCGTCGGGCACCAGGGTGAACGAGACGGCGTCGACGGCTTCGTCGAGGCGCTTGGCGACGCGCCAGCGGCGCCAGAGGTCGGCGGGGTCCAGGTCGCCGCGCTGGTAGAGCCGCGCTTCGGCGGCGATCAACCGGCAGGCCAGCAGCCAGTAGACCTCGTGCCACGCGGCGGCGATCTCGGGGGTGACCGCGTCGCCGAGGACGGTGCCGACGGCGGTGAGCAGGTGGTGTCCGACGATCGGGTACTGCTCGGCCCGGATGCCAAGCGACACGTGCTTGTGGACGATCCGCTCGGCGATCCGGTCGAAGGGAACGGTGTCCCCGCCGAGCAGGTGTTCGGCGAAACCGGCCACGGCCGCGGCGAGCGCGAGCTTCTGCCGGCCGTCGGACTGGTTGCCCTGGTTGAACAGGTCCAGCAGTTCGGGGTGCGCGGCGAACATCGATGAGTAGAACTCTCCGGTGATCTCCACGGCATGCGCGCGAACCACGGGCAAGGTGGCGCGAACCACCGCGGCGGATGCTGGGGACAGCAAGGAATCCTCCTGGGAAGGGAGCGGGATGGGGGTCTCACGGCGGCACCGATGCGGCCGGAACTGTCTCGCTCCCGATCTTGCCGGGACGCTGTGCAAGGCGACAGGGATCTTCGGCCTTCAGGCGAGGACCTTGGTCACCAAAAGGATTCGGCCGATCGGATCAACCCCGGAGGGTGAACCCGAGCTCTCGCCCCCGTGCCCGGAGGTCGTCGCGGGCGTCCGGGTGGGCGACCCGGTCCACGATCTGCTGGGCCTGCTCGTTCGAGTCGTTGCCCCTGATCGTCGCGGTGCCGTTCTCGCTGACGATGAAGCTGTGCTGGAAGGACATGACGGGACCCGCAACAGGCCTAACAACAAGAGTTCCAGTGCAAAGCCGCTGTTCAGCGAAGGTGATCTCGGTGCCCTGCCACCACACCCGCCGCGCGCCCGGGTCGACCGCGAGCTCACCCAGCCGCAGCGTGCGGCGCGCGTCGGGCTCGGGTGCCGTGCGGCGCAGCAGGGCGCGCAGGCGGGCCAGGAGCTCGTCGAGCTCGAACGGCTTGGGCAGGTAGTCGTCGGCCCCGGCGTCCAGCCCGGCCACCCGGTCGGGGGTTTCAACCCGGGCGGTCAGCATGAGAATCGGCGTCCGGTCGCCTTCGGCGCGCAGCACCCGGCACACCCCGAGGCCGTCGACGCCGGGCATCGTCACGTCGAGGATCAGCACGTCGAAGTCGCAACGCCGGGCGGTGGCCAGGGCGTGGACGCCGTCGGTCACCTCGGTCACGTGGTAGCCCTCGAGGTTGAGGGCGCGCACGAGCGATTCACGGATCGCGCGGTCGTCGTCGGCGAGCAGGACGCGGTGCGGCATGGCCGCCATGATGCCCGCGCGTGGGCTTCGCGTCTTGCCGGGTTTTCGGGACGCCAGCGGACGGTTAGCGGCGGGTAACGCGAGGAGGCCGATTGCGCCGGACATAACCCCGGCTGTGGAAGACGCTGGCCGCGACGAGGATGCCAAACACGAACCCGAAGTCGTACCAGTGGCCGTTGTTGTGCACCTCGTAGACGCCGACGTGGTCGTTGAACAGCGAGACGAGGAACGTGATCGGGCAGATGAACCCGTGCCACAGACCCAGCCAGAAGCCAGGCTGCGAAGCGGAGCCGGCGAGGGTGTTGCCGGTGGGAGCGCACGCCGCGAGGAGCAGGGCGAGCCCGGCCGTCAAGCCCGTCAGGATGGCGCGCCGATGCGTCGTCGTCATGGTGGTCCCGATTCCGTTGTGTCGTCCGCGCCCGGCCGGAGGGCGAGCCGGCGGCCTTCGATCCGGTCGATGCTGATCCGCAGCAGCCGGTCGCGTGGTGGGGGAGCCCACGAGCGCAGGCCGACGCCGAACTGGGCGGCCATGGTGTCGATGTCCGTCGTGAGGGTGGCGATCCCGGTGACGATCACGCTCCAGCCGGTGTGGTCGACCGGGTCGTAGGCGTCGGCCTCGAAGGTGACCGGCTGCCCGTCGAGGAGGTCGGCCCAGGAGTTGCGGCCCGCCCGCAGCCAGATCGCTTCGCCCGCCACGGTGAAGTTGACCGGCCGGATCGCCGGCCGTCCGTCGCGGACGAAACCAAGCCGGCCGAGCGGGACGGAGGCGAGCAGCGCGCGGCAGCTGGCCGGGCCCAGCGGCGCCAGATCAGGGACGCTCATCGGTCTCGGCGCGGTACTTGAGCTTCGCCAGACGTGTCGCGGCGAAGATCGCCGCGACGGCGATCGCGCCCAGCGTCGCCACGAGGCGGTTGACGTCGACGGCCGGTTCCCAGCGGAGCTGGCCGTCCTTGATGACGTACGCCCCGACCGGTTTGGCCGACAGCCCGAAGCCGCCGCCTTCGCCGGAACGGCCTTTCTCGTCGCGGCTGTCGCCGCCACCTCCGCCGGTGCCGACGGCCGAGGCCACGATCACCGTGACGCCGTCGACCTCGTACGGCTCGCCGTAGACCAGCTTGGTCTCCAGCCCGTCCTTTGCCTTCGTGAGCAGTTCGTCGACCTTCATGGGCCAAGTCTTACCGCCGCGGGTGCGTGAACAGCAGAGCCGATGGTCCCACCCGCTGGGGACCGAGGGCCCCTGCACCGGTGGCGTTCGCCAGCGGTGGTGGCCGCCGTGGCGCGATTTGCTGGGTGCACGAATTCAGCGACACCGGAGGCCCCCATGGCGCACCGTCCCCCGCTGGCCGAGCTCGGGCTGAACACCGGCAAGAAGACCCGGCTGCACCGCATTCTGCACGAGCACGGCCTGCGCAACGGCACCGCGTTCTTCCTGCCCTACGACCAGGGGCTGGAGCACGGGCCGCGGGACTTCTTCGCCAATCCGGCGGCGAGCGACCCGAAGTACATCCTCAGGCTGGCGCTCGAAGGCGGCTTCAACGGGATCGCCATCCAGATCGGCCTGGCCGAGAAGTTCTACTGGGACTACGCGGGCGAGCTGCCGCTGGTGCTGAAGCTCAACGGCAAGACCGAGATCCCGTCCGACGCCGAAGCGCTGTCCCCGCTGCACGGCAGCGTCGAGGACGCGGTCCGGCTCGGCGCGGACGCCGTCGGGTACACCCTCTACGTCGGAACTCCCGCGCAGGAGCAAGACTTCGCGCAGCTGCGGCAAGTCCGCGCGGACGCGCATCGGCTGGGCATGCCGCTGATCGTCTGGGCGTACCCGCGGGGTTCGGCCATCAAGGGCAAGGGCGGGAAGGACTCGTTCTACGCCGTCGACTACGCCGCGCGCACCGCGTCCGAGCTGGGCGCCGACGTCGTCAAGGTCAACTTCCCGCACCCGGCGAAGATCGACAACGTTCCTGCGCCCTACGCGAAGGAAACGACCAGCCAACAGGCGATCGACGCCGTCGTCCGGTCGGCCGGACGGACGCTGCTGCTCGTCTCCGGAGGCGGCAAGGCCGGCGACGAGGCGATGCTCGAGAAGGCGCGCGAGTCGATGGAAGCCGGCGCCACCGGGCTGATCTTCGGCCGCAACGTCTGGCAGCGCGACCACGACGAGTCCCTGCGCTTTGTCTCGGCGCTGCGCGACATCCTCGCCAAGTACCCGAGCACATGAGCATGACCGAGGTCCGCATCCACGGCCGCGGCGGCCAGGGCGTGGTGACCGCGGCCGAGCTGCTGTCGGTCGCCGCGTTCACCGAAGGCCGCCACGCGCAGGCGTTCCCCAGCTTCGGCTCCGAGCGCACCGGCGCGCCGGTCATGTCCTTCTGCCGGATCGCCGACCGGGTGATCCGCACGAGGGAACCGATCGTGCGGCCGGACGCGCTGATCATCCAGGACGCCACCCTGCTGCACCAGGTGAACGTCTTCGAAGGCATGAAGCCCGACGGCTACCTGTTGGTCAACTCCGCGCACACCTTCGAGGAACTGGGGCTCGGGGAGTTCGTCCGCGGCTTACGGCCCGAGCGGCTGCTCGTCGTGCCCGCGACCGAGCTGGCACAGAAGCACCTCGGCCGCCCGATGCCGAACGCTGCGCTGCTCGGCGGGTTCGCCGCCTTGACCGGCGTCGTCGAGCTGCGCTCGGTGATCACCGCGATCTCCGGCCGGTTCACCGGGGCCAAGGCCGACGGCAACATCGCCGCGGCCACCGCAGCCTACGGGTTCGTGCGTGCGGAACGAGAGGAGCTGGCTCGTGCTCAGGCAGATTGAGGGATCCCGGGCCGTCGCCGACGCGGTCGCGCTGTGCCGCCCGGAAGTCATCTGCGCGTACCCGATCTCGCCGCAGACGCACATCGTCGAAGGCCTGGCGGAGCTGGTGAAGTCCGGGTCGCTCGCGCCGTGCGAGTTCGTCAACGTCGAGTCGGAGTTCGCGGCGATGTCGGTTGCCATCGGGGCGTCCGCGGCCGGCGCGCGGGCCTACACCGCCACCGCGAGCCAGGGCCTGCTGTACATGACCGAGGCGGTGTTCAACGCTTCTGGGCTCGGCCTGCCGATCGTGATGACGGTGGCCAACCGGGCGATCGGCGCGCCGATCAACATCTGGAACGACCACAGCGACAGCATGGCCCTGCGCGACGCCGGCTGGATCCAGCTCTACGCCGAGACCAACCAGGAGGCCGCGGACCTGCACATCCAGGCCTTCCGGATCGCCGAAGAGCTGTCCACCCCGGTGATGGTCTGTATGGACGGCTTCGTGCTGACCCACGCGTGGGAACAGGTCGACACGCCGGACCAGGACCAGGTCGACGCCTTCCTGCCGCCCTACGAACCCCGCCAGGTCCTCGACCCGGCCGAACCGTCGTCCATCGGGGCCATGGTCGGGCCCGAGGCCTTCACGGAAGTCCGTTACCTCGCCCACGCCCGCTTGATGGAGGCCCTCGACGTCGTCCCGGACGTCTCGGACCGCTTCGCCGAGGTGTTCGGCCGCAACTCCGGCGGGCTGACCCGCGCTTACCGCACCGAGGACGCCGACACGATCGTGGTCGCGCTCGGCTCGGTGCTGGGCACGCTCAAGGACACCGTCGACGAACTGCGCGAAGACGGTCTGCGGGTCGGAGTGCTGGGACTCACCTGCTTCCGGCCGTTCCCCGCCGAAGCCGTCCGCGCGGCGCTCGGGCACGCTCGGGACGTCGTGGTCCTGGAACGGGCCTTCGAGCCCGGTGTCGGCGGGATCGTCACGCAGAACGTGGTCACGGCGGTGCCCGCTGCCCGGGCGCACACGGTCGTGGCGGGCCTCGGCGGCCGTGCGGTCACCAAGACCTCGCTGGACAGGGTGCTGCGAGCGGCGGACCGGTTGCCGTCGTTGACTTTTCTGGACCTCGACCGCTCGCTGATCGACCGGGAACTGGGCCGGCTCGCCGCCGCCCGGCGCTCGGGCCCCACGGCCGAAAACCTCCTGCGCGACCTCGGTGCGGTCGCCTCACGGATCGGGTGATGACATGGTGGTGACGCCGATCAAGTTCTACCAGACCGGCAGCTTCGCGGTCGGCGGCCGGCTCCTCGGCGACGACCAGCGCAGCGTGCAGTCCGACCGCGAACGGATCAACTCGATCGACTGCGGCCACCGCGCGTGCCAGGGCTGCGGCGAGGCATTGGGCGCGCGGTACGCCCTCGACGCCGCCATGCGAGCCACCGCGAACCAGATGGTCGCCGTCAACGCGACCGGCTGCCTGGAAGTCTTCTCGACGCCGTACCCCGAGACGTCGTGGCGGATCCCGTGGCTGCACTCGCTGTTCGGCAACGCGCCCGCGGTCGCCACCGGCGTCGCCGCGGCCATGAAGGCCAAGGGCCGCACCGACGTGCGCGTGGTCGGCCAGGGCGGCGACGGCGGCACCGTCGACATCGGCTTCGCCTGCCTGTCGGGCATGTTCGAGCGCAACGACGACGTGCTCTACATCTGCTATGACAACGAGGCGTACATGAACACCGGCGTCCAGCGCTCGGGCGCGACGCCGGCCGCGGCCCGCACGGCGACGACGCCCGCGGTGGGACCGGAGCCCGGGGCGGTGTTCGGGCAGGGCAAGAACGTGCCGATGATCGCCCTGGCGCACGAGATCCCGTATGTCGCGACGGCGACCGTCGCGGACCTACGTGACCTCGAAGCGAAGGTGACGCGGGCGATGGAGTTCCGCGGCGCCCGCTACCTGCACGTGCTGGTGCCGTGCCCGCTGGGCTGGGGCAGCTCGTCGCACGACACGATCCTGATCGCCCGCCTGGCCAAGGAAAGCGGGCTGTTCCCGGTGTTCGAGGCCGAGCACGGCGAGATTGTGGCGACGTCGAAGATCCGTCGCCGGGTGCCGGTCGAGGACTACCTGCGACGCCAGACGCGGTATGCGCACCTGTTCGGCGAGAAGCCCCGCGCCGACGTGATCGCGCGGATCCAGGCGCAGGCCGACCGGAACATCCGCCGCTACGGCCTGCTCGGAGAGGACTGACATGGAGCACGAGAAGCCGTTCGCGATCACGCTCGACGTCGGGTCCAGCCGGGCCAACAAGACCGGCGCGTGGCGCAGCGAGCGACCGGTCTACGTCGACCTGCTGCCGCCCTGCAACCAGGCCTGCCCGGCCGGCCAGGACATCCAGAAGTGGCTCTACCACGCGGAATCCGGGGACTACGAGAACGCGTGGCGGCGGATCATGGTCGACAGCCCGTTCCCGGCCGTGCTCGGCCGGATCTGCTACCGGCCGTGCGAGAGCGCGTGCAACCGCGGCCAGCTCGACGAGGCCGTCGGCATCAACTCCGTCGAGCGGTTCCTCGGCGACGAAGGCATCAAGCAGGGCTGGTCGATGCCGGTCTCCGCGCCTTCCGGAAAGCGGGTGCTGGTCGTCGGTGCCGGACCCGCCGGCCTGTCCGCCGCCTACCACCTGGCCGGACTCGGCCACGCGGTCACGATCCGGGACGCGGAAGCCGCGCCCGGCGGGATGATGCGCTACGGCATCCCGCGCTACCGGCTGCCGCGCGAGGTCCTCGACGCCGAAATCGACCGGATCCGGGCCATGGGCGTCGAGTTCGAGCAGAACAGCCGGGTCACCGACGTCGCCGCGGCCAAGGCCGAGTTCGACGCCGTGTTCCTCGCGGTCGGCGCCCAGGTCGGCAAGCGGGCCTACATCCCGGCCGGCGACTCCGCCCGCGTGCTCGACGCCGTTTCGCTGCTGCACGGGATGGAGAGCGGGGAGCGGCCGTTGCTCGGCCGCCGCGTCGCCGTCTACGGCGGCGGCAACACTGCAATGGACGCCGCGCGCACGGCGAGGCGGCTCGGCGCCACCGACGCCGTCGTCGTCTACCGCCGCACGCGTGACCGGATGCCCGCGCACGAGTCCGAAGTGGCCGAAGCGGTCGAAGAGGGCGTGGCGATGCGCTGGCTGTCGACGATCAGCGAGATCGACGGTGACGGCATCACGGTCGAGAAGATGCGGCTCGACGAGTCCGGGTTCCCACAGCCGACCGGCGAGTTCGAGCGGCTCGCGGCGGACAGCGTGGTGCTGGCCCTCGGTCAGGACACCGATCTGTCCCTTGTGGACGATCTGCCGGACGTCGAGCACGCCGCCGGCGTCGTGCGGGTCGGGCCCGGGCTGATGACCGGGCATGCGGGGATCTTCGCGGGCGGCGACATGGTGCCGTCGGGCCGGACCGCGACCGTCGCCGTGGGGCACGGTGCGAAGGCCGCGCGGGAGATCGACGCGTGGCTGCGCGAGGTGGTGACGCCGGAGCCGCCGGCCCGCCGCGAGGCGGCCTTCGAAAACCTGAACACCTGGTACTACAGCGACGCCGACCGGACCGTCCGGCCGCACCTCGACCTGTCCCGGCGAGTGTCCACCTTCGACGAGATCAAGGGCGGCCTGACCGAGTCGACCGCCTTGTTCGAGGCGCGCCGTTGCCTGTCCTGCGGCAACTGCTTCGAATGCGACAACTGCTACGGCGTCTGCCCCGACAACGCGGTGATCAAGCTCGAACCGGGAGAGAAGTACGCGATCGACCTCGACTACTGCAAAGGCTGCGGGATCTGCGTTGCCGAATGTCCCTGTGGCGCCATCGAAATGGTGCCCGAAGAAACCTGAGGAGGACACATGCGCGAGAAGCGCTGGCAAGTGGAGATCATCATCGACGAGGACGAAGGGCGTACCCGGGCCACGGCCCGGCTGCACACCGCCGAAGACACCCGCGTTTCCGGAACCGGGACCGCCCGGCTCAACCCGGCCGACCGGAACGTGCCCGAGATCGGCGACGAACTCGCCGCGTCCCGCGCGCTGAGCGACCTCGCGCACAACTTGTTCGAATGCGCGGCCGGCGACATCGAAGAACTGACCCACCAGCCGATCCGGCTGGAAAGCTGAGGAGGCGGAGATGCGCACCGTGATCGTGTTCGAGTCGATGTTCGGCGCCACCGAGAAGGTGGCCCGGGCCATCGCCGACGGCCTGTCCCAGTCGGTCGGGGCCGAAGTGGTGAACGTCGACGATGCGCCATCGGACCTCGCCGGGGTCGAGCTGCTCGTCGTCGGCGGGCCCACTCACGTGCACGGCATGAGCCGGGCCGCCACCCGGAAGTCTGCCGCGGATCAGGTGGATTACACGGTGCGGTCGCGGACCGGGATCCGGGAATGGCTGGGCTCCCTCGAGTCGCTCCCGCCGGGGCTCGTGTTCGCGGCGTTCGACACCCGGATCGACAAGCCGCGCGTGTTCACCGGTGCAGCGTCGCTCGGCGCCGTGAAGCGGCTGGACCGGCTCGGGGGCCGGGCGGCGGCGCCCGCCGAGAGCTTCTTCGTCGGCACCGGTTCGATCGACGCCGGCCCGGAGCCCGGCGAGCTGGCCCGTGCCAAGGCGTGGGGCGCGGCGCTCGGCGCGGCCGTGCGCCGGACCGTGGCCTGAACGGCCGGTTGCCGTCCGCCGTGCTCACCGGCGGACGGCTGTGGCGCCGGTTCACTTCAGCCCCGGCAGGCGGCGAAGGGCGACGCCGGTCACCGCCGACGTGGTCGCCGCCATCACCAAGCCGCCAAGGATGCCGATCAGGATGGTCAGTGCGATGTTCTGACCGGGTTGCCACAACGGCATCGTGACGCCCAGGAAGACGGCCAGGCCGAGCAGCCAGGCGCCGGCGGTGGTGAAGATCCAGCGAGCCGAGCGGGCGAGGTGGCGGCGCAGGATGAGCCATTGGGCGAAGCCGATGGACAGCAGCAGGGCGGTGCCGAGGACGGCGGCCACCGGCCAGAGCACCAGCGGCGGCCAGGACACGAGGTCCGCCGCCCACGTGCTCGGGGCGAGCCCCGCGAGGTAGGCGAAGGACGCCGCCCCGGCCGTGGCCGCCACCCACCGCCGGCTGTTCAGGGCCGGTAACGCGCGCCGGAGGACGAGCGCCTGCCCGGCGCCCAGCGCGGCTCCTTCGGTGGCGCCGGCCAGCAGCAGCGCGGGCAGCGAAACGACGGTGGGGCCGTCCGCGGTCAGGGCACCGGTGACGGCCGGAATCGCGAAGCCGAGGAATTCGGCGGCCGTGACGACCAGGAACCACGTCCAAGCCAGGCGGCTGCCTCGCAAAGGAGGCACCGGTGGAGCGGTGAACGCCAGTATCGGCGTGTCCGCGGTCAGCGGGACGCGGGGAAAGCGGCGGCGGTAGGTCTCGGCTCCGGCGTCGCGCTCCGTCCCGGCGAGCAGCCGCCCTTCGCCCGCGACCCAGCGGCCGTCGAGCAGGACATCGGCTCCGGCGCTGTGGCGGAAGTGCCGCCACCAGCGCTTGCGATCGGGGTTTCCGGCGGTGACCAGGATCTCCTCACCGGAGCGGGCGTACTGCACCGGGAGCGCGACCGGCTTCGGCGCGGTGGCGGGCCGGTACCGCAGGGCGGTGAGCGTTCCGTTCAGCAGCGGCGCAAGCCGGGAGCCGAGCAGTCGCAGGAGCAGCCGGTTCGGTACGCCGGGTCGGATCGGTTTCGCAGTGCCAGTCGTCATCCCGTCAGTACAGGCGGCGGCGCACGGCGGCGGCAGGGCCCATCGAACCCCGGCCGGGGGACTTTGGCCACCCGTCGAGTTCAAAGCCAGTCGCGGCGTTTTGAACACTGCGTACAGCGTGGCGGAGATGACCAGGATGGCGAGCGTGGAGACCCACACCCCGGACGCCTGCCCGAACCCGGGGTACGGGATGTTCTGGCCGTAGAAGTCGGTGATCGCGGCCCAGCCCTGGATGCTCAGCTGTGTCTCGCGGATCGTGGCGATCAGCTCGCGCAGGGATTTCGTCCACTCCGCCACGCGCAGGACGTGGTCGTAGACGTCCTGGAAGTAGGGCAGGAGCGTGTCGCCGCGGCGCATCAGGGAGGCGACGATCTCCCGCATCGGCACGGCCAGGTGTCGCGGTCAGCCGAGGCTCCGGCGCAGCTGCAGGGACCGGCGCTGCAGGGTCGGTGTGGTCGACGCGGTCGGCGAAGACGAGGTCTTCGAGCGCTTCGACCTGCTCGTCCAGTGCTTGGACGGCGTCGAGGTGCCCGTCGACGAGGTAGTCGAGCAGGCCGTCGATGTCGGTCGTGTTGTTCCGGTGGACGGTGGCGAGGACGCGGTCGGTGACGAAGGCGTCCAGCTCGGCGGCCGCCAGGACGCCGTCGGTCACGCGGACGATGTACGCGGCGAGGAACGAGTGCAGGTCGTAGCGGACGAGCTTGGGGCGTTGGTGGTCTTCGTCGAGCACGGAGGCGACGGCCAGCGGGTGGAACCCGAGCTCGGTGGCGAGCGCCGCGAGGTCCTGGCGTGTCCATGATTTGCCTCACTTTCGTCTGGTCCCAGACTCCGCCGGTCCGGGCCGGACGACGAGGGCCGTACCGTCCTCGTTCCCGGGCCCACGGACACCGGTCGGGGGTGGGTCGAAGGCCCACAGGCGCGAGGACTTTCGCCTCCCTCAGGCGGTGCGCACGAGGTACACCGGGCAGGCCGCGTTGTGCAGCAGAGCCTGGCCGGTGGAGCCGAGCAGCAGGCCGGGGAACCCGCCGCGGCCGCGGTCGCCGAGCACGACGAGCTGGGCGGTCCCGCTCCGCTCGATCAGCTCACGCCGCGGGTGCGCCCGGACGACGACCCGGTCGACTTCCACGTCGCCGGTGTCGTGGCCACCGAGCCGGTCGGTCAGTAGCCGGTGGCCGGCGTCGGTCACCGACTCATGGTGCTCTGGGTGGCCGGGTTCGTGCGGTGGCGGATCGTCGGCCCACGCGTGCACGACGACCAGCGGGGCGTGACGGGACTTGGCTTCGTCGAGCGCGACGGCGAGGATGCGGCTGCTTGCCTTGCCGCCGTCTATGCCGGCGAGGACCGGGCGTGCGTTTTTCTCGGCCTCGTCCCAGGCATCGCCGCGCACGATGACCGTGTCGCACGATGCGT
This sequence comes from Amycolatopsis sp. NPDC051128, assembly GCF_040682715.1. Taxonomy (NCBI): domain Bacteria; kingdom Bacillati; phylum Actinomycetota; class Actinomycetes; order Pseudonocardiales; family Pseudonocardiaceae; genus Amycolatopsis; species Amycolatopsis sp. NPDC051128. The sequence continues at coordinate 150,069 of NZ_JBFBBN010000013.1, read as the reverse complement.
GCGCACTGACGGCCGAGGCGACCGACCCGGCGAGGAGGCCGGTGAGCCGGCCCCGGCCGGATGACCCGACCACGAGCAGGGCGGCCGTCTTGGACGCGTCGACGAGTGCTTGGGCGGCGCGGTCGGTGTCGAGCCGGATCGTCGCGCTCGGAACGCCCTGCGCGGAAGCGAGTTCCGCCGCGGTGCGCAGGGAGTGGCCGCCGCGCTCGCGCAGGACGTCCTTCATCTCCTCGGGCGGCGGCACGACACCGCCGGCGAGCAAGGCCGAGAAGTCGATCGCGTAGACGATCTCCAGCGTCGCGTCGCGCCGGCGAGCGGTACGGGCTGCCCAGCGGACAGCGTCAAGCGACTCGGCCGATCCGTCGACACCGACGACGATGGGCTGTCCGGTTGGTGCGGTCATCGGCGGCTCCATTCTCGTTGCATCCCAGGTCATCTCCTCGAGGTCCACGGTGCGCTTCCGGCCGGGTCGGCCGGAGCGGCCAAAGGTCCTCGCGGGCGGGGACGAACGGCCGCAGCGTCCGCCCGCCGCGAGGCCTACCTTCGAGTCGGATGCGTGATCCGCGCACCGGGAACCCAGAGGAAACAGATCATGAGCGCAACCGGAAACCCACCGGTCGTCGTGGCCGTGGACGGTTCGGAGACCGCCGCTGCGGCCGCGTTGTGGGCGGCCGGGGAAGCGGCCCGCCGGCACGCGTCGCTGCTCGTCTTCACCGCCTACGGCTACGAGGACGCCGGGTTCGGCGGGAAGATGTACCCGCCGTCCGACTGGCTCGTGATCAAGGAGGCCGAAGCCGGCGAACTGCTGCGCGAGACGCGGGCGACCCTCGAGGCCGCCGTCCCCGGGCTGGACGTGTCCACTCAGGCCAGTGACCGCGGTCCGGCACCCGGCCTGCTGGAGGTCTCGGCGCGGGCGCGGATCCTCGTCACGGGCGAGCCGGTCGGGGCGATCGCGGGCTTGTTCAGCGGTTCGCCCGACGTCGACCTCGCCGCCAAGGCGCACTGCCCGGTGGTGGTCGTGCGCGGGAACGAGTCCGTCGACGGCCCGGTGGTCGTCGGCGTCGACGGCAGCCCCCTTAGCGAGGCCGCGATCGCTTGGGCGTTCGAGGAAGCCTCGCTCCGCAACGCTCCGCTCGTCGCGTTGTACACCTGGCACGACGGGGACACCGCGGGCCTGTTCAGCGACGGCAACATCGCCTTCCAGGGCGAAGGTCTGCAGGACTCCGGTCGGCGGCTGCTGGCTCAGCGGCTCGCCGGCTGGCAGGAAAAGTATCCGGACGTCCCAGTCGAGCGCCGGGTCGAGCACGACAAGCCCCGTTCCCGGTTGCTGTCGGCGAGCCACGGCGCGCAGCTGGTCGTGGTCGGCAGCCGTGGCCGGGGTGGTTTCACCGGGCTGGTGCTGGGCTCGACGAGCCAGGCCCTGCTGCACCACGCGGCCTGCCCGGTCATGGTGGTCCGCACCGAGGAGGAGAAGTGAGCATGAACGCCGGAATGGTGTCCGCGGTGATGACCGCCGACCCGATCACCGTTTCCACGAAGACGCCGTTCAAGGACGTCGCCGCCCTGCTGACCGGCAATGAGATCAGCGCGGTCGGCGTCCTCGACAAGACTGGTGCCCTGGTCGGCGTCGTCTCCGAAGCTGACCTGCTTCCGCACTTGTGGGAGGACCGCAAACCCCGGTGGCGTGACCGCCGGCTGGCCCGCAAGGCCACGGCGTGCGTCGCGAAGGACCTGATGACGAGCCCGGCCGTCACGATCGACGCCGAGGCCACGCTCGCCGTCGCCGCAGCGGAGTTCGCACGCACCGGCGTCCGCCGGTTGTTCGTGCTGCGCAACGGAACGGTGGCCGGAGTGCTGTCCCGCCGCGACCTGGTGGCGGTCTTCACCCGCGGCGACGCCGACCTCGAGCTCGAGATCACCGACCGCGTGCTGCGTGACCGGCTCAACCTCGGGCCCGACCGGGTGCGCGTGCAGGTCCTGGCCGGGGTCGTGACGGTCGTGGGGCGCGTGGAGCGGCGCAGCGACATCGACCCGGTGACGCGGCTGATCCACGAGCTGTCCGGCGTGGTGGAGGTCCGGAACCGCCTGGACTACGTCTGGAACGACGTCGCCTGAACGGCACACGACTAAGGCCTCCACCCGGATCCGGGTGGAGGCCTTAGTCGGGCCTGTGCCTGGTTCATCGGCCGCGCAGCTGTGCCGGTACCGGCAGGCCGATGCCGTACGGGTGGGCCACCGGCCACACGACCTCGCCGAGCAGACGCCGCGGTGTCGCCGGCAGCGGGGCCACCCCCTCGGGGAGGTAGCCGATGCGCACGACGATCTGGGGTTCGCCGTGCGGGAGGAAGGGTCGATCAGCAGGTCTGGTGCCGTCATTGGTCCAGGGTCGGTGACGACACCGCGCGGGACAGGCGGATTTGGTCCCCGGTGAAAGGGACTTCGTGCTCTGACCGGTGAGTACGCGAGCGACCATGCTGGCCCGAGACCCCGCAGGAGGATTTGATGACCGCAACCGCGAACCGGCCCGTACTCGCCGGGGTGGACGCTTCGGCGGCGTCGTTCGACGCCGTCCGCTGGGCCGCGAAGGAAGCTCGACGGCGCGAAACGACGCTGCGGCTCCTGCACGCCTGCATCTTCGAAGACGGCCCATCGCGAGCGCACGACTCCGAGCTGCTGCTCGAACCCGCTCACCGCTTCCTGCGCCGCGCCGCGGAGATCGCCCGTGAGCACGCGCCGGGCGTGCGGGTCGAGACCTCGGTCCGGCTCGGGCTCGCCGTCGATCTGCTGCTCGCCCAGTCCGGCGGCGCGGCGCTCGTCGTCCTCGGTTCGCACGGTATCGGTGGCCTGCGCGGCGCGCTGATCGGTTCCGTGGCCCTGCGGGTTGCGGCCGGGGCGGCCTGCCCGGTCGTGGTCGTGCCCGCGCACCGGCCCGAGCGGACCGGCCCGGTCGTCGTCGGCGTCGACCCGTCGGGCTCCAGCGAGCACGCTCTCCGGTTCGCCCTCGAGGAAGCCGCCGCGGTGCGGGCGCCGGTGCACGTCGTGCACGCCTGGCACGACGGCCTGCTGGCGTCCGAGGTGGAGCTCGCGGACATCGGGGTCACCGAGCAGCGTGAGCTGGACGCTCACATCGCGAGCTGGGCCCGCAAGTACCCGACGCTGGACATCACCGCACGGGCCATCCGAAACCGCATCACCTCGCGCGCTCTGCTGAGTGCCCACCCCGACGCGCGGCTGATCGTCGTCGGCACCCGCGGCCGCGGCCCGGTCGCCGGCGGGGTGCTGGGTTCGACCGGTAACGCCTTGCTCGCGCACGCGGCCTGCCCGGTCGTGGTCGTGCACTGAACTCCAGGAGAGGAACCGCCATGAAGGCACGCGACATCATGACGAGGCCGGTCGTGCGGGTCGGCCCGGGAACACCGGTCCGCGAGGCCATCGTGATGCTCACCGAACACTGCGTCGCCGCCCTGCCGGTGGTCGGTGAGGACGACGCGGTACTCGGCGTGTTCACCGAGGCGGACGCGCTCCGCAGCGGCGTCGCGGGGATCGGACCGGCCCCGGAGGTGCTGGTGGCCACGGTGATGACCGTGCCCGCCGAGACGGTCGGGCTCGACACCGACGTCACCGAAATCGCCCGCCACATGCTGGGCGACCGGCGGCGCAGCATCCCCGTGGTGGACGACGACGGCGTGCTCGTCGGCATCGTCAGCCGCCGCGACATGCTCAGCCCGCTGGTGCGCCAGGACGACTCGGTCGCCTCGCACCTCAATGCACTGCTGACCGACTACGCCGGTCATCGCGACCGGTGGGCGATCTCCGTCACCGGCGGCATCGTGACGATCCGGGGGGTCTTCACCGACGAGGCCGAGCGCCGCGTCGTGACCGCCCTGGCGAAGACCGTCTATGGCGTCGTCGGCGTGGAGCTGTGGGAAGAGACTTCGGTGAGGACATGAAGAGCGCTGTCTACATGGGACACTGGCTGGAGCCGGCGCGGAAGCTCGCGGAGTCGTTTTCGGACGAACTCCGCCGGGTGCCGGTCTGGCTCTTCTCCAGCGGTCCCGTCGGCGAGCAGGACAGGCCGGCCGAAGAGCCGGTCGCGATCGAGGATCTCGTGAAGCGGCTCGGGGCCCGTGGCCACCGGCTGTTCGGCGGGAAGCTCGACCGCCACGCGCTGCACTTCCCGGAACGCGCCCTCGTGGCGGCCCTGCGCGTTGCGGACGCCGACAACCGGGACTGGCCGTCGATCCGGGCCTGGGGCCGGGACATCGGTTCGAGCCTGGCCCAGGCCCAGGCTCCGAGGAGCACGTCATGACCGAACCGCACACCTACCCCGTCCGGGTCGAAGCGACCCTGGACGAACCCCTTTCCCGCTGGCTCTGGCTGGTCAAGTGGATCCTGGCCATCCCGCACTACGTCGTGCTGGCGTTCCTGTGGTTCGCCTACCCGTTCGTCACCATCGCCGCGTTCTTCGCCATCCTCGTGACCGGCCGTTACCCGCGGCCGCTCTTCGAGTTCACCTCCGGGGTGCTGCGCTGGAGCTGGCGGGTGCAGTACTACTCCTACGCCGCGCTCGGCACCGACCGGTACCCGCCGTTCACCTTCGCCGACGTCCCGGACTACCCGGCCCGGCTCGAAATCGCCTACCCGGAACGGCTTTCGCGTGGCCTGGTGCTCGTGAAGTGGTGGCTGCTGGCCCTCCCGCACCTCGTGATCGTCGGCCTGTTCGCCGGCGGCGGCAGCTGGCTGGCAGTCCGCGGCGGGAGCGATGACTTCAATTGGGCCGCCGGCGGTCTCGTCGGCGTGCTGGTGCTGGTCGCCGGGGTGGTGCTGTTGTTCACCGGCCGCTACCCGCGGCCGATCTTCGACTTCGTCCTCGGCATGGACCGCTGGGTGCTGCGCGTCGCCGCCTACGTGTCGCTCATGACCGACGAGTACCCGCCGTTCCGGCTCGACATGGGCGGCGCCGAAGCCGGCCACGAGCCACCGCACCCGCATCCGCAGGCGCACCCGGCCGGCCCGTCCGGCTGGACCGGCGGCCGGATCGCCGCCGCGGTGACCGGAGCCGTGCTGGTGCTGGGCTCCATGGGCCTGTTGACCGGCGGCGGGGCGCTCCTGTGGGCCGACCGCACCCAGCGCGACGCCGACGGCTACCTGACCGCGTCGACCAACGTCGTCGCGAACGGCTACGCGGTCACGACCGACCCCGTGCAGGTGCACGGCATCTCCGGGTTCACGGCTTTCGTCGGTGACGTCCGGGTCCGGGCCACGAGCGCGGACGGCGGCCCGGTGTTCGTCGGCATCGGCCGCTCGGACGCCGTCGCCGGCTACCTGGCCACCACCGAGTACACCACCCTCGCCGACCGCCGCTCCGGCGACCGGACGCACCCGGGCGGTGCCCCGGCCGTCCCGCCCGGCGAGGCCGGGGTGTGGGTGGCGAGCACGTCCGGCCCGGGCACCCAGGGCCTCGCCTGGCCGGTCCTCGACGGGCAGTGGACCGCCGTCGTGATGAACGCCGACGCGTCACGCGGGATCTCCGCGCGGGCGGAAGCGGGCGCAACCGCGCCCGCCGTCGGCTGGATCGCGCTCGGCCTGCTGATCACCGGAGTCGTGGTGCTGGCCGGTGGCGCCACCCTGATCGGGATCGCGGCGCTCCGCGCCTCGCGGCACCCGGGCACGCCCACCACGCCCGAACCATCCACCGTGGACATCTGAGAAGGGAAGGACCATGCACGCGAAGCCGGGCGATTGGCTCGTCATCAAAGGCTCGCGGGTCGACGTGCCGGACCAGCGCGGCTGCATCCTCGAGGTGCACTCCGCCGACGGGACACCGCCGTACGTCGTTCGCTGGACGGCCGACGACCACGTGTCGACGGTGTTCCCCGGGCCCGACGCCGTCGTGCTCACCGCCGAGGAGGAGCAGGCCGCCGCCGAGCAGGCCCGCACCCGGTACGACCGGGTCCAGCACCTGATCCACGAGGAGGACGGCCATGCACGGCTTCGTTGACGGCGCGGTCGTCGCCGGGATCGACGGCTCGGGCTCGGCTTTGCGGGCCGGGGTGTGGGCCGGGGCCGAAGCCCGCCGCCGCGGCCGCCCGCTGCGGCTGGTGCAGGTTTACGCCCTGCCGCAGGTGAAGTCCCCGGTCGCGTTCGGCACCCACGAGCAGGTCCGGGCGGGCCTGGCCGAGCGGGCCGAAGGCTGGCTCGCCGACGCGAGGGACGCGGTGCTCGCCGAGCACCCCGGCCTCGACATCACCACCGCCGCCCGGGAATGGAGCCCGGTCACCGCCTTGGTCCAGGAGTCGCAGCACGCCGAACTGCTGGTGCTGGGCTCGCGGGGACTGGGCGGGTTCACCGGGCTGCTGGTCGGCTCGACCGCGGTCGCGGTGTCGGCGCACACGCATTGCCCGATCGTGGTGGTCCGCGGCCGGAAGCCGCACGATCCGCCGCCGGTCACGGGACCGGTCGTCGTCGGCACCGACGGTTCGCCCGACAGCGAAGCCGCTATCGCGTTCGCCTGCGAGGAAGCGTGGCTGCGTGGCACTGGGCTCGTCGCGGTGCACACCTGGAGCGACGTCCTCGCCGACGGCACGCTCCGGCCGCATCCGATGGAGGAGAACCCGGACGAGATCGCGGCGGCGGAGCGCGTCAAGCTCGCCGAGCAGGTCGTGGGCTGGCAGCGGAAGTACCCGGACCTGACGATCGAGCTGGAGGTCACGCGCGGGCGGCCCGTGCGGACGCTGCTGGAGCGCGGCGAGCGCGCGCAGCTGATCGTGGTCGGCTGCCGCGGCCGCGGCGGGTTCACCGGCATGCTGCTCGGCTCGACCAGCCAGGCCCTGATCGCGCACTCGCCCTGCCCGGTAGCGGTGGTGCGGCCCCAGCGGACCGGGAGAACACCGTGAGCACCCTGCGGACCCGGGCCACGATGCGGCTGCTGGCCACGTTCGAGTCGCTGTTCGCCGCGAGCGCGGTGTACGGCGGGATCTCACTGGTCGTCGGAGCACCGGGCTTCACGATGCCGGTCGAGTGGCTGGCGCCGCTCGGGCTGACCAGCTGGGTGCTGCCCGGGATCGCGCTGGCACTCGGCATCGGTGGCACGCTGGCGTGGGCTTCGGTGTTCGCCTGGCGGATCGACTTACGCGCCCCGATCGCGGCGCTCGCCGCGTGTGGCGTGCTCACCGGCTGGCTGGCGATCCAGTTCGGCGTGATCGGCGTGCGCGCGCCGGTCCAGTGGGTGACTGCCGGGCTGGTGATCGTGCTGCTCGGTCTCGCACTACTGGCCCGGCACCGGTTGGGGGAGCCGTGATCGTAGCCGCCGTCGTCGCGCGGGAAGCCCTGTGCACGCTGAGTCGCGGCGCTGCCGGAAGCATGGCGCCACGTCCGGGATGACCTTCGTCCTTTTGTGGCGTGATCGCGAGAAGGGACGTAAGTCCCCGCAAGCGGTGACCGACGCCAGCGGTCGCCGGCGTCTGGCCTTCCTAGGTTGGGAGGTGACAGGAAAGGAACTTGCGATGCGCGCACGCGATCTGATGACCTCGCCGGTGATCACTGTGCAGGCGTGGACGTCGGCCAAGGAGGCGGCCGGGCTGTTGTCCAGGCACGGCTTCACCGCTCTGCCCGTGGTCGACGACGACGATCGGCTGATCGGCATCGTCACCGAGGCCGACCTGATCCGCGGCTGGATCCCGGCGGACCCGCGCTACACCCACGAGCACCACGAGGCCGCCATCGCCGCGCGGACGGTCGGGGACGTGATGACCAGTCCCGCCACCGCGATGAGCTCGGGCGCCGATGTCGCCGACCTGTGTCAGGCGCTGGTGGACGCCCGGATCCGCGCGATGCCGATCGTCGACGGCTCGGCCGTCGTCGGCATCGTCACCCGCGGCGACATCGTGCGCGTGCTCGCGCGGGAGGACATCGACATCGCCAGGGATGTCAAGCACCGCTTGGAGATCTACGGCGGCAGTGGCCGCTGGAGGATCGACGTCCGCGACGGCCGCGTCCACATCACCGACCAGTTCGACGACGACACCGACTGGCACGTCGCCCAGCTGCTGGCGCTGGCCGTGCCGGGTGTCGTCGCCGCAGACACCGCCTACGCGGGTGAGGAGCAGACACGATGAGCACCATCGACTCGAGGATCACCGTGGGCGTGGACGGTTCGGCGGGTTCGACCGCCGCCGTCGCGTGGGCGGCGAAGATCGCCTCCTTACGCCACCTCGAACTCAGGATCGTGCACGGGTTGCAGCTCGCCGGCCTGTACTACGGCGGCGGCCTGCTCGGCGCGGGCGCGGAGGCGTTGTTCGACGCGATCCAGGTGGACGGGGAACGCGCCATCGCCGACGCCCGCAGCGTCGCGGCGTCGATCGACAAGGATCTCATCGTCTCGACCGAGCTGCCGAACGAGCCGCCGGTGCCGATGCTGATCGACGAGTCCCGGCACGCCCGGATGCTCGTCGTCGGCCGGACCGGCACCGGCGGGTTCGCCGACATGCTTCTCGGGGGCACCGCGGCTTCGGTCGCCAGCCACGCGCACTGTCCGGTCGCGGTCGTCCGCGGCCGGCAGGACTCCACCGACATCCCGGTGACGGGCCCGGTCGTGGTCGGCGTCGACGGTAGCCCGAACAGTGAACAGGCCATCGCCGTCGCGTTCGAGGAGGCGTCGCTGCGCGGGACGACACTGGTCGCGGTGCACGCCTGGAACGACGTCACCTACGAGGACGCCTTCGGCAGTGCGCGGATCCTCACCCAGCCGGAAAGCCTCGAAGAGGGCGAAGAGCGGCTGCTCGGCCAGCGGCTCGCGGGCTGGCAGGAGAAGTACCCCGACGTCGAGATCCGTCGGCAGCTGGTCCGCGACCGGCCGCGGCACGTGCTGATCGAGGCGAGCGAGACCGCGCAGTTGGTGGTCGTCGGCAGCCGGGGCCGGGGTGGGTTCTCCGGGATGCTGCTGGGTTCGACCAGCCAGGCGCTGGCCCAGCATGCCAGGTGCCCGGTGCTCGTCGTCCGGCCGGAGCCGGAGAAGTGACCGCCGTCGACGCCCGGCCAGCGGTGCTCGGCAGCACTGAACTCGCCCAGGTGGACGCGCTCTGGCGGGCCGCGAACTACCTCGCGGCCGGCCAGATCTACCTGATGGCGAACCCGCTGCTGCGCGAACCGCTGCGGCCCGAGCAGGTCAAGCCGAGGCTGCTCGGGCACTGGGGGACCTCACCCGGCCTCAACTTCGTCTACGCCCACCTCAACCGCGCGATCCTCACTCACGATCTGAACGCGATGATGGTCACCGGCCCCGGTCACGGCGGTCCGGCGCTGCTGGCCAACACGTGGCTGGAAGGCAGCTACACCGAGGCGTGGCCGGAGATCACGCGGGATGCCGAGGGCATGCGGGAGCTGTTCAAGCAGTTCTCGTTCCCCGGTGGCGTGCCCAGCCACGTCGCCCCGCAGGTCCCCGGCTCGATCCACGAGGGCGGGGAACTGGGCTACTCGCTCGCGCACGCCTTCGGGGCGGCGTTCGACAACCCGGGTCTGCTCGTGGCCTGTGTCGTCGGTGACGGTGAGGCCGAGACCGGTCCGCTCGCGACATCGTGGCACGCCAACAAGTTCCTCGACCCGGTCCGTGACGGCGCGGTGCTGCCGATCCTGCACCTCAACGGCTACAAGATCGCCAACCCGACGGTGCTCTCGCGCATCGCGCCGGCCGAGCTGGACGCGCTGCTGCGCGGGTACGGGTATGCGCCGCTCTACGTCGAAGGCAGCGACCCGGAGATGATGCACCAGGCGATGGTCGCCGCGCTCGACTCGGCGGTCGCGACGCTCGCCGAGCGGCGCGGTGTCTGGCCGATGATCGTGCTGCGCAGCCCGAAAGGCTGGACCGGACCGTCTGTTGTGGACGGCCTGCCGGTCGAAGGCACTTGGCGGGCGCACCAGGTCCCGCTGTCGGAGGTCCGTAAGAACCCGGAGCACCTGCGGCAGCTGGAGCAGTGGCTGCATTCATACCGCCCGGAGGAGCTGTTCGACGAACGCGGCCGCCCGGTCGCCGACGTCACGGCGATGATCCCGGCGGGGGAGCGGCGGATGGGCGCCAACCCGAACGCCAACGGCGGCATCCTCCTGCGCCCGCTCGCCCTGCCGGACACCGCGGCCCACGCCGTCGCCGTCCCGGCCCCGGGGGCGACGCAGGCCGAGCCGACCCGGGCGCTGGGCCGGTTCCTGCGTGACGTCTTCGCGCTCAACGCCGACCGGGCGAACTTCCGCCTGTTCGGCCCCGACGAGACGGCGTCCAACCGGCTCGACGCGGTCTACGACGTCACCGGCAAGCAGTGGCAGGCCGCGGTGGAGCCGGTCGACGAACACCTCACTCGGGACGGCCGGGTGCTCGAGGTGCTGTCCGAACACTTGTGCCAGGGCTGGCTCGAGGGCTACCTGCTGTCGGGCCGGCACGGGCTGTTCTCGTGTTACGAGGCGTTCGTGCACATCGTCGACTCGATGGTGAACCAGCACATCAAGTGGCTGCGGGTGCACCGGCAGATCCCGTGGCGGCGGCCGGTGGCGTCGCTGAACTACCTGCTCACCTCGCACGTGTGGCGGCAGGACCACAACGGCTTCTCCCACCAGGACCCCGGGTTCGTCGACCACGTCGCGAACAAGAGCTCCGAAGTCGTGCGGATCTACTTCCCGCCGGACACGAACACGCTCCTGGAGGTCGCGGCGCACTGCCTGCGCAGCCGGGACTACGTGAACGTGGTCGTGGCGGGGAAGAACGACAGTCCGAACTGGCTGGACGCCGAGCAGGCCGCGTTGCACTGCGCCCGGGGTGTGAGCATCTGGGAGTGGGCGAGCACGCATACCGACCGTGAACCGGACGTCGTGCTCGGCTGCGCGGGCGACGCCCCGACGCTGGAAGTGCTGGCGGCCGCGCAGATCCTGCGCGCGGAACTACCGGATCTGGCGGTGCGCGTGGTGAACGTGGTCGACCTCATGCGGCTGCAGCCGGAAGCCGAGCATCCCCACGGGCTCGGCGACCGCGAGTTCGACGCGTTGTTCACCCCGGACCGCCCGGTGATCTTCGCCTACCACGGCTATCCGTGGCTGATCCACCGGCTGGCCTACCGCCGCACCAATCACCACGACATGCACGTGCGCGGTTACACCGAGCACGGGACGACGACCACGCCGTTCGACATGCTGGTGCTCAACCACATGGACCGGTTCCAGCTGGTGATCGACGTGATCGACCGGGTGCCGGGCCTGGTCGCGACGGCGGGTGTGCTGCGGCAGCGGATGACCGAGGCCCAGGGCCGGCATCGCCGGTGGATCCTGGCCCACGGGGAGGACCTGCCCGAGATCCGGAACTGGACCTGGGAAGGCTGAGGCGTGACCGCCGCGGTCGCGCCGGCCGTGGCGGTCACGATCACCCTGGTCTTCGACTTCACCAACGGGTTCCACGACTCCGCGAACTCGGTGGCTGCGCTGGTCGCTGTGCCACGTCTTCCTTGGATGCCGCGGAGCACGCCTACCGGCGGGCGATCGCGGGGTTGGAGACCGAGCCGGACGTGCGCCGCGTGGTGCGGCTGCGTGAGCTGTACCGCCGAGCCGAGCACCTCACGCCCGCTCGGAGGTGGTCGGCCGCCGGATCCGGACGGCGATCGCCGACCTCGACACGGTGATCACCCAGATCCGCGAGACGGTGTTCCAGCTGGACGAAGTCCTGCCCCGGCGTGCGGGCAGCTTGCACGACCGGGTGCTCGAGGTGCTGTCGGAGGTCGGTGCCGAGCTGGGGCTCACCGCGTCGACGGAGTTCTCCGGCAAGCTCGACGCGATCCAGCCGGAGGAACTCGCCGACGAGCTGATCACGGCACTGCGGGAAGGGCTGCGGCTGATCGCCCGCCACACCGGCGCGGGTTCGGTCCAGGTGGCGGTGCGCTCGGGCGCGGAGCGGCTGAGCGTGGTCCTCGCCCACGACGGCAGCGGCACGCTCGACCGGACGCCGGAGGACGAGCTGGCTCGGCTCGCCGAGCCGGCGCGCCGCCGGGGCGGCGTGTCCGAGGTGCAGGAAAGCGAACTGAGCTGGTGGGTTCCGCTGTCCTGAGGTGACCGTCAGGAGGCGAGTCCGGGACCTTGAGATCCAGCGTCGGCTTCCTCCTGCCGGGCCGATGATGCAGGTGCCGATGCCGGCTTCAGGTCGTTCGCTGCTCGCTGGACGTCCGCAGCTGTGCGTTGGAGCCGGCTGGCTATGTTCTCGAGGTTGCCCAGCCGGCTGACGACCGCCAGAACGTTTCGACAGATCAAGGACGAAAACCGGTCGGTTGTCCCGTCACCTCGGCTCAATCCGGCGTCGTCACACCAGCGAGGCCCAGGTCGACGGCGGGCAGGGGTGCGAACTCCGCTGGGCGGTGGGTGACCACCAGCGTCGAGCGGCCCTCGGTCGCCGTCAGGACGTCGGCCGCCAGTGCTGCTGCCGTGGGGGCGTCCAGGTGGGCCGTCGGTTCGTCGAGGAGCAGGATCGGGCGGTCCGACAGCAGTGCCCGGGCCACGCCGATGCGCTGACGTTCGCCGCCCGATACCGCGCTTCCGTGGGTGCCCAGCGTCGTGTCGAGGCCGTCGGGCAGGGCGGTCAGCCACCGCCCCAGCTGGGCCAGGTCCAGTGCGGTGGTCAGCTCGGCGTCGGTGGCGGACGGCCGGGCCAGCCGGAGGTTCTCCCGCAGCGTGCTGTCGAACAGGTGCGTCTCCGGTCCGCACCAGGCGATCTGCTCCCGCACCGAGTCGCCGTTGTAGGTGCGGGTGTCGACGTCGTCGAGCAGGACGTGGCCGGCCGTCGGGGTGAGGTAGCGCATCAGCGCCGCGATCACCGTGCTCTTGCCCGCGCCGGACCGGCCGGTCAGTGCGAGCCGCCGGCCGGGGCCGATCCGCAGGGTGACTTCTTGGACCGCGTCGTGGCGGCTGTCCGGCCAGCGGACGGCGAGCCGCTCGGCCGCCACCTCCACCGCGGCGGGCGCAGGAACAACGGGTTCGGGCTGCGAGGCCGGGACGGCGTCGAGGTCGGCGAGCCGGCGCGCGGCGTGCCCGGCGCCGAGGAGCCGTTGCGCCGCCTCGGGCAGGCCGGCCACCAGTTCGGCGGTCGCGAGCGGGGTCAGGGCCAGCACGGCCAGTGCCGGCCCGGGGATGGTGCCCGCGCGCACGGCCAGGATGCCCAGCACGAGGCAGGCGACGGAGGTCAGGCCGACGCCGAGCGTCGCGATCCCGGTGCCGAGCCCGCGCCGGATCGCGGACCGGCGGGCGAGGGCGGTCAGTCCGGCGTCGAGTTCCCGCAGCCGGGAGCGCCGGCCCACCGCCGCGTCGTGGACGATCAGGTCGGCCGACGCCTGGAGCAGCTCGACGGTGCCGGCGGCGAGATCGGTCCGCAGCCGGGCGGTTTCCCGCTGCGCCCGGCGGGCCGTCGCCGCCGCCACCAGCGGGGCGAGCACGCCGGCCGCGAACAGGCCCACGGCGGCCGCGAGCCCGGCGCCGGGCAGGATCACGCCCAGCGTGACCGCGGTCGCGGCGAGCACGGTGAACGTCGAGATTCCGGGGACCAGGCCGCGGACCAGGACGTCCTGCTGGCTGTCCACATCGGACACCAGGCGGTGCAGCAGGTCACCGCGGCGAAGGCGCGACGTGCGGGCCGGCCCGATCCGGACCAGCTGCGCCCAGACCCGCACGCGCAGTTCGGTGAGCGCGCGCAGGGCGACGTCGTGGGACAGGAGGCGCTCGAGGTAGCGCAGAATGCCCTTGGCCAGGCCGAAAGTGCGCACGGCGACGATCGCCACCATCAGGCTCAGCACCGGCGGGTGCAGCGCGGCACTGGCGATCAGCCACGACGACGTCGCGGTCAGCGCCACCCCGCAGCCCAGGGCGGCGGTCGCGGCGAGGCACGCCAGGGCCAGGCGCCACCGGTACGGGCGCGCGGCGTCCAGCAACGGCCGCCACTTCGAACCAGGACCCTCTACTGTGGACGCTTCGGCGGACGGTGCGGCCACAGCGGGGCGAGTCGCAGCCGGTGCGGCGACGGGTGCGGGCGGCGCGGCGGGTGAGGTGACGGGTGCGCCGAGGGTGACGACCCGGTCGCACCGGGCCAGCACCGCGGGGTGGTGGCTGACGATCATCGCGGTCCGTCCGGCGAGGACCTTCGGCAGCCGGTCGAGGATGGCGGCCTCGGTCTCCGCGTCGACCCCTTCGGTGGGTTCGTCGAGCAGGATGAGCGGCCGGTCGAGCAGGACCGCGCGGGCGAGTGCGACCCGGCGGCGCTGGCCGGTGGACAGCCCGGCGCCGAGTTCTCCGACCATAGTGGACAGCGGGACGTCGAGCGCCGCGGTGTCGGCGGCCGCGACCACGGCGTCGTCGGTGGCGTCGGGAGAGCCGAGCCGGATGTTCTCCGCCACGGTCCCGGCGACGAGGTGCGGCTGCTGCGGCACCCAGGCGAGGTGCCGGTGCCAGGTGGCGCGGCCGATGTCGGCGAGATCCACGTCTCCGAGCAGGACCCGGCCGCGGTCGGGACGGCGCCAGCCGAGCAGGACGTCGAGCAGCGTGGACTTCCCGGCACCGCTCGGCCCGGTCACGCCGACGACCTCGCCCGGAGGAACGCGGAGGCAGAACCGGTCGAGGATCGGCCCCGACCGCCCGTCGACCGTGACGTCTTCGCACCGCAGCGCCACCCGCGTGAGGTCGGGAACCGTGTGAGTACCGGTGTCGCCGGTGGGGGTGTCGGTGAGCGCGATGATCTCTTCCGCGGCGGCGAGGCCCTCGGCGCTGTCGTGGAAGCGCGCGCCGACCGCCCGCAGCGGAAGGTAGACCTCCGGCGCGAGGATCAGCACGACCAGCGCCGTCTGCAGGTCGAGTTCGCCGGCCAGCAGCCGGAGGCCGATCGACACGGCGACGACCGCGACCGACAACGTCGCCAGCAGCTCCAGGGCCAACGCGGACAGGAACGCGACGCGCAACGTCCGCAGGGTCTGCGTGCGGTACTTCTCGGTGATCTCTCGCAGCGAGCGCAGCTGGGCGCGGGCCCGGCCGAAGGCGGTCAGCTCGGCCAGCCCGGCGACGAGGTCGAGGAAGTGGTTGCCCAGCACGGAAAGGGTCTTCCATTGCCGCTGGACGTCGCGCTGGGTGTAGAGCCCGATGAGGATCATGAAGATGGGGATCAGCGGTACGGTGAAGCCGACGAGCACCGCAGCGACCCAGTCGGCGGCCAGGATCCGCACGCCGACCACCAGCGGGACGACGGAGGCGATCAGCAGCTGCGGCAGGTACCGGGCGAAGTAGCCTTCCAGCCGGTCGACGCCGTGCGTCGCCAAGGACGCGACCTCGGCGGGGGAGCGGTCCGCCTGCCGAGGCCCGATCCGCAGCGCCGAGCCGATGACGGTCTCCCGCAGCTGGGAGAGCGCGCGGGCGGCGGCGCGGTGCGCGGTCGTCTCCGACAGCCACGCGATGCCGGACCGGGTGAGCACCACGAGCAGGAGCATCCCGACCGGGACCAGCAGATCCCGGAGAACGAAGCCGTCGAGGAAGGCCCGGGTGATCGTCTTCGCCAGCAGCTCCGCCTGGGCGAGCACCAGCATCGCGGTCAGCGTGCCGAGAGCGGCGCAGGCGAGGATGAACGGCCGGACCGCGCTCGTGTGGCGGAGCAGCCGGGGGTCGAGGGGCTTCACCGGCGAGCCGCGGGGAGCCCGCCGCCGGCGGGAATGGACGCCCGGCTGATGCGCTTGCGGAACACCCAGTACGTCCAGGCCTGGTAGGCCAGCACGATCGGGGTGAACGCGACCGCGACCCAGGTCATGATTTGCAGCGTGTACGGAGTCGAGGAAGCGTTCGTGGTGGTCAGGCTGAACGCCGGGTCGGTCGTCGAGGGGAACACGTTCGGGTAGAGCGACCAGAACAGCGTGACGGTGACGGCGATGATCGCGCCGGCGGTGCTGGCGAAGGCGAGCCCGTCGCGTTCTCCGGCGGTGAACAGCACGCCTGCGATCAGCAGCAGCGCGGCGATCAGCGATGTCAGCCACGCCGAGCCGCCGTGGTCGATCGCGGTGTAGCCGAGGAAGACGCCGCCGGTCACGATCGCTGCGCCGCCGAGGGCCCGGCTGAGTGTCCGGGCCCGATAGCGGATTTCGCCGGTCGTCTTCAGCGCGAGGAACACCGCGCCGTGGAAGGTGAAGAGGCTGAGCGTGGCCAGCCCGCCAAGCAGGGCGTACGGGTTGAGCAGGGTGAAGAACGAGCCGGTGAAGTGGTGCTGCGCGTCGAGCGGGACGCCGTGGACGATGTTGCCGAACGCCACGCCCCACAGCAGCGCGGGGCCGGCCGAGCCGAAGACGATGACCCAGTCCCAGACGTTGCGCCAGCGCGGACTGTCGATCTTGCCGCGGAACTCGAACGCCACCCCGCGCAGGATCAGCGCGACGAGCACCAGCAGCAGGGCCAGATAGAACCCGGAGAACAGGCTGGCGTACCAGAGCGGGAAGGCGGCGAAGGTGGCGCCGCCGGCGACGAGCAGCCAGACTTCGTTGCCGTCCCAGACGGGGCCGATGGTGTTGATGAGCACGCGGCGGTCGGTGTCGTCGCGGCCGAGGATGCGCAGCAGGGTGCCGACACCGAAGTCGAAGCCTTCGAGGACGAAGTAGCCGGTCCAGAGGACCGCGATGAGCAGGAACCAGATGTCGGTGAGGGCCATGGCGGGTCTCCGGCGCTTAGTAGGCGAAGGCCGCGGGCCGCGGCTCGTCGGACTCGGGTTCGGGGGTGTCGTGGGGTGCTTCCGGTGGTGGGGGACCGGCTTTGGCGTAGCGGACCATCAGGAGGCCGTCGACGACCGCGAGGACGCCGTAGAGGAGCGTGAAGACGATCAGCGAGGTCAGCACGCTCCCGGCCGGGACCGTGGGCGACACCGAGTCGGCGGTCTTCAGGACCCCGAACACCGACCACGGCTGGCGGCCCATCTCGGTGAAGATCCAGCCGACGCTGTTGGCGAGGAAGGGCAAGGCGAGCCCGGCGGTGGCGGCGGGGTAGAACCAGCGGGCGCGTGGGGTGCGGCCGCGGCGGAACAGCCACAGCCCGGCCAGCGAGATCAGCAGGCAGAGGAAGCCGAAGCCGATCATCAGGCGGAACGTCCAGTAGGCGACCGGGATATCCGGCCGGTACTCGCCGGGCCCGTAGACCTGCTGTTCCTGAGCCTGGAGGTCGTTGATCCCCTCGACACGGCCGTCGAGGTGGCCGGTGGCCATGAACGAGAGCACGCCGGGCACGCGGATGCTGAACTTCTCCTGCGAGCCGTCGAGCGAGCCGATGGTGAACAGCGAGAACGACGCGGGTGCGACGGTGTCGTAGAGCGCTTCGGCGGCGGCCATCTTCATCGGCTGCTGCTCGGTCATCAGCCGGGCCTGCAGGTCACCGGTGACGATCACGCCGAGGCTGGCGAGCAGCACGGTGACCAGCGCGAGTTTCATCGACGGGCGGAACACGTCGGCGGAGCGGTTCTTCCGGAGTTGCCAGGCGCTGATCCCGACGACGAACATGCCGGCGGTGAGGAAGCACGCGGTGATGGTGTGAGCGAAGGCGCCGACGGCGGTGGAGTTGGTGAGCACGGCCCCGAAGTCCTTCAGTTCCGCGCGGCCGGTCGCCGGGTTCACGATCGAGCCGACGGGGTGCTGCATCCAGGAGTTGGCGGCGAGGATGAAGTACGCCGACAGCACGGTGCCGATCGCGGCGATCCAGATGGTCGCGAGGTGGAGTTTCTTCGGTAGTTTGTCCCAGCCGAAGATCCACAGGCCGAGGAACGTGGATTCGAGGAAGAAGGCCAGCAGCCCTTCGATGGCCAGCGGTGCGCCGAAGATGTCGCCGACGAAGGTGCTGTAGTCCGACCAGTTCATCCCGAACTGGAACTCCTGCACGATGCCGGTCGCCACGCCCATGGCGAAGTTGATGAGGAACAGCTTGCCCCAGAACTTCGTCATCCGGCGGTACTTGTCGTTGCCGGTCCGCACCCACGCCGTCTGCATCCCGGCGACCAGGAAGGACAGCCCGATCGTCAGCGGGACGAAGATGAAGTGGTAAACGGTGGTGATCCCGAACTGCCATCGGGCGAGGTCCAGGGTGCTCATCCGGTTCTCCTGCTCGCGCGGACGATGTTGACCCCGGCAGCATCCGGTCCGCGGGCCTTCCGGCGAGAGGGTCCTTGGTCACTTCCCCGACGGTCCCGAGTCCCTGCTGTCTGGAGCCCGATGGTCGTAGGCTGATCTCCGTCGAACCGGATTGGGGAGGTCGGATGCTTCGCGTTTTTCTCGTCGACGACCATGAGGTCGTCCGCCGTGGTGTCGCCGATCTGCTGGACGAGGACGAGAACCTCACCGTGATCGGGCAGGCCGGCAGCGTGTCGCAGGCCTTGGCCCGGATCCCGGCGCTCAATCCGGACGTGGCGGTGCTGGACGTGCGGCTGCCGGACGGCAACGGCATCGAGCTGGCCCGCGAGCTGCGTTCCAAGCTGCCCGAACTCAAGTGCCTGATGCTCACCAGCTACACCGACGAGCAGGCGATGCTCGACGCGGTGATGGCCGGGGCCAGCGGGTTCGTCATCAAGGACATCAAAGGCATGGACCTGGTCTCGGCCGTGCGGGAGGTCGGCGCGGGCAAATCGCTGCTCGACGCGCACGCGGCGGCCGCCCTGATGGCCAAGCTGCGGGACAACCAAACCAAGAAAGGCCCGCTGGCCGATCTCTCGGACCAGGAAAAGAAGCTGCTGGAGCTGATCGGCGAGGGGCTGACCAACCGCCAGATTTCCGAGCGGATGTTCCTCGCGGAGAAGACGGTCAAGAACTACGTCTCCCGGCTGCTGACCAAGCTCGGCATGGAACGCCGCACCCAAGCCGCCGTCCTCGCCACCGAACTCCGCAACCAGAACGGCTGAGCCGTCCCCGGTCCGCACAGGCGCTCAGCCGGTCCGGCTCCAGCAGGACGTCGGCCAGGGACCGGCGCGGGGTCCACGGCACCGGTGCGCCGCGGCCGAGCCGCAGCACGATCTGCGGCCACAGCCCGCCACCCAGCAGTTGGCGCAGTTCCTTCCGGACCGTGGGGACCTCCACCGGCTGGGAGATGAACGACGTGTCCAGCCCGGCGGCGGTCGCCGTCAAGAGCACTCGCCGCATCGCCTGATCGGGGTCCAGCAGGCCGATCGAGGTGATGGGCAATGTCATGGTTTCCCCTCGGTGCCCAGGCGGGCACACTGTCGTACGGGTGGCTCAACGCAACCATCTCTTCGGGCACGGGTCCGGGGAAAGGGTCTCCGGCAGAAAGTCGCCAGCGGTGAGGCCGTGGCCGGTGAGGCGGGGATTGGGACGGGGGTCGGTGGACGAGTTCGAGAATCTGGCGGCGGACGGACCCGGTCCGCGACGGATGGCGGGCACGCTGTCCGGCCTGCGGCTGCGCGAGGTGCTGCGCGACCTGCAGGATCGGATCGAGCTGCTGATCGGTACCCGGGACAAGATGGATGGCCTGCTCGACGCCGTCCTGGCCGTCGCGTCCGGGCTGGAGCTGGACGCGACGCTGCGGCGGATCGTGCAGGCCGCGATGGAACTCGGTGAGGCGCAGTACGGCGCTCTCGGGGTGCTGGCCGAGGACGGTTCCCTGTCGGAGTTCGTCTACGTCGGCATCGATGACGAGACCCGCCGGCTGATCGGTGATTTGCCGACCGGTCACGGCGTGCTGGGTGTGGTCATCGATGAGGCGAAACCGTTGCGGCTGGAGGAGATTTCGTCCCATCCGGCGTCGGTGGGGTTCCCGGCGCACCACCCGCCGATGCACTCGTTCCTCGGGGTCCCGGTGCGGGTGCGCGACGAGGTGTTCGGGCGGCTGTACCTGACCGAGAAGAAGAACGGGGAGCCGTTCACCGACGACGACGAGGTGGTTGTGCAGGCGCTGGCCGCGGCGGCCGGGATCGCGATCGAGAACGCGCACCTCTACGAGCAGGCACGGGTGCGGCAGCAGTGGCTGGCCGCCACGAGCGAGGTGACCACCGAGCTGCTCGGCGGCACCGACCCGGCCGAGGCGCTGACCACCATCGCCAGCCGGGCCCTGGAGCTGACCGGCTCGGACGTCACCATGCTCGCGTTGCCGAACTCCGGGCGGCTCGACGTCGACGAGGACTGGGGTGACGACGTCGACGACCTGACCGTGACCGTCAGCGCCGGCGCCCGGGCCGCGCAGCTCTCGGGCCTCCACATCGAGCTCGAGGACAGCGTGCCGGGCGCGGTGTTCCGGGACCGCACACCCCGCAGTGTCGCTGAACTCCACCTGGGCCAACACCGCTTCGGGCCCGCGCTGGTCGTGCCGCTGCGTGCGGGTGACCGGACGACCGGTGTGCTCATCGCGATCCGGGAATCCGGGGCCGGGTCCTTCGACTCGACCCAGCTGTCGGTGGTGGCCTCCTTCGCCGATCAGGCGGCGCTGGCGCTGCAGCTGGCGGCGCAGCAGCGGGCGGCGCGGGAGCTGGACGTGCTCGGTGACCGCGACCGGATCGCCCGCGACCTGCACGACCACGTCATCCAGCGGCTGTTCGCGGTCGGGTTGTCGATGCAGAGCACCCAGCGGCGGACGAAGTCGCCGGAGTTGCAGAAGCGGCTCGGCGACAGCATCGAGCAGATGCACGAGATCGTCCAGGAGATCCGCACGGCGATCTTCGACCTGCACGGCGGCGTGGCGGGGGAGACCGGCCTGCGGCTGCGGCACCGGCTGCACGACGCGGTCGCCGAGCTCACCGACGACGCGCCGGTCCACCCGACGGTCAGCATGTCCGGCTCGATCGACACCGTGCCCACCCAGCTGGCCGAGCACGTCGAGGCGGTGGTCCGCGAGGCGGTCAGCAACGCGGTACGGCACGCTGAGGCCTCGACCTTGTCGGTGTCGGTCGCGGTCAAAGACGACGTGCTGCGCGTTCTCGTGGTCGACGACGGCAAGGGACTACCCGAGGACGTCTCGCCGAGCGGGCTGGGCAACCTGGGTGACCGCGCCGAAGCAGTCGGTGGAGCGTTCACCCTCGGCCGCGGTCCTGATGGGGGCGTGAAGGTGGAGTGGTCGGCCCCGGTCGGCTGATCACCGGCCCCGGATTGCCTGAGTCGAACGTGTGTTCTATTCTGCGTGGGTGTCGGGCGGAGTGGGGAAGACTCCGCCCGACACCCTTGGCGGAGCGGGTCGGCACGCTCCTCCCCCTCGGCGTGTCGGCCCGCCCTCAGCTTCTGCGGTAACGGGGCCAAAGGTTCGCCCGGTCGGTTTCGGTGACGAAGGTCCTCGGTGTTCGGGTAGTCCGGCCGCGTCGCGGCAGCCGGTGCCCGAGGTCTCCTTGTGGTGCGACGCCCGTCGTCGCGGAGAGGAGAACCACGATGACTGCCTTGGTGCCGGGTTCACGCCTGGCGTTGCCGAGCATCGCGGCGTGGCTGGAGAACCCCTGGCCGTTCGCCGAGCACAACCCGGTCCGGATCGAGGAGTCCACTGAGGACGGACGGTACCTCGTGCGGGCCGAACTGCCCGGCTTCGACCCGGAGAAGCACATCTCCGTGACCACCCACAACGGGCTGCTGACCATCTCCGCCGAGCGTGAGGCGAAGGAAGTCGCCGAAGGCGGCCGCAGTGAGTTCTACTACGGCACCTTCAGCCGCACGGTCAGCCTGCCGGCCGGGGCCGACCCGGCGAAGGTCAAGGCGACGTACACCGACGGCATCCTCGAGATCACGATGCCGGTTTCGGAGCACCCGCGCGACAAGCACGTCAAGATCCAGGTCACCAAGAACTAGGTGACTCCCCTGCGGTGGGCGTGGCCCGTGGTCGGCCGCGCCCACCCTCATGCGGCGAGGAGAAACAATGCGCGTCGAGGCGGGCTCCCGAGCCCTGCTCGCGGACGGCGACGTGGTGCTCGTGCGCCCGTTGCACCCGGCCGACACCGCCGAGGTGCTCGCCCTGCACACCCGGCTCACCCAGCAGGACACCTACTTCCGGTTCTTCGGCACCCGGCCGTCCGGATTGGACAGACTGGCGGCGGAGATGACCGCCGTGCCCGGCCCCGGGCACTACGCCGTGGGTTGCTACCGGCGCGGTGAGCTGGTCGGTGTCGCGAACTACGAAGTCCTCAAGGACACCACCGACGCCGAAGTCGCCCTCGTCGTGGACGCGGCCGTGCGCACGCAGGGCGTCGCGACCCTGCTGATGGAACACCTGGTCTCCCACGCCCGGAAGACCGGCCTGAAGCGGTTCGTCGCCGAGGTGCTCGCCGAGAACGCCAAGGTGCTCCACGTCTTCGCCGACCTCGGCCTGCGGTTCGAGGCCAGCGTCGGCGGCTCCGAGCGCGACGTCGTGATGAACCTCGACGAGGATCCGGCCTACCTGGATGCCGTGCTCGAGCGCGACTCGGTCGCCGACGCGGCCAGCCTGGCGCACCTGCTCAAGCCGTCCTCGATCGCCGTGATCGGCGCCGGCCGGCGCCCCGGCTCGGTGGGCCACGCCGTCCTCGCCAACCTGGTCGCTTCCGGCTTCGCAGGCCCGGTGGAGGCGGTGAACCCGCACGCTGAAGCGATCCTCGGCGTGCCGAGTGTCCCGTCCGTGGCGGCATTGAGCCGCACCCCCGAACTCGCCGTGGTGTGCCTGCCCGCACCGGCTGCCGCCGAGGCGGTCGAAGAATGCGGAAAGCGCGGCGTCCGGGCGGTCGTCGTCATCTCTTCCGGGCTGACCGGCACCGAGCACGGTGGCCGGGTCCACACGGCGGTGCGTGACTACGGCATGCGGCTGGTCGGCCCGAACTGCCTCGGCATTCTGTCGACCGACCCGGCTCGCCCGCTGAACCTGACCTTCCTCGCCGGGCAGGTCAAGCCCGGCAACATCGGCGTCGTCACCCAGTCCGGCGGGGTCGGCATCGCGCTCGCCGAATCGCTCGGTGACCTCGGCCTCGGCGTGTCGACGCTGGTCTCGACCGGCGACAAGTACGACGTCAGCGGCAACGACCTGCTGATGTGGTGGACCGCCGACCGGCGCACCGAACTGGCCGTGCTCTACCTCGAGTCGTTCGGCAATCCTCGCAAGTTCAGCCGGCTGGCCCGGCGCCTGGCCCGGACACGTCCGGTGCTGGCCGTCCGCTCCGGCAGCGGCGACACCGCGCAGCGCGCGGCCGCGTCGCACACCGCGGCCGCCGCGACTCCCGCGGTCACCCGGGACGCGTTGTTCGAGCAGGCCGGGGTCATCGCCGTCGACACTGTCGCCGAGCTGGTCGACGTGATCGCCGGGCTCTCCTGGCAGCTGCTGCCGGGCGGGCCGCGCGTGGCGGTGGTCAGCAACGCAGGCGGCGCCGGGGTGCTGGCCGCCGACGCCTGCGAGCGCGAGGGCCTGGTCATGGCCGACTTCGCTGAAGAGACCCGGGAACGGCTCGCCAAGCTGCTGCCGTCCGAAGCGGCTGTGCGGAACCCGGTCGACACGACGGCCGCCGTCGCACCGGAGATGTTCGCCGACGCGCTGCGTGCCGTGCTCGCCGACGACGGCGTCGACGCGGTCATCGCCGCGACCGTGCCCACCGCGGTCGGGGATCCCGGCACGTCGCTGGCGGCCGTGGTGCCGCCCGAGTACAAGACCGTTTTCGCGGTCCGGCCGGGGCAGCGGGCCCGGGTTGCCCCGCTGGTACCGGGCACGGGTGTGACGGCCTGCTACGACGATCCGGCCGCGGCGGCCGCGGTGCTGGCCAGGCTGGTCCGGTACGAGCAGTGGCTGAACCGGCCGGAGCCCGGCGAGTCCGTGCCACGGCTGGAAGACCCCGATGCGCTGCGGGCGTTCGCCGCCGGCCGCGAAGGCTGGCTTTCGCCCGCGGACGCCGTCGAACTGCTGCGGCTGGCCGAGATCCCGATGGTGGAGACGCACTATGTCGAGGCCGACGACTCGATGGCCGCCGCGGCCGCCGATCTCGGCTCGCCGGTCGTGCTGAAGGCCGACGCCGAGGGACTGCTGCACAAGACCGCCGGCGGCGGCGTCCTGCTGAACGTGCACGGCGCCGATCGGATCCTGGAGGCGTTCCGCACCCTGCGGTCCCGCTTCGGCTCGGCCCTGCGTGGGGTCACCGTGCAGCCGATGGCCGAACCGGGCCGGGAAGTGCTGGTCGGCGTGCGCTCGGACCCGGTGTTCGGGCCGCTCGTCGTGTTCGGCCTCGGCGGTGTCGACACCGACCTGATCGCCGATCGCGCGGCCCGGCTCGTCCCGCTCACGAGCGCCGACGCCGACTTGCTCCTTGATGGGTTGCGATCGTCGAAGACGCTCTGGGCCTCCGCGCTGGATCGGGCAGCGGTGCGCGAACTGCTGCTGAAGGTCAGCCGCCTGGCCGAGCTCGTCCCCGAGCTGGCCGAGCTGGACCTCAACCCCGTGCGAGTCCGGTCCGACGGCTGCGTGGCACTCGACGTCCGCGCCCGGCTCGAACGGTCCACCTCCGCCGACCCGTTCCTGCGCCGCCTGCGCGACTGAAACCGGAGGAAACCGTGCGTGTCCTGACCCTGAACCCAGGTTCGTCGAGCATGAAGGTCTCGCTCGTCGCCGACGGCACCGCCGTCGGCTGGACGGCGTGGGACCTGGCCGACCCCGGTGCGATCGCCCAGGCGATCCGCCGCTGGTCCGATGTGGACGCCGTCGCCGTCCGGTTCGTGCACGGCGGCTCGCAGAAGGTGCCCGCGAGAGTGGACGACGCGTTGCTGTCGAACCTCGAACGGCTCATCTCGCTCGCGCCGAACCATCAGCCGCTGTCGCTGACCGTCACTCGTGAAGTCCGGCGCCTGCTGCCGGACGTCCCCGTCATCGCCTGCTTCGACACCGCGTTCCACGCCCGGATGCCCGAAGCCGCCGCCCGGTACCCGCTGCCGCGGTCGTGGACCGTGCAGAACCGCTTGCGCCGCTACGGTTTCCACGGCCTGTCGTGCCAGTACGCCCTGCGCCGCACCGCCGAACTGCTCGGCCGTGCGCAGGAAGATCTGCAGATCGTTTGTGCCCACGTCGGAGCCGGGGTGTCGGTGACCGCGATCCGCGACGGCCACGGCGTCGACACCAGCATGGGCTTCACTCCGCTCGAAGGCGCCATGATGGCCACCCGGTCCGGCTCGATCGACCCAGGGCTGCTGCTGCACGTGTTGCAGACGGCACCGATGAGCCCGGCGGAGATGGCCGACGCGTTGTTCCACCGGTCCGGCCTCGCCGGGATGACCGGCACCAACGGCGACCTGCGCCAGGTGCTGGCCGCGGCGAACCGCGGGGAGCGGGACGCTTCGGTGGCTCTCGACGTCTACCGGCACCGGCTCCGCCGGGAGATCGGCGCGGCCGCGATGAGCCTGTCCCGGCTGGACGCCGTCGTGTTCACCGGCGGTGTCGCCGAGCACCAGCCGGACGTGATCACCTCGGTCATCGACGGGCTGGGCGTGCTCGGCCTGCGGGCCGGGGAGGTTCCGCACACCGACGTCGACCGGATCGTCACGGCGGCGGGCTCACCGATACCCGCCTTGATCGTCCTGCCCCGGGAAGACCTGGAGCTGGCCCGCGGCGCCGAAGAAGCGCTCGCCCGAGTAACCGTGAGGTGAAGCCATGCACGTCCTGCTGACCGAATCTTCCTTCGGGGACGCCGACTTCCTGGTGCAGCCCCTGCGTGACGCCGGCTGCCTGGTCAGCCGCTGCCACAACCGCGCCGGACTGTGCCGCGCCGTCGCGGTGGGCGGCCGCTGCCCGCTCGACGAGCCCTTCGCCCAGCCCGACCTGCTCGTCGACGTCCGCGGCCAAGGCGCGGAGCTGACCGCCCGCGAATACGGCGTCGTGTGCGCGATCCGCGACCACGTGCCGGTCGCGCTGGTCTCCCCGGATCCGGACGTGGGGGCGGAAGTCCCGGACGGACTCGAAAACCGCGTCACCGTGATCGACGTCGACGGGCTCCTGGCCACCTGCCGGGCCGCCTCGAGACACCTCGGCGGATGACCACGCCGGGGTTCCGCTGGGACCGCTCGTCGCGAGCCGTGCTCGCCGACGCGCTGATGCGGCTCGGCCCGAACCGGTGCGTCGCGGAAGTCCGGCCGGACGAGATCGTGCTGACCGAGCCGCCCATCCGCCGCGAGCGAGCCGACCGGGCCGTACTGTTCGAATGCGGCGCGGCCCTGTCGACGATCTGGACGGTTGTGCGGGTGCTGGGACGCGAGCCGGTGGTGGCCTTCCCGCACGACCCGGCCCGCCCCGCCGTCGTGGCGGTCGTCCGGGTCGGCGCTTCGCGCAGCTCGACCAGCGGCGAATGGGCGCGGTACGCGGCGCTGCGCAAGCTGGGCAAGCCCGGCCAAAGCAAGCCGTTGCGGCCGGTCAGCCTGGCCGTGCTGGATGCGCTGGCCGGTGACGACTTCTGGCCGGAGACCGAGGTCCGGATCGTCCGCCCGGGCTGGGCACCGCTGCTCAAGCAGCTCGGGGCCGACCTCGCCGGTCAGTCGTCCCTGCTGATCACCACCGCCGACGACAGCCGCCGCCACCACGTCTTGGCCGGTGCCGCGCTGCACGCGACCCGGTTGGCCGCGGCGGTCCGCAGCTTCACTTCCCAGGAGGTCTCGCTGCCGGCCCAGGCGCCCACGGAACGGGCCCGGTACGTCGAAGAATCGCTGCTGCCCGGCATCCCCCAAGGACTGCTGCTGGTCGGCCTCGCCACGCCCAAGCAAAGGAACACGGGATGACCACGCATCTCAGGACCGAACCGGCCGTCGCGGAGGCGCCGCCGGTCGATGCCCGCGAGCCCGTCGCGCGGCTGCTGCGTGACCTGCGTAGGGGCCGTCCGGGTTGACGGCGCGGGAAGCCGATCGCAGGCTCCAGGTGAGCGGTCCCAACGCGCTGCCGTCGCGCGGCGGGCCGAAGTGGCCGCTGGCGTTGTTGCGGCAGTTCGTCCACCCGCTCGCGCTGCTGCTGGGGGTGGCGGGTGGGCTGGCGTGGGTCGCGGGCACCACGAACCTGGCCATCGCCATCGCCGGGGTGATCCTGCTCAACGGCCTGCTGGCGTTCTTCCAGGAACAGCAGGCAGAGAAGGCTGTCGAGGCGCTCGGCAAGTTCCTCCCGGACCGGGCGCCGGTGCTGCGGGAC
Source organism: Amycolatopsis sp. NPDC051128 (assembly GCF_040682715.1). Taxonomy (NCBI): domain Bacteria; kingdom Bacillati; phylum Actinomycetota; class Actinomycetes; order Pseudonocardiales; family Pseudonocardiaceae; genus Amycolatopsis; species Amycolatopsis sp. NPDC051128. The sequence continues at coordinate 122,955 of NZ_JBFBBN010000013.1, read as the reverse complement.
GGCCACGTGTGGCACGCGCCGGCGAGCTGGTGCCTGGCGACGTGCTGCAGGTTTCAACCAAGGGTGCGCCGCCCGACCACCCCCGAGAACGGACGATCAAACGCCGGATTCAGGCCGGCGTGAGCCGGTGGGCGGCCTCCGGGGTGATGACCACGACCGGGCACCGGGAGAAGCGCACGCACTCTCGTCCGACGCTGCCGAGCACCAGGTCCGACATCGCGCCGCCGCGGTGGGTGCCGAGGACCAGCAGGTCCGCGTCCGCCGACGCGGTGACCAGTTCGGTCGCCGGGTCGCCGTGCACTGTGCGGGTCTCCAGCTGCGCCGCGGTGTCGATGGCCAGCTTGGCGACGTGCTCGTCCAGCGAGTAGCCGGCCTCCGGCACGCGACCGTGGGGCTGGATGGCGAACGACGTCCCGGGCAGGAGCGAATCGCGCGGCCGGACGAGGATCGCGCGCACGGTGTCGGCGGCATGCGCGCCGATCTTCAGCGCCCACTGCAGGGCGGCGTCGCCGTGGGGCGTGCCGTCGATGCCGACGATGATCACGCGGCCGGTGGGTGAATCCATGATCTGCCTTCTTTCCTCCCGGTGTTACCGCGATCGTGCACGCGCGGCACCGTGCGTCGGTAGGGGACGAATTCCGCCGGATCGAGGGACTTTGTGCTCCGGTGCCGGTCCCGTGGCCGCGGCGACGATGAGAACGGCGGAGCGTCCGGCTCCGCGACGGGAGTGATCGCGATGACCGCCGCCGCACCGGCCGCACTGACCACCGAGCAGATCGGCTTCCTCGCGCGGGCGGTCAGCCGCGCGCCTTCGGTGCACAACAGCCAGCCGTGGCAGCTGCGCGTCCGCGGCACCGAGGTCGACCTCACGGTCGGGCACGGAGTCGAGCTGCGCCGGCAGGACCCCTTCGGCCGCGATCGGCTGCTGTCCTGTGGTGCCGCGCTCACCGACCTCGAGCTCGCTGTGCGCGCGCTCGGCCGGGACTGCCACGTCGAGTACCGCGACGAAGAAGACGTCGTGGCCACGGTGACGATCGGCCGCCCCCGACCGGCCTCGACCCGGGACTTCGCGCTGTACCACGCCATCACCCGGCGCCGCAGTCACCGGCGCGCGTTCTTCCACAGCCGAGTGCCCGAAGGCGTCCGCACCGCGGTGGCCGCGGCCGGGGAGGCCACCGGCGTGCACGTCGTCGAACCCGGCCGCCTGGGCAAGCTGGCCGAGCTGCTCGGCTTCGCCACCCGCGTGCTCCGTGACGACCGCGGTTACCAGCGGGAGCTGGAGCTGTGGACCGCGCACACCCACGGCTGGAACGCGGTCGGTGACGGCGTCCCCGAGGACGCGCCGGACGAAGTCGTGCTCGCCGGCCGGCTGGCCGCGGAGAACCTCCTGGTCGTCTGCACCGACACCGATACCCGGCCCGACCACCTCGCCGCCGGCGCGGCCCTGCAACGCATCTGGCTGACCGCGACGGCCAAGGCCCTGGTCGGTTCGGTGATCACCCAGCCGCTGCACCTGACCGGCTTCCGGGCGCGACTGGCGTCGGAGCTGGCCCTGCCCGGCGTGCCGCAGGCGATCTTCCGATACGGATACCCGGCCGTTCCCGCGGCACCCTCACCACGGCTCCCGCTCGGCGAGCTCGTTCCCGACGGACCGGCAGGAGGACGGCGATGACCGACGCGATCGAAATCGCCGGACTGCGCAAGCGGTTCGGCCGGACAACGGCGCTCGACGGCCTCGACCTCACCGTCGAAACCGGCGAGGTGCACGGGTTCCTCGGCCCCAACGGCGCCGGGAAGACGACCACACTCAGGCTGCTCTTGGGCCTGTTGCGGGCCGACGCCGGTGAAATGCGGCTGCTGGGTGGCGACCCGTGGCGGGACGCGGTGCCCCTGCACCGGCGGCTGGCCTACGTACCCGGCGAGGTGTCGCTGTGGCCCAACCTCACCGGCGGCGAGGTCATCGACCTGCTCGGCCGCCTGCGCGGCGGGCTGGATCCGAAGCGCCGCAAGCGTTACCTGGAGCTGTTCGAGCTGGACCCGCGAACCAAGGGCCGGGCCTACTCGAAGGGCAACCGGCAGAAGGTCGCCGTCGTCGCCGCTCTCGCGTCCGACGTCGAGCTGCTGCTGTTCGACGAGCCCACTTCCGGGCTCGACCCGTTGATGGAGCAGATCTTCCGCGAGTGCGTCCGCGAGGAACGCGAGCGGGGCCGGACGATCCTGCTCTCCAGCCACATACTGTCCGAGGCGGAGGCTCTCTGCGACCGGGTCAGCATCATCCGCGCCGGCCGCCTGGTCGACTCCGGCAGTCTCGACGAACTGCGCCACCTCAGCCGGACCACCATCACCGCGCGGCTCTCCGGCGCCGTGGACGGCCTCGCCCGCCTACCGGGCGTGCACGACTTCACCGCCGACGGCGACCACGTGCGGCTGACCGTCGACAACACCGAACTGGCGGCCGTGCTCGCCCTGCTGAGCCACAGCGGGGTCCGGAGCCTGACCAGCAACCCGCCAACCCTGGAGGAGCTGTTCCTGCGGCACTACCGCACCGAACCCGGCCGGACGGCGGTGCCGGCATGAGCTCGCTCACCGGCACCGGCGCGCTGGTCCGGCTGGCGGTGCGCCGGGACCGGGTCCGGCTACCGGTGTGGACCGCGGTGTTCACCGCGGTGGCGGCGTCCTCGGCCGCGGCGACCGCGGCGGTCTACCCGGCCACGGGTGACCAGCGGGCCGCGGCTGACAGCATCAACTCGGTTCCGGCCCTGGTAGCGCTCTACGGCCCGGTGTACGAACCGACGCTCGGTGCGACGTCTGTCTTCAAGCTGACCGCGTTCGGTGCCGCCCTGATCGCGCTGCTGATGATCTTCACCGCGGTCCGGCACACCCGGGCCGAGGAGGAAGCCGGACGGCGGGAGCTGCTCGGGTCCGCCGTGGTCGGCCGGTTCGCGGGCCTGGCGGCGGGAGTCGTCGTCACGTCGGTGTCGAGCCTGGTCCTCGGCCTCTTCAGCGGGCTGGGGCTCGCGGCGGCGGGGCTGCCGGTGGCCGGCTCGCTGGCGTTCGGTCTCGGCTGGGCGGCCGCTGGTCTCGTCTTCGGCGGGGTCGCCGTGGTGACCGCCCAGCTGACCAAGAGCGCGCGCGCCGCGTCGGGGCTCGCCGTGGGCGCGCTGCTCTCCGCGTACTTCCTGCGGGCGGTGGGCGACTCCGCCGGCCCGCCCTGGTTGTCGTGGGTGTCGCCGATCGGGTGGACCCAGCAGGTCCGGCCCTACGCCGGTGACGTCTGGTGGGTCCTGGTCATCCCCCTGCTCGTCACGGCCGCGCTGCTCGCCGTGGCGGCCGCGCTGGCCCGCGTCCGCGACATCGACGCCGGACTGCTGCCGGACCGCGCGGGTCCCGCACACGCCGGCCCCGTCCTGCGCGGCGCGTGGGGCCTGGTGTGGCGCCTCAACCGGGCGAACCTGGCCGCGTGGCTGGCCGGGTACGTCCTGATCGGACTGGTCCTCGGTGGTCTCGCGGGCAACGTCGGGAAGATGCTCGACAGCGACGGCGCCCGGGCGCTGATCACCGCTCTCGGTGGCGAACAGGCTCTCGAGAACGCCTTTCTCGCGGCCGAGTTCTCGATGGCGGGCGTGATTACCGCCGCCTACGCGATCACCGCGCTGGTCCATCTGCGGGGCGAGGAGCGGGCGCTACGGGTAGAGCCCCTGCTGGCCACCGCGCTCGACCGCCGTCGCCTGCTGGCGGGGTACCTGCTGCTCGCCGTGGTGGCGCCGGTGGGACTGCTCGCGGCGCTGGGTGTCACGGCCGGGCTGGCGTACGGCATCCGTATCGGCTCGCCCGGCGCCGAGGTCGCCCGGCTGGTCGGTGCCGCGCTGGCTCAGCTGCCCGCGGTCTGGGTGCTCGCCGGGCTCGCGGCGGCGCTGTTCGGCTTCCTGGCGCGGGCGGTGGCGTTCGCCTGGGTCGCGCTGACGACGTTCTTGCTGCTCGGTGAGTTCGGCACGCTGCTGAAGCTGGACCAGTGGGTGCTGGACCTGTCGCCGTTCACCCACTCGCCGAAGCTGCCGGGCGCGGCCGTCCAGGCCGCCCCGTTGCTCTGGCTCACCGCGCTGGGCGTGGTGCTGGTCGTGGCGGGCGTGGTCGGGTTCCGGCGGCGTGACGTCGCCGGCTGAGGTGAAGGGAAGAACGATGTCGGACGTCCCGGCGGAATGAGACTCAGACATGGCCGGCGGTCGCGCGCAGCACGTCCCGGAAGGTCACCATGCCGACCACGTGCCCGCCGTCGACGACCGGCGCCGAGCGCACGTCGGCGTCGGTCATCATCCGCGCCAGCTCGCGCACCTCGATGTCGCCCGGCACGGCGAGACCGGACTGGCGCATCACCGAGCCCGCCGTGCGCGGACCGCCGTCGAGCATCACGCCGGTGTCCGGGTCGCCGGGCGACGCGGGGGCCCGCAGGATGTCGGCTTCGGACACCAGGCCGATCAGCTTCCCGTCCGGGTCGACCACCGGCATCGTGGTGAACCCGTGGTGGGTCATCATCTCGGCGGCCTCCTCGAGCGTCGCGGAGGGCGCCAGGGCGAACGTCGGCGTCGTCATGATCTCGCGTGCGCGCATGGTCCGTGCTCCGTTTCGGGTCGGGTCTGCCGACCATCCCCGGTGATCCCGCGCGGGCAAAGAGTCCTAAGTCCTCGCGGGGGTCGTCGGAGGTCCCCCGACGCGAGGCGGGCGAGTCCGGCGTACCGGGGACCAAGGCCTCTTCGAACGGCCCGGGAAATCGATGATCCTGGTGGTAGCAAAGATTTCCGGCCGGAGGGCAGGATCATGAGCACGTCGTCGAGCCCGATCGCGCGGCTGTGGCGCACCATCCTGCCCTGCCGCGGTTCGGTGGCGCGGGCCTCGGACCGGCTCCAGGCCGGTCTGCTGGTCTTCGTGGTACTGCTCGCACTCGCCGCGCTGCCGGTCGCCGCCAGCCTCGGTTCGGAAACGTACGTCCGGCAACAGGCGCAGTCCGCCCAACAGCTGGGTGAGCGCACCCAGGTCACCGCGACCCTGCTGGCCGACGGACCGGCCATCACGGTCAACTCGCGCGCCGGCGTCGTCGGCAACGGCGAACCCGCCGATGCCACCTGGGTGCTCGCCGACGGTACCCGACGCGTCGGCCAGGTGGTCGCCGACCGGGGCACGCTCAAGGGCGAAACGTTGACGATCTGGGTGGATCGGAACGGCACCCCGGTGGATCCGCCACTGAGTAGCGCGGGTGTCGTCATCGACGCTGTCGGCGTCGGATTCGGCCTCTGGCTCGGCACGCTGGCCCTGCTGGCCGCCTGCTACCGGCTCACGGTGTTCTCCCTCGATCACTTCCGCCTCGCCCAGTGGCAGCGGGAGTGGTTCCAGGAGCAGGACCACAAGACCCATTCCTGACAACGAAGAGAAGGTGAAAATCCCATGACCACGGCAAACCAGGGCGACATCGTCGTCGGCGTGGACCATTCGGCGGTGAGCGTGGCCGCTCTGCGCTGGGCGGTTTCGGAAGCGGCGGTGAGCGGCCGTCAGGTCGTCGCACTGCGCGCGTGGACGTTCGAACCGGTATACGACCTCGGCGCGGCGGTCGCCGGCACACCGCAGACGGTCCTCGACCGGGAGCGGCAGCAGCTCGAGGAGGTCGTCGGCGAGGTCCGGGCCGAGCACCCCGGCGTGGCCGTCCGGGCCGAGCTGGTCGAGCACTCGGCCGCGGTGGCGCTCGAGGAGGCGTCGAAGACGGCGGCGATGCTCGTGCTCGGCAGTCACGGCCGCGGCCGGCTGCTCAAGCTGCTCGTCGGCTCGGTCGCCGCGCACTGCCTGCGCGATGCGAACTGCCCCGTCGTCGTGATCCCGGTGCGGACCATCCCGGAGCCGGCGAAGGAAGCGGCGCCGACGCTGGAACCCGCGGGCAACTACCACCCGGGCCCGCTGCTGTGAAGGAGATCCAGATGCCCAGCCGCCGTAAAGTGGGTTCGGTGATGACGACCGACGTCGCCACCGTCGGACCGGACACCCCGTTCAAGGCCGTCGCCGTCCTCCTGGCTTCGTGGAACATCAGTGGAGCGCCGGTGGTGGACGAGGACGGCCAGGTCCTCGGCGTCGTCTCGCAGGGCGATCTGCTGGAGCACGAGGCTCCGCACGGTATGCTCAAACCGGGTTCGCGGCAGGCGAGGAGGAAGGCCGGTGCGGCGTTCGTCGCCGACCTGATGACCAGGCCCGCGGTGACCGTCCGTTCGGACGACGATGTCACGGTGGCGGCGAAACTGCTGGAGCAGCACCACTTCCACCGGCTGCCGGTGGTCGACGACGCGGGCAAGCTCGTCGGTGTCGTGTCCCGATCGGACCTGCTTCGGGTATTCCTCCGCACCGACCAGGAGATCCGCGACGAGGTTCGTGACGAGGTGCTCCTGCGCGACATGGCTCTGGACCCCTCGTCCTTGTACGTCGCGGTGCACAACGGCATCGTGACGCTCAACGGGGAAGTCGAGCGGGAAAGCATGATCCCGGTCATCGTGGCGCTGGTCCGCCGGGTCGACGGTGTCGTCGAAGTGCGGCAGAGCCTGAAGGCCCACTTCGACGACCGGGGAGTATCCCCGGTTCCGCCGGGTCAGGTCGGAATCCTGAGCTCACACAAACCGCACAACTGAGTTTCGAGGCACGGCGAAGCGACCACCGTCCACTCCGGACGGCGGCCGCTTCGTGTTCGGTGAAGCGATGAGTCCTGGACGTCGGCCACCAAGACGCGGCGGTGCAGGGTGACGGATATGCGGATGCCCGCCGTCCCAAGGGTACTTCGTCGGCGGTGCGGGTCTTTGCGGGATGCTCCGAAGACTCCGGACCGCTGCAACCCGATCTACCGCGGCCGTTTTCGAGCGGTGCCGACTCATTCTTCTCCTTGCCTTTCCGGGACAGGGGAACGGGCGCCCGCCGGTCGGCGGGCGCCCATGGAGGGCAATCGATTCAGCGCAGCCACTTGCGGTCGCCGACGAGGGCGGCCCAGCGGCGCCCGAGTCCCCACGTGTTCCCGGCCGCGGCGGCGGCCACCACGATGAGGACCAGCGCGTAGATGATGTGGTAGTCGATGACAGGGTTGGTGGAGTGCGTCGGTTCGCCGGTGCTGGTGCTCAGGGCGAACGGCCATTCGGCGGCCCACATCATGAGCATCATCAGCGAGCCGGCGATCGCGCTCAGCCGCAGGCCGATGCCCGCGATGACGGCGATGCCGATGGCGGCCAGGCCGAGCATGAACAGCGTGTTGGCCCACCAGGTGCCGGCCCAGGCGTGGAAGATCGACTCGAACGGGCCGACGTGGACGCTGCTGAGGAAGCCCTTGGTGGGGGAGCCGCCGCTGATCCAGGCGCCTTTCGCCGGGGTTGCATAGCCGAGGCCGAACAGCTTGTCCAGGAACGCCCACAGGAAGACGAATCCGGTGGCGATGCGTAAGACAGCCAGGGACTTCCCGGCGATGGTGGGTGCGGTGACGAAGTCGGTGACCGGCGCGGGTTCGGTGGTTCGGTGGCCCGAGGTGGTCTTCTTCTCATCCGGTCGGATGGACATGGGAAACCTCCGTTCCTTCGGTGTTGCCATCAGTTTCTGCCGTCGCGGCGGCGCGGTCTGGGGTCGAAGGTCCCCGGCCGGGAGGCCCTTGGGCGCCGGTTGACGGGACCAGGCGGAATGGACCAAAGTCCTGCGAAACAAGGACGGAAGCCCCGCGCCGGCAGCGGCTTCAGCCGGTTGGCTTTTCCGCGTAAGCAGTGACGGGAAAGGGGAAGCGGATGACCGGCTCGGCTTCAGCACTGGTGGTCGGTGTCGACGGCTCGGCGGCCGCGTTCACGGCGGTCCGCTGGGCGGCGCGCGTCGCGCGGGAACGAAACCTCGGTCTTCGCCTGGTCCATGCGCTGGCCGAGCTGCCCCCGCCCTACCCACGGAGCGACCCGACGTTCGAGCAGATCCAGCGGGCGGTCGGTGCGCGGGGAGAGCGCATGCTCGCCGAGGCTCGTGCCGTCGCGTCCCGTCCGGATGCCGAGACCGTGGTGCGCTCGGAACGGCCCGCCGAGGCGTTGCTCTCCGAAGCGGAAGGCGCGGCGATGATCGTGCTCGGGACGCCGGGCCTGCGCCCGCTCGGCCGGGTGCTGCTCGGGTCGGTCTCGGTGGCGTTGGCTGCCCACGCGCCGTGCCCGGTCGCGTTGATCCGGGCGCATGCCGGAGAGGACGTGCCGCCGGCCGAAGGGCCGGTGGTCGTGGGCGTCGACGGCACTCCGGCGAGTGAGGAGGCCATCGCGGTCGCGTTCGAGGAGGCGTCCTGGCGGGATGCGCGGCTGGTCGCGGTCCACTGCTGGCACGAAGCGTTCCTGGCCGCCGTCTTCGAAGAAGGCAGGTGGACGATGGACAGCTCGGCAGTGGAGGAGCACGAACACGAATTGCTCGCCCAGCGGCTGGCCGGCTGGCAGGAGAAGTACCCGGACGTGGTCGTCGACCGCGTCGTGCGGGCCGGACGCCCGGCCGAGCAGCTGCTCGACCTCGCCGACCGGGCGCAACTGCTTGTGGTCGGGAGCCGCGGCCGGGGCGGCTTCAGCGGCCTGGCCCTGGGCTCGACGAGCCAGTCGCTGATGTCCTACGCCCTCTGCCCGGTCGTCGTCGCCCGCGGCACCCGCCCGCACGCGAAGTAGACCACCGGGCCGACGTAGTTCACCGCGATCACCAGCGCCCACAGCCATTTCGGCCCGCGGACGCGGCCGGCGGGCAGGCGGACGAGATCCCACCAGGCCGCCGCGGCGAGCAGGAGCTGCACGCTCGCCGCGGCGCCGATTCCCGTGCGCTGCCGCGCGGTCAGGTCACGCCACCGCCTGTGGTCTCCCATGTCGTTCTCCTCTTGTCGGGCTTCCAGGCAACGGCATCGGAATCCCCGGCGCAAAGGGGCGAAAGGCCTCTCGGCCGGGGACCGTAGCCAGCCGTGCGAAGCACGTGCCGGCTTCTAACTTGGCCGGAGAAGGATTTTCGACGGAGGTGGAGTCATGCGTGGTCCGCTGGTTTCCGACCTGATGAGCCGGCCGGTCGTGTCGGCAGGTTCCGGGACGTCGTTCAAGGAACTGGTCGCCCTGCTGGCCGAGCACGCCATCGCGGCGATCCCGGTGGTCGACGAGCACCGGCGCCCGATCGGCGTCGTCGGTGAGGCAGATCTGCTGGCCCGGCACGGCCGGGACGCCCGACGCGAGCGCGGGCTCGGGCGGCTGCGCGTGTGGACCAAGGCACAAGGCCTGACCGCGCGCGAGCTGATGACCCGCCGCGTACCCACCGTGGCGAAGGACGAACCCGTGGCCGGAGCGGCCCGGCGGCTGGTGGAGGCGAACCTGCGCTGCCTCTACGTCGTCAACGGCGCCGGCCACCTCGTGGGCGTTCTCGCACGGCGAGACGTCCTGCGCGCATTCCTGCGGCCGGACGAGGAGATCAAGGAAACCGTCGAGCGCGAAGTCCTGCAGCGGTCGATCTGGGCGGACCGTTCGAATGCCGGGGTCCAGGTCGACGACGGCGTCGTGACGCTCAGCGGCGTGATCGACCGGCGCAGCGAGGTAGAGCGCGCGGAGTGGCTCACCGAAGCGGTGCCGGGCGTGATCGCGGTACGCAACCGCTTGAAGTATCTGCAGGACGACGGGACGGCCGCCCAGCCGCGCTGAGGACTCTCGACGATCGGAGTTGGTGATGAAGCGCATCGTGATCCTCGGCGGCGGCACCGGCGGAACCCTGGCGGCGAACCGTCTCCGCCGTGACTTCGGCGACGGCGCGGAGATCACCGTCGTGGACCAGGACGACGACCATGTGTACCAGCCGGGGCTGCTGTTCGTGCCCTTCGGCATGGCCGACGCCGATGACCTCGTCCGGTCGCGTCCGGGCCAGCTGGCCGACGGGGTCGGCTACCACCGTGGAGAAGTCAGGCATGTCGACATCGACACCGACCGGGTCCACCTGGCGGACGGCACGACCCTCGGTTACGACGTACTGGTGATCGCCACCGGCGCGCGGCTGCTGCCGGAGGAGACCGACGGGCTGACCGGCCCGGGCTGGCGCTCGCACGTCGACACGTTCTACGACCTCGACGGCGCCATCGGCTTGGCGTCGGCCCTCGAAGCCTTCCACGGCGGCCGGCTGGTGGTGAACGTGATCGACCTACCGGTCAAGGGCCCGCTCGCGCCGCTGGAGTTCTGCTTCCTCGCCGATTGGTACTTCACCGAGCGGGGCCTCCGCGACCAGGTCGAGCTGTCCTACGTCACGCCTCTCGACGCCGCGTTCACCGAACCGGTCGCCGCGCGGACGCTGGCCGGTCTGCTCGAGGCCAAGGGCATCGAGCTGGTCACCGGGTTCAACACCGGCGAAGTCGACGGCACCCGCGACCGGCTCGTCTCCTACGATGGTCGTGAAGTCGCCTTCGACCAAGCGGTGGTCGTCCCGCTGCACGGCGGCGCGTCCTATGTGGACCGTTCGCCAGGCCTCGGGGACGAGCTCGGCTTCGTCCGCGCCGACGAGCACACCCTGCGCTCCGCGGTGCGGGACAACATCTTCGTCCTGGGAGACGCCGCGTCGCTGCCCACTTCCAAGGTGAGCTCCGCGACCCACTTCGCGGGGGAGGTGCTGACTCGCAACGTCGGTCAGTTCCTCGACGGCCGCGAGCTCGACGCGAGCTTCGACGGGCACGCGAACTGCTTCGTCGAGAGCGGGTTCGGCAAGGCGCTGCTGATCGACTTCAACTACGACACGGAGCCACTGCCCGGCCACTACCCGGCCGACGCGGGCCTGCCGCTGCTCAAGGAGTCGCGGCTCAACCACCTCGGCAAGCTGATGTTCCCGTGGCTCTACTGGCACAGCCTGCTGCCCGGGCGGGACCTGCCCGGCCTGTCGAGTGCGATGCCGCGCGCGGGTAAGCAGTTCCCGCTCCCGATTCCTCGATGAGGAACGGGTGCCCGCCGGGCCGGGTCACCGGCGGGCACCCGCGGCGTCGCTCGCTACAACGATCGCCCGATCAGCTCCACGAGCTCGACCGTGCGGGTCGCGTAGCCCCATTCGTTGTCGTACCAGCCGAAGACCTTCGCCAGGTGCGAGTCCGCCTTGGTCAGCTGCGCGTCGAACACGCACGACGCCGGGTCGCCGATGATGTCGCGGGACACGATGGGCGCTTCGGTGTAGCGCAGGATGCCCTTGAGGTCGCCGTCGGCCGCCTCGGCGAACGCGTGGTTCACCTGCTCCGCCGTCACCGGGCGTTCGAGCTCGACCGTCAGGTCGGTCAGCGAGCCGTCTTCGACCGGGACGCGGATCGCGACGCCGTCGAGCTTGCCGGCCAGTTCCGGCAGCACCAGGCCGATCGCTTTCGCCGCGCCGGTGCTGGTGGGCACCATGTTGACCGCGGCCGAGCGAGCACGGCGCGGGTCCTTGTGCGGGCGGTCCAGCAACGCCTGGTCGCCGGTGTAGCTGTGGATCGTGGTGAGCAGGCCGCGCCGGATGCCGAACGCGGAGTGCAGCACCTTCACCATCGGCGCGACGCAGTTGGTCGTGCACGAGGCATTGGAAATGATGTGGTGCTTCGCGGGGTCGTAGTCGCCCTCGTTGACCCCGAGCACGATCGTCGCGTCGACATCCTTGCCGGGCGCGGAGATCACGACCTTCTTGGCGCCTGCGGCCAGGTGCACGCCGGCGGCTTCGCGGGTGCGGAACTTGCCGGTGGATTCGACGACGACGTCGACGCCGTACTCGCCCCACGGCAACTGGGCCGGGTCCGCGGTCGAGCTCACCTGGATCAGGTGGTCGCCGACGCGCAGGGCTTCGCCGTCGACGATCTCGACCGGGATGCGCAGCCGCCCATAGGTGGAGTCGTGCACGAGCAGGTGCGCCAGCATCTCCGGAGACGTGATGTCGTTGACCGCGACCACCTCGATCGGGCTGTCCGGGGTTTCCAGCACGCACCGGAGGATGTCGCGTCCGATCCGGCCGAAGCCGTTGATCCCGAGCCGTACCGTCATCTGCTTCTCCCTGTCGTCGTCTGTTCTTCCTCGATGGTCCGCACCGCGTGTCCCCGCTCGTAGGGCCCTTGGTCCTCGCAGGTCGGGCAGAACGGCAGCTTCGCCGCGCGGCCGGAAGGCGTTGGCTGGCAATCGAAGGAATCGGCAGCGCGGAAGGAGCAGTGATGACGGACGGAACCGCAAAGGGCCGGATCGTGGTCGGCGTCGACGGTTCGGACGCGGGCACGGCCGCGTTGGTCTGGGCCACCGCCCAGGCCGAGGTGAGCGGCGCCGAGCTGGACGTCGTGACGGTGTGGACCCACGACGAGATGCTCGACGACGCGTCCGTGAACCGGACCCTCGAAGAGGCTCGGCGAGTGCACGTCGACGAGCTGGAGAAGCTCGTCACCGCGGTGACGAAGGGGCACACGGGAGTGGTCGCCCGCTACGCGGCTCCGGAGGGGGATCCGGCGGACGTCCTGACCACGCGCGCGAAGGAGGCGACCATGCTGGTCGTCGGCAGCCACGGCAAGGGCAAGCTGCGCGAGATGCTCGCCGGCTCGGTCAGCAGCGCCTGCCTGCGGCACGCGAGCTGCCCGGTCGCGGTGATCCCGCCGCCCGCCCACACCCCGGAGACCACGCTCGGCCGCCAGGTGGCCGAAGTGGCGCCGGGCAAGTTCTGAGCCGGCCGTGACCGCCACCGCCGAACGGGCCGCAGACGCCCCGGACGCCGCCGAACCGGCCGGGGCGCCGCTGCTGCGCGTCCGGGGCGTCACCAAGAAGTTCGGCCCGGTGCAGGCCCTGGCCGGGGTCGACCTCGACCTCCCGGCCGGGCAGGTGACCACATTGGTCGGCGACAACGGTGCGGGTAAGTCCGTGCTGATCAAGTGCGTCGCCGGCATCCACGCCCCGGACGCCGGTGAGTTCACCTGGGAAGGACGGCCGGTGCGCATCCGCAGCCCGCGGGACGCGGCCGCGCTCGGCATCGAGACCGTGTACCAGGATCTCGCGCTGTGCGACAACCTCGACATCGTGCAGAACATGTTCCTCGGCCGCGAACACCTGCGGCACGGGGTGCTCGACGAGGACCGGATGGAGCTGGCCGCGAAGGAGACGCTGCACAGCCTCGGCGTCACCACGGTGACTTCGGTCCGCCAGCCGGTCGGGTCGCTGTCCGGTGGCCAGCGCCAAGCGGTGGCGATCGCGAAAGCCGTGCTGTGGCATTCGAAGCTCGTGATCATGGACGAGCCGACCGCGGCGCTCGGCGTGCAGCAGACCGAAGTGGTGCTCGAGCTGGTCCAGCGCCTGGCCGAGCGCGGCCTGGGCGTGATCGTGGTGTCGCACAACATGAACGACGTCTTCGACGTGGCCGACCGCATCGCCGTGCTGTACCTCGGCCGGATGGCGGGTGTGTTCACCACCGGAGAGCTCACCAAGGAGACGGTCGTCGACCTGATGACCGCGGGCCGTTCCGACCGGATGGGCGGAACGAGCCGAGTGAAGGGAATCGCATCATGACCGTGTGGTTGATCATCGCCGCAGTCGTTCTCGTCCTGCTGGCACTGTCGATCCGGATCGTCAAGCAGTACGAGAAGGGGGTGCTCTTCCGGCTGGGCCGGGTCATCGGGGTGCGCGAGCCGGGGTTGCGGTTGATCATCCCGGTGATCGACGTGCTGCACCGCGTTTCGCTGCGCATCGTCACCATGCCGATCCAGTCGCAGGGGATCATCACGCGGGACAACGTGAGTGTGGACGTGTCCGCGGTGGCGTATTTCCGGGTGGTGGACGCGACGAAGTCGGTGGTGGCGATCGAGAACGCGTATGCGGCGATCGACCAGATCGCCCAGACGACCCTGCGGAAGGTCGTCGGCCAGCACACCCTGGACGAGACGCTGGCGGAGACGGACAAGATCAACTCTGGCATCCGGCAGATCCTCGACGTCACGACGACCGAGTGGGGCGTGGAGGTGACGTTGGTGGAGTTGAAGGACATCCAGCTGCCGGAGTCGATGAAGCGGGCGATGGCGAAGCAGGCGGAGGCCGAGCGGGAGAAGCGAGCCAAGATCATCAATGCGGAGGGTGAGTCGCAGGCGGCGGCGGCGCTGGGTGATGCGTCGGACACGATGATGGCGCATCCGCTGGCGTTGCAGCTGCGGAACCTGCAGTCGTTGGTGGAGATCGGCGTGGACAAGAACACCACGGTGGTCTTCCCGGCGCCGTTGATGAGCACGATCGGGGAGCTCGGGACGTTCCTGGCCCGCGAGGCCGCCGCCGCGGTCTCCGGGAAGGTCGTGCCCAACGGTGAAAGAGCGGTCCCAGCCGCCCGTTGACCCACCGGCGCCCGGATTTCGGGCCGGGACGCCGGATTCGTGGCGCACCACCATCACCGCGAGGAGCACGAGCCAGGCGAAGTAGGCGTAGGCGTTGATCCGCTCGAAGCCGCCGGCCCACGCGGTGTGGTTCACCGCGAGCCCGCGCATCGCCAGCGAGGAGGCGATGCCGAAGCCGACGACCACGGCCGTCGTCGCCAGCGCGTAACGGCGGAACCAGCCCGGGAAGGCGACGGCGGAGAGGAACATCATCGTCACCACGAGCAGCTGAACACGCCCGACAAGACGGTATGGGGTTACAGCACGCCGGGCGGCGACAAGACCCTGACGGCCTCGATCACCTACGTGGACACAGGAATCGCTCCCACGCAGGCGTATCAGAAGGCGGTGCAGCGACTCCTCACCGAGGTGTTCTGCGCCGGCGGCCAGGTCGGCTAGCGGCGCTGAGTGGTGACGCCGCGCCGGATGTCACCGGGCAGGGGGCGGACACGCTGGAGGTCGCGGCGCTTGGTGGAGTGCAGCTGCCAGGGGACGCTGGTGACCATCACACCGGGTTCGAACAGCAGGCGCCCCTTGAGCCGCAGTGAGCTCTGGTTGTGGAGCACGTTTTCCCACCAGTGGCCGACGACGTATTCGGGAATGTAGACGCACACGACGTCCCGCGGGCTGGAGCGGCGAAGGTTCTTGACGTAGGCGACGACCGGCCGGGTGATCTCGCGGTAGGGCGATTCGAGCACCTTGAGCGGGATCTTCCGGTCGCGTTGCTCCCACTGCCGCTGGAGTTCGCGGGTGTCGTGGTCGTCGACGTTGACGGTGATCGCGGTGAGGGTGTCCGGCCGGGTCGCGCGGGCGAACGCGATGGCGCGCTGGCTCGGTTTGTGCAAAGTGGACACCAGCACGATGGCGTGGACGCGGCTGGGCAGCAGTTCACTCTCCTCGTCCGGCAGGAGTTCTTCGCGGACGTGCGTGTAGTGCCGGTGGATCCCGCGCATGACGACGTAGAGCACCGGGATGGCGATGACGACCAGGTAGGCGCCGTGGGTGAACTTGGTGATCATCACGACGACGAGGACGACGGCGGTGAGCACCGCGCCGACGGCGTTGATCAGCCGGGACCGCTGGATCGACAGCCGCGCGCGGCTGTCGGTCGCGGTGGCGAGCTCGCGGTTCCAGTGCCGGACCATGCCGGCCTGGCACAACGTGAAGGAGGTGAACACGCCGAGGATGTAGAGCTGGATCAGCCGGGTCGTCGAGCCGTCGAACGCGAAGATCAGCACTCCGGCGACAACCGCGAGGGCGACGATGCCGTTGGAGAAGGCGAGCCGGTCACCGCGGGTGTGCAGCTGGCGCGGGAGGTAACGGTCTTGGGCGAGGATCGAGGCGAGCAGCGGGAAGCCGTTGAACGCGGTGTTGGCGGCGAGGATCAGGATCAGAGCAGTGGCGGCCTGCATGAAGTAGAACATCGCCGAGTGGTCGCCGCCGAACACCGCGGCGGCGATCTGGCTGATCACCGTGCGCTGCGGGTCGGTGGTGCAGTCGCCGCGGAACCCGGCGAGGTCGCAGGTGTTCTCGGCGATCCGGACTTGGCTGATCATGGCGAGGGCGGTGATGCCGCCGAACATCACCACGGCGATCACGCCCATCGCGGTCATGGTCTTCGCGGCGTTGGCGCTCTTGGGCTTGCGGAACGCCGGGACGCCGTTGGAGATCGCCTCGACGCCGGTGAGCGCGGTGCACCCGGAAGAGAACGACCGCAGCAGCAGGAACACCAGCGCAAGGCCGGTCAAGCCGACCTGTTCGGCGCGGACGTCGTAGCCGGCGCTCTCGGCGACTGGAGCGTGGCCGGCGACCGCCTGCCCGAGACCGAGTGCGATCATCAGCACGACCCCGCCGATGAACAGGTAGGTCGGGACGGCGAAAGTGCGGCCGGACTCGCGGATCCCGCGCAGGTTCATCGCCATCAAAACCACGACGAACCCCAGGTTCAGGGCGATCCGGTAGTCGTTCAGCTCGGGGACGGCGGAGATGATGTTGTCCACTCCGGACGCCACCGACACCGCGACGGTCATGATGTAGTCGACCATCAGCGCCCCGGCGACGACCAGGCCGGCGGAGCTGCCGAGGTTGCGGGAGGCGACCTCGTAGGAGCCGCCGCCGCTCGGGTAGGCCTTGACGACCTGCCGGTAGGACAGCACGACGACGGTCAGCAGCACGGCGACCGCCAGGCCGATCCACGGCGCGAGCGTGAGGTAGGCGAGCCCGCCGATGCTCAGGATGAGCAGGATCTCCTGGGTCGCGTAGGCGACCGACGACAGCGGGTCGCTGGCGAAGATCGGCAGCGCGAGCCACTTGGGCAGCGTGGTCTCGCCGAGGGTGTCGCTCCGGAACGGCCGTCCGAGTACCAGCCGTTTGAGCCATGACGTAGGTGCTGGCACGTACCGCAGCGTGCCTCGCGCGCGGACGAACCGGCGTAGGGATTTCGTCAAGATCCGGGCAGCCGCGTAGAGATTCCGTCAAGGAACGCGGGGCAGTCGTCAGTGTTGCGTCAACGACGGGCCCTTGGTCCGGTCCCGCGTGCTTATCGTCCCCGGCACCACTGCCCGGGGAGCTGCCATGGCCGACGATCGCCTCGCGCGCGTGATTTCCTGTCCGGGTGCGGTCGAACTCCTCGACGAACTCGCGATCGGTCCGCGCCGGTTCGCCGAGCTGCGCGGGAGGGTCCCGCGGCGGATGCTCGGGCCGGCTCTTCGCGTTTTGGTGGCCGAGGGCGCTCTCTGTCGCCAGGGGGCGGGAAGCTGGGACTCGCATCCGGGTGGCGACGCGCTGATCCTGCTCACCGGTCCGGGGCGGCAGTTGATGGCCGAATTGTCCGATTTGGACGTCTGGGTGGCCGTGTATGACCGTTACCTCAACGGTTAGCCGGGATCACGACAGGACCGGTGGGTCGAACAATGCCTGGGCCGAGTGGATGCAGTCGAGGATGTCGCGCGCCAGCTGCGCGGCCGGTCGCCGGGTAGCGGACTCGGCCAGCTGGAGGTCGCGGACCTGGCCGTCCAGCGTCACGATCACCGAGATCGCGCCGTCGTGGCTGGTGTGGCTGATCTGGACGTTGCTGCGGTTTCGCGGGGGAGCGGGCTGACGGGTGTCGGGGTCGGCGGCCAAGGGGAACTCCCGGGGTAAGATCCGGTTCGGGGTACCGGAACCATTGATCGTTCAAGCGTGGCGCGGAATTCCCGCCGAAGCGAGCCGTTCACCCGGCCGACGCCGAGTTGTGACCAAGTCCGAAATGGACTCCCGATGACCGCTCGACTACCTCGATCGGGTGGGCGACGTCTCACTGTGTAGTCACACCCGTTAAGAACGCGTCAACGGGGTGCTGAGCCGCGTCAAGACTCCGTCAGGTGGCACCCGGCCAGGAACTCCGGCAGGCACGATTCCGGCTGCCGGGTGACCATTCGGTCCACCCCTGGTTGGTGTGCGTGAGAAGGGAGCAGCCGCATGGCCGATCTGGCTTATGTGCTGCTGGCGATCGTGGTGTTCGCCGTGCTGGCCTTGACTCTGCGTGGATTGGAGCGGTTGTGAGCGGCACCGGCGTGTTCGCCAACGTCGTCGGCGGCGTCCTCGCGTTGGCCCTGATCGTCTACCTGTTCATCGCGTTGATCAAACCGGAGAAGTTCTGATGTCCTCGACGTGGGCCGGCCTGGGACAGGCCGGCCTCCTCCTGCTCGCCTTGGCGCTGGTGTACCGGCCGCTGGGCGACTACCTGCACCGGGTGTTCACGAGCACCAAGCACTGGCGGCTGGAGAAGGCCGTCTACAAGATCGTGCGCGCGGACCCGGATTCCGAGCAGCACTGGAAGACCTACGCCTCGGGCGTGCTGGGCTTCTCCTTCGTCTCCGTGCTGTTCCTGTATCTGCTGCAGCGCATCCAGCCGCTGCTGCCGCTGAACTTCGGCCGCACAGTCGACCCCGCGGTCGCCTTCAACACCGCGATCAGCTTCGTGACCAACACGAACTGGCAGTCCTACGTCCCCGAGGGCGTCATGGGCCACGTGGTCCAGATGGCCGGGCTGACGGTGCAGAACTTCGTCTCCGCCGGCGTGGGCCTGGCCGTGGCGATCGCGCTCACCCGCGCGTTCGTCCGGTCGAAGAGCGACCGGCTCGGCAACTTCTGGGTCGACCTGACCCGCGGCACGGTCCGGGTCCTGCTGCCGCTGTCGTTCGTCTTCGCGATCGTGCTGGTCGCGCTCGGCGTGGTGCAGAGCCTCAAGTCCGGTGTCGCGGTGACGAACCCCGACGGCAGCTCCAGCACCATCGCGCTGGCTCCGGCGGCGAGCCAGGAGGCGATCAAGGAGCTCGGCACCAACGGCGGCGGCATCTTCAACGCCAACTCCGCGCACCCGTTCGAGAACCCGAACTCCTGGTCCAACCTGATCCAGATCTTCCTGCTGCTGGTCATCCCGGTCGCCCTGACCCGCACCTTCGGCAAGCTCGTCGGCAACACCAAGCAGGGCTACGTCCTGCTCAGCGTCATGGGCGCGCTGTGGGCGGGCATGCTCGCCGTGATCTGGTGGGGCGAGACCCACGCGAACGGCGCCGCCGCCCGGCTGGCTGGCGCGGCCATGGAGGGCAAGGAAACCCGGTTCGGGCTCGCGGCGTCGGCGTTGTTCGCCGACTCGACGACGGGCACGTCGACCGGCGCGGTGAACTCGATGCATGACAGCTTCACCGGGCTCGGCGGCTTCGGGACGCTGCTGAACATGATGTTCGGCGAGCTCTCGCCCGGCGGCGTCGGCACCGGCCTCTACAGCATCCTGGTGATGGCGATCATCGCGATGTTCCTGGCCGGGCTGATGGTCGGGCGCACCCCGGAGTACCTGGGCAAGAAGCTCGGCAAGCGCGAGGTCACCTGCTCGGCAATCGCGATCCTCGCGATGCCGACGGTCCTGCTGATCGGCGCGGGTGCGGCGCTGCTGATCCCGGGCAACACCGACGCGTTGAACAACCCGGGCGCGCACGGCTTCTCGGAGCTGCTCTACGCCTACACCTCGGCCAGCAACAACAACGGCAGCGCGTTCGCCGGCATCACGGTGACCAACGACTGGTACCAGTCCACGCTCGGCGTCTGCATGGCGCTGGGCCGGTTCGTCCCGATCCTGGCCGTGCTGTGCCTGGCCGGTTCCCTGGCCGCCCAGCGCAAGGTGCCGGAGACGGCCGGCACGCTGCCGACCACCAGCCCGCTGTTCGCCACCCTGCTCGCCGGCACGGTCGTGCTGGTCGCGGCCCTGACCTTCATCCCCGCCCTGGCCCTCGGGCCGATTGCCGAGGCTCTCGCATGACCATGACGACCGAACGTTCCGCCGGGGAAGTGACCCAACGCCACGTCGAGAACGCGGGCCGGGTCGGCGCGGGCGTGTTCAACCCCCGCCAGCTGTGGACGTCCCTGCCGGACGCCCTCCGGAAGCTCAGCCCGCGCCACCAGCTGCGCAACCCCGTCATGTTCGTGGTCTGGGTCGGGTCGGTGCTGGTCACCGTCTTCGCGATCACCGATCCGGGCGTGTTCAACATCGGTGTCGCGCTGTGGCTGTGGTTCACCGTGCTGTTCGCGAACCTCGCCGAAGCGGTCGCCGAGGGCCGTGGCAAGGCTCAGGCCGAGTCCCTGCGCAAGACCAAGAAGGAGACCGTCGCGCGGCGCCTGACCGAGGGTGGCTCTGAGGAGCGCGTGCCGGGCGTCGACCTGAGGATCGGCGATCTGGTCGTCGTCGAGGCCGGTGAGGTGATCCCGGGCGACGGCGACGTCGTCGAGGGCATCGCGACCGTCGACGAGTCGGCCATCACCGGCGAGTCCGCCCCGGTCATCCGCGAGTCCGGCGGCGACCGCAGCGCCGTCACCGGCGGCACGACCGTGCTGAGCGACCGGATCGTCGTGAAGATCACGACCAAGCCGGGCGAGTCCTTTGTGGACCGCATGATTGCGCTGGTGGAAGGCGCTTCGCGGCAGAAGACGCCGAACGAGATCGCGCTGACCATCCTCTTGGCGGTGCTGACGATCATCTTCGTCCTCGCCGTGGTGGCCCTGCAGCCGATGGCCCGCTACTCCGGCGGCCTGGTCTCGGTGATCGTGCTGACGGCGTTGCTGGTCTGCCTGATCCCGACGACGATCGGCGCGCTGCTGTCCGCGATCGGCATCGCGGGCATGGACCGCCTGGTGCAGCGCAACGTCCTCGCGACATCGGGCCGCGCGGTCGAAGCCGCGGGCGACGTCTCGACGCTGCTGCTCGACAAGACCGGGACGATCACTTTTGGCAACCGGCAGGCCACCGAGCTGATCCCGGTCGGTTCGTCCACCGTCGACGACCTGGCGATCGCGGGCCGGCTCTCCAGCCTGGCCGACGGCACCCCGGAAGGCCGCAGCATCGTCGACCTGTGCGCGCGGGAGCACGTCCTGCCGGCGGAGCCGAGCGAGGCCGAGAAGTCCGGCGAGTTCGTCCCGTTCACCGCCCAGACCCGGATGAGCGGCATCGACCTGAACGGCCGGGTCGTCCGCAAGGGTGCGGCGAGCGCGGTCCGGGCGTGGGTCGCCGAGCATGGCGGCACGGTGCCGGACGAGGTGCACACCGTCGTCGACACGATCAGCGCCGAGGGCGGCACGCCGCTCGTCGTCGCCGAGCAGGTCGAGGGCGTCGCGTCGGTGCGCGGCGTGATCCGGCTGTCGGACGTCGTCAAGCCGGGCATGAAGGAGCGCTTCGCCGAGCTGCGCACGATGGGCATCAAGACCGTCATGATCACCGGTGACAACCCGCTCACGGCGCGGGCCATCGCCGCGGAAGCCGGGGTGGACGACTTCCTCGCCGAAGCCAAGCCCGAAGACAAGATGGCGCTGATCAAGAAGGAGCAGGAGGGCGGGCGGCTGGTCGCGATGACCGGAGACGGCACGAACGACGCTCCGGCGCTGGCGCAGGCGGACGTCGGGGTGGCGATGAACACCGGGACCATGGCGGCCAAGGAGGCCGGCAACATGGTCGACCTCGACTCCAACCCGACGAAGCTGATCGAGATCGTGGAGATCGGCAAGCAGCTGCTCATCACGCGCGGCGCGCTGACGACGTTCTCCATCGCCAACGACCTGGCGAAGTACTTCGCGATCCTGCCCGCGATGTTCGCGGCGATCTACCCCCAGCTCGGCACGTTGAACATCATGGGCCTGCACTCGCCGGACTCGGCGATCCTGTCCGCGGTGATCTTCAACGCGCTGATCATCGTGGCGCTGATCCCGCTCGCCCTGCGCGGCGTGCGGTACAAGCCCTCGACCGCGAAGTCGCTGCTGCGGCGCAACCTGCTGGTCTACGGGCTCGGCGGCATCGTGACGCCGTTCGCCGGGATCTGGCTGATCGACCTGCTCGTTCGACTGATTCCGGGAATGTGACCATGAAGGTGCTGTACAAGCAGACCGTCGCCGGTCTGAAGATGCTGCTGGTGCTGACCGTCCTGCTCGGAATCCTCTACCCCCTCGCGGTTTGGGCGGTGGCGCGGATCCCCGGGCTGTCGGACAACGCCGAAGGCTCGCTGATCACGCAGAACGGCCAGCCGGTCGGATCGTCGCTGATCGGGGTCGACCCGGTCGCGAAGGACCCGGCGCACGACCCGTACTTCCACGACCGGCCGTCGGCGGGATCGAAGGACCCGCTCGGGCCGGGCGACCCGTCGACCTCAGGTGCCTCGAACAAGGGCACCGCCAACGAGGACCTGCTGGCCACGGTCAAGCAGCGGCAGGAACTGATCGCCCAGCGCGAAGGCGTCGACCTCTCGAAGATCCCGGCCGACGCCGTCACCGCCTCGGCCTCGGGGCTCGACCCGCAGATCAGCCCGGCCTACGCCGAACTGCAAGTCCCGCGGGTCGCCCGGGAGAACGGCCTGAGCGAGGACAAGGTCCGCAAGCTCGTCGCCGACAACACCACCGGGCGCGGGCTCGGCGTGCTCGGCGACCCGGCGGTCGACGTGCTGCGGCTCAACCTCGCCGTCGCGGCGGCCAGGCACTGACCCGTGACGACAGCGGACGCGAGCGAGCCCAAGCGCCGCCGCGGTGAGCTGCGGATCTACCTCGGGGCCGCCCCGGGCGTGGGGAAGACCTTCGCCATGCTCGGGGAGGCCCGCCGCCGCATGGACCGCGGCACCGACGTCGTCGTCGGCTTGGTGGAGACGCACGGCCGCCGCAAGACCGCCGAACTCCTCGAAGGCCTCGAAGTCGTTCCTCGCCGGCGGCTGGACTACCGGGGTCACACGTTCGAGGAGATGGACGTCGACGCGATCCTCACCCGGGCCCCGGAGGTCGCGGTGGTGGACGAGCTGGCACACACGAACGTGGCCGGCTCGCGCAACGAAAAGCGCTGGCAGGACATCGAGGAACTCCTGGACGCCGGGATCGACGTGCTCTCCACGGTGAACGTGCAGCACCTGGAGAGCCTCAACGACGTCGTCGAGCGGATCACCGGCATCGCCCAGCAGGAGACCGTGCCGGACGAGGTCGTGCGGCGGGCCGAGCAGCTGGAGCTGATCGACATCACGCCGGAGGCGCTGCGGCGGCGGCTCGCCCACGGCAACGTCTACCCGGCCAACCGGATCGACGCGGCGCTGGGCAACTACTTCCGGCCCGGCAACCTCACCGCGCTGCGGGAGCTGGCCCTGCTGTGGGTGGCCGACCAGGTCGACGTCGCCTTGCAGCGCTACCGGACCGAACGCGACATCACCGATACCTGGGAGGCCCGGGAGCGGGTCGTCGTGGCGATCAGCGGCGGCCGGGAGAGCGAGACGCTGATCCGGCGGGCCCGGCGGATCGCGAAGCGGGCTGGGGCCGAGCTGCTCGTGCTGCAGATCCTGCGCGGTGACGGGCTGGCCGGTGTCTCCCCGCAGGCGCTTGCCGAGTACCGAAAGCTCGCCGAGGACGTCGGGGCCACCTTCCACACCGTGGTCGGTGACGACGTCCCGACGGCGCTGCTGGACTTCGCCCGTGGGGTGAACGCGACGCAGGTCGTGGTGGGCACCTCCCGGCGCTCCCGGGTGGCGCGGCTGTTCGACGAAGGCATCGGCGCCACCGTCGTGCAGGAGTCCGGGCCGATCGACGTGCACATGGTCACCCACGACGAGTCCGGCGGCCGGCTGCGCGCAAAGCTGTTCCCCCACAGCTCGCTGGCCCGGCGGCGGCAGCTTCTCGGCTGGGCACTCGCGGTGGCGCTGCCGGTGGTGGCGACCCTGATCGGTGTGGTGCTGCGGCAGACGCTCATCCTGTCCACCAACGTGATCGACTACTTCCTGGCGACGATCATCGTGGCGCTGGTCGGCGGTCTCGGGCCCGCGCTGTTCGCCTCGATCGCCAGTGCGTTGCTGCTGAACTTCTTCTTCACCCCACCGCTGTACACGCTGACTGTGGACGCCCAGCAGAATGTCATCACGCTGGTGGCGATGGTCGTGGTCGCGGTGGCGTTCGCGCTGGTCGTCGACCGGGCGTCGCGGCGGGCGGATGCCGCGGCGCGGGCCCGGACGGAGGCCGCGCTGCTGGCCTCCTACGCCCGGACCGTGCTCGGGGACGGCGACCCGTTGCAGCGGCTGCTGGAAAAGGTGCGGGAGAACTTCGGGCTCGAATCCGTCTCGCTGCTGGAGAAGCAGGACGACGCCTGGGTCCGCGCGGCCTGCACAGGGGAACGGCCGTGCGACGACCCGGACGAGGCCGACGTAGACGTCCCGGTGACCGACGACGTCCACCTGGCGCTGCGCGGCCGGACACTGCCGGCGCACGACCAGCGCGTTCTCGAGGCCGCGGCCGGGCAGGCGCTGCTGGCGTTGCGGCAGCAGCGGATGGCGGCTCAGACGCAGGAGGCGCAGCGCCGGGCGGAGACCACCGAGCTGCGGACGGCGCTGCTCTCGGCCATCGGCCACGACTTGCGCACGCCGCTGACCTCCATCAAGGCCGTCTTCGGTGGCTTGCGCGCCCACGACGTCAGTCTGTCCGAAGAGGACGCCGAAGAGCTGCTCGCCGCCGGGGAGGAGTCCACCGACCGGCTCTCCGGCCTGATCGACAACCTCCTCGACTCCTCGCGGCTGGCCACCGGCGCGGTCCAGCCGGTGCTGCGCCCGGTCGGCTACGACGAGGTCGTCGCCACCGCACTGGCCGCGGTTGACGACGGAGGCCAGATCGGTGTCGACGTCGACGCTGGTCTGCCCGCGGTGACGGCCGACGCCGGGCTGCTGGAGCGTGCCATCGCGAACGTGCTCGACAATGCGCTGCGCTACGGCGGCGGCGAGGTCGCCGTGCGTGCCAGCGCCTACGCCGGCCGGGTCGAGCTGCGTGTGGTCGACCACGGCCGCGGGCTGCCGAAGGGCGCCGCCGAGTCGGCATTCGCGCCGTTCCAGCGGCTCGGGGACCGCAACACCACCACCGGCGTCGGGTTGGGTCTGTCCGTCGCCAAGGGCTTCGTCGAGGCGATGGACGGGACGATTCGCGCCGAGGACACCCCGGGCGGCGGGCTGACGATCGTCATCTCGCTGCCTGTCGCTCGCACCGGGGAGATGCCATGACGTCCGTGCTCGTGGTCGACGACGAAACCGCCCTCGTGCGGGCGCTGCGGATCAACCTCACCGCGCGCGGCTACTCCGTGGTCACCGCCACCGATGGCGCCTCCGCGCTGTTGACCGCGGCGACCGAGCACCCGGACCTGGTCCTGCTCGACCTCGGGCTGCCCGACATCGACGGCATCGAGGTGATCCGCGAGCTGCGCACCTGGAGCGCGATGCCGATCATCGTGCTCTCGGCCCGGGACCGGTCCGCCGACAAGATCCGGGCCCTCGACACCGGCGCCGACACCTACGTCACCAAGCCAGTCGGCATGGACGAGCTGCTGGCGTGCCTGCGCGTCGCGGAACGCCGGTTGGCCCTCGGCGCGCCGCCCGAGCCGGGCCTGGTCGTCGAGACCACTGCATTCACGGTGGACGTCGGCGCCAAGATCGTCCGCCGGGGCGACGCGGTGGTGCACCTGACCCGCACCGAATGGGCCATCCTCGAACAGCTCGTCCGCCATCCCGACTCCCTCATCAGCGGCACGCACCTGCTGACCACGATCTGGGGACCGGACTGCGCGGACCGGGGGCACTACCTGCGCGTCTACATCGCACAGTTGCGCCGTAAGCTCGAACCCGAGCCGTCCCACCCGCGGTACCTGATCACCGAAACCGGCATCGGGTACCGCTTCGTCCCGGAGGAGTCGCCATGACGGATCCCGACGAAGCCATCGAGCTGGCGGCCGAGCGCGGCGACACCGCCGAACTGCGCCGGTGGGCCGCCGCCGGGCACTCCGACGCCGTCGACCTGCTCATCGAGCTCGCGACCGAACGTGAAGACCTGGACGAACTTCGCCGGCTCGCCGACGAAGGCAGCCAGACCGCAGCCGAGGTGCTTGCCGAGCTGGAAGGCGAGTAGCTAATTAGGAATCCGTAAGTTCGCGACGCCGCACCTTGTTCCCGGCCTCGTCCCGGCACGGGTGCGCCCCGCACCAGCGTTCCGCCACGCGCAGCACCACGGTCAGCACGACGAAACCGCCGATCAGCATCAGCGTGTGTAGACCAGGTCGCTCATCGAAACCCTTCGGTTCGCCGGAACTCCGTCACCGAACGATGGCGCGCTGTGCGCGGCCGCGCATGTCGCACCAGCACGTCTTTCACGCTGCGCTCTCGGATCTTGACGTCGGATTGATCCGCCTTCGTGCGCGGAAGTACGCGCGCGACGCCGGGAGCGCCAGCAGGACGATCACCAGCAGGGAACCGGCCGTGGTCAGGACCAGCTTCGCGCCGTCGACGACCGGAAGCCAGCTCGGCATGGCCGCACGTGCGGCGTCGACCAGCTTCGGGACGTCGACCTGCCGGAGCACCGGATCGCCGGAATCCCGGAAACTCGCGGCGAGAAAGGTGGCGGTGAACAGCTGGGCCGGCACGATCAGCGCCCCGGCCACGGCCAGCAGTGGATGGAAGACCCAGGACAGCACCTGGCCGGCTCGCCGGCCGGCCAGGTTCAGCAGCGCCAGCACGACGAGGACGGCGATTATCGCGGCCGGCAACGGCGTTTCAGCGGTGTTCGAGCCGAAGCTGACGGCGTGCTCGGGGAGCAGGGAAGTGGGTAGCCCCTGACGGGTGAGCTCGGCTTCAGCCGCGGCCTGTGCGTCGGTGCCGAAGGTCCAGACGACGATGATCGACAACAGGAACGGCAGCACGGTCAGCAACTGGGTCACGACAACGAAGACGATGGCGCGTGGTCTCGTCGGTGGTAGAAGCACGGCACCCCCTTTGCCAGATTCACTGATTCTGCCGGGTAGGGGAGCCGGCCTGCGGTAAAGCGGTGGGGAATCAGGGAAAAATCAGGGTCCGCCGCCGCCGGGCTCTTTGGCAGGTCTGCGCAACGGCACGCCCGAGCTGACGGCCACCGGCTATCAGCTCTACACCCGGCTGGGCAGCACGCCGATCACCCGCGCCGAGTGCCTGCATGAGCTTGCTGGCAGCGAGCGGCTGTTCGATGCGCTCGGACTCGGTCTCGTCGTCCTGCTCGCTGCCGTTGCCGCGGCAACCGGACGAAGTCGGTGACGCCTGCCCACCACGGCGTCGGATGCCGTGGTGGGCGGTGCCCTTTCGGTCGGGCGGTCAGCCGAGGCAGGAACGAACGGCGTTGGCGAGGTTCGTCGCCCGGGGGTCGTCGGGGCGGTAGTTCCAGAGGTTGGTGACGTAGCCGAAGCCGACTTCGGCGTCGGGGTCGCCGAAGGCGATCGAGCCGCCGGAGCCCGGGTGGCCGAACGAGCCGGGTCCGAGCATCGGCAGCGGTGGGCAGGCGCGCCAGAAGCCGAGTGACATGTTGAAGGAGCGGTTGGCCGGGATGTTCAGGCCGGCCGGTACTCCGTACATCGTCGTCTTGTCGGTCTGGATCTCCGTCATGGTGGCGACGGTCGACGAATCGAGCACCCGGACGCCGTCGACGTCGCCGACGGTGGCGGCGTACATCCGGGCCAGCGAGTGGGCGTCGGCGACCATGTTCGCGGCCGGGAATTCCGCCGCTCGCCAGGCGCGCGTCCGGAAGTAGCCGGTGGTGGGGTCCATGGCGCCGCCGAGCACGCCTGCGCGCATCTGGATCGCGTCCGGGGTCCACATGGATTCGACCCACTTGGTGACGGTGTCCGCGTCCAGCCCGGTCGTCGCGATCATCCCGGCGAGCAATTCCTCCACGGTGAACGGAGCGGCGTCCTCGAACTGCGCCACGCGGGGCTCGTGCTCTTCGGGCAGCCCGATCCAGGCGCTGAGCCCGAGCGGGGCGGCGACCTCTTCGGCGAAGAATGTGCCGAGTGACTTGCCGGTGATCCGGCGGACGACCTCGCCGACGAGGAACCCGTAGGTGACGGCGTGGTAGACGTGCTGGGTGCCGGGCTTCCACAGCGGCTTCTGCGCTTCCAGGGCGTGGATGACCGGGTCCCAGGCGCACGCCTGCTCGAAGGTCAGCGGGCCGTCGACGATCGGCAGTCCGGCCTGGTGCGACAGCAGCCAGCGCACCAGGATCTCGTCCTTGCCGGCGGCGCCGAACTCCGGCCAGTACCGGATCACCGGGGCGTCGAGGTCCAGCTCGCCGCGTTGCACCAGCAGGTGGGCGCAGATCGCCGCGGCGCCTTTCGTGGTGGAGGCGACCTGGGCGATGGTGTCTTCGCGCCACGGCTGGTTCGCCTCGCGGTCGGCTTGGCCGCCCCAGAGGTTGACGACGGGACGGCCACCGGCGTAGACGCTGCAGGCCGCGCCGATCTCACCGGGAGCGGCGAAGTTGGCGCGGAACGCGTCGGCGACCTTTCCCCAGCCCTGCTCGACGTGGCCGCCGTGTTCGATGGTCATGCTGTGATCCTTTCCGGGATGCGAAGCTGCTATTACCATCTCCGGCTGCCCTGACACCGGGCAGCCACCGCGCTGACACGGCTCAGGAGACCTTGCGGCGGTAGGCCGCGGTGGCGAAGAGGTAGGCGACGACGAGGATGCCCGCGCACCAGGCCAGCGCGATCCAGATGTCGGTGCCGGCCGGCTGTTGTGTGAACAGGGCGCGGATGGTGTTGACGATGGAGGTCACCGGCTGGTGGTCGGCGAACCAGCGGACCGGGCCGGGCATGGTGCCGGTGGGGACGAAGGCCGAGCTGAGGAACGGCAGGAAGATGAGCGGGTAGGAGAACGCGCCGCCGCCTTCCGCCGTTTTCGCGGTGAGGCCGGCGAGGACCGCGATCCAGGTCAGGGCCAGGGTGAATAGCAGCAGGATGCCGGTGACGGCGAGCCAGGCCAGGACGTCGGCGTTCGAGCGGAAGCCCATGAGCAGGGCGACGCCG
Source organism: Amycolatopsis sp. NPDC051128 (assembly GCF_040682715.1). Lineage (NCBI taxonomy): Bacteria > Bacillati > Actinomycetota > Actinomycetes > Pseudonocardiales > Pseudonocardiaceae > Amycolatopsis > Amycolatopsis sp. NPDC051128. Next base: position 94,237 of record NZ_JBFBBN010000013.1, on the reverse strand, counting down.
ACGACGAGCACGAGCGAGATCAGGTTGGCGACCAGTGAGGTCAGCACGTGCGCCCACAGCACGGCAGACCGCGTGATCGGCATCGAGTGGAAGCGCTCGAAGATCCCGCTCTTGAGGTCGGTGAAGAGCCGGAGTGCGGTGTAGGCGATGCCTGACGCGATCGTGATCAGGAGGATGCCGGGCAGCATGTAATCGAATTAGGAGCCCGAGCCGGTGTCGATCGCGCCGCCGAAGACGTAGACGAACATCAGCATCATGGCGACCGGCGTGATGACGGTCGTGATGATGGTGTCCAGGCTGCGGGTGATGTGGCGCAGGGAGCGTCCCAGTAGGACGGTGGTGTCGCCGAGGACGTGCGTGGTCATCGGTTCTCGCTTTCCGTGCGGGCGCTGACGACGGCGAAGTAGACGTCTTCGAGAGTCGGCTGCTTCTCGACGTATTCGACCTTGGCGGGTGGGAGCAGTTGCTTGAGCTCGGCGAGGGTGCCGTTCACGATGATGCGGCCGTCGTGCAGGATCGCGATCCGGTCGGCGAGCTGTTCGGCCTCGTCCAGGTACTGGGTGGTGAGCAGCACCGTGGTGCCGCGGGCGGCGAGGCCTTTCACCGCGTCCCAGACTTCGAGGCGGGCCTCGGGGTCGAGGCCGGTGGTCGGTTCGTCCAGGAAGATCACCGACGGGTCTCCGATGAGGCTCATGGCGATGTCGAGACGGCGGCGCATGCCGCCGGAGTAGGTCGACACCCGCCGTGCACCCGCGTCGGTCAGCGAGAAGCGTTCCAGCAGGCCGTCCGCGATCTTGCCGGGTTGCTTCAGACGCCGCAGCCGCGCGACGAGCACGAGGTTTTCGCGGCCGCTGAGGATTTCGTCGACCGCGGCGAACTGCCCGGTGAGGCTGATGGCCGCGCGCACGTCGTCGGCCTGGGTGACGACGTCGAAGCCGTTGATCGCGGCGGTTCCCGCGTCCGGTTTGAGCAGCGTGGACAGGATCCGCACCGCGGTGGTCTTGCCCGCGCCGTTCGAACCGAGCAGGGCGAAGATGCTGCCCCGCGCCACGTCGAAGTCCACGCCGCGCAGGACATGCAGCTCCTTGTACGACTTCTCGAGGTCGCGAACTTGAATCGCTGTCATCGGGTCTCCCTATCGTCCGACTACTCAGTAGTGCCGAGTACTGGTATACAGTAGTACTGAGTAGTGGCGCCACGGCGAGTCCGGAGGAGCGATGGACGATCTGACCGAAATGCTGAAGGGCACCCTTGAAGGCTGCGTGCTCGAGATCATCGGCAACGAAGAGACTTACGGCTATGCCGTCACGCGCCGGCTGAACGACCTCGGCTTCGGCGATGTCGTCGAGGGCACCGTGTACACGATCTTGCTGCGGCTGGAGAAGAACAAGCTCGTCCAGGTGACGAAACGGCCGTCCGAGAAGGGGCCGCCGCGCAAGTTCTACCGGCTCAACGACGCCGGCCGCGAAGAGCTCGGCCGGTTCTGGGCGAAGTGGCAGTACGTCTCGTCGCGCATCGACAAGTTGAAGGAGGGCGGGAAATGAACTTCTGGGAGACCATCACCGGCAGCGACCTCACCCGGGAATATCAGGCGTTCGAGGCCAGAGCCGGGGTGCTGCCGGAGGATTACCGGGCGGCGTGGGAGCAGATCAAAGCGCACCTCGTCCCCTACGGAGACTTCACCGGTCGCAACCTGATGCCGATCCTCGACGGTGCGCTGGGGCTGCTGGAGGAAACCGCGGCGGAGGGGCAGAGCGTCCAGGACGTGCTGGGCGACGACATCGAGGGCTTCTGCTCGGCGCTCGCCGGTGGGGACGGGGCCTGGAACTTCCGCGCCCGGTGGCGGAAGCAGCTGAACCGGAACGTGGCGAAAAAACTGGGCCGGCTGGGAGGCTGACATGGGGATCCAGGACATCATCGAAGGCAAGAAGCAGTGGCGGGCGCACATGGCCCGGGTCAAAGCCCTCCCGCCCGACTACCAGATCGTCTACAAGGAGATGCAGAAGTACCTGTTCAAGGTCGGGCCGGTTGACCTGACCGAGGGAAATCTGCTCTCGGGGATCGTCGGTTTCTTCGAAGAGGGCGCCGCGACCGGTAGGGGAGTCCTGGAAGTGATCGGCGAGGACGTCGCGGCCTTCTGCGACGAGCTGATCAAGGATTCGCGCACCTACGCCGACATCTACCAGGAGTCGATCAAGGAGAAGCCCGGGAAGTAGCCGGCCGGGTGGAAAGCGGCCTGAAACCAGGCTGAAACCGGGGTCGCACACCCTCGTGACAGCCGTGGCCGCCGAGGTCACGGCGGACGAGAGGAGAACCGTGACCACCCCGGCGATAGCGGCCAGCGGGCTGCGCAAGTCCATTCGGCGACGATGCTGCGGCGCAATCTGCGGCACCTGCGCCGGTACCCGGGGATGATGATCATGGCGTTGGGTATGCCGGTGCTGCTCCTGCTGCTGTTTGTCGGGGTGTTCGGCGGCGCGATGCAGGCGGGCGTCCCGCTCGAAGCACGGCTCGCCGAGGTTGAAGAGGAGAGCCAGCAGGCGGCCAACCCTGATCTGCTCGACGCCCTACCCATGGGTGAGGTCCAAGTCGAAGAGCTACCCGAAGACGTGGCACGACGACTCTTCGAAGTCCTCCGGCTCGAGCTGCACTACCACAAGGGCACGAACCAGATCAAGTGCACGGCCACGCTGCTCGGGCCGACGGTTCCGGCGGCACGTCGGGCTGCTCACGAGACCGTCATCGTGCCGTTCGACCGCGAGAGGCGTCTTGACCAGCGCAAATGCAACAACAAGAACGAGGAGGATGCCATGTCTGACATCTCTCCCGTTCCCATCCTTGGAGTGCCCTCGGCAGGGCACTCGGCCTTGCCCGGGGTGACTTCCGGCCCTTTTCCGGACAGCACCTGGGGTGCAGGGTGGATGGCGGGCGGAGCGACGGGAGCGGGCGATGACGGTGCGGAACACGCGGAAACTGATCGGGCCGCATCGGCGGATGCCCGCTCAGGACAGCCTGTGGCTCCACCTGGACCGGCCGGAGAACCTGATGGTCGTCACGTCCGTGCTGTGGACCAGGACGCCGGTGGACGCCGCGCGGTTGCGGTCGCTCGTGTCGGACCGGCTGCTGGCGCGGTACCCGGTGTACCTGCAGCGAGCCGTGCGGCACGGCGGCCCAACGCAGACGGTCACCTGGGAGACCGATCCCGGCTTCGACCTCGGGAAGCACGTGGTGGAGCAAGAGTTGCCCGCACCCGCCGACCAGGCGGCGCTCGAGGACTTCGTCGCCGCTCGGCGAAGCGCCCCGCTCAACCCGATTCGGCCACTGTGGACCATTGACCTGCTGCAGGGTTACCGCGGCGGCAGCGCGCTCGTCTGCCGCACGCACCACGCGATGGCCGACGGGATCCGGCTGACGCAGGTGCTGTTCAGCCTCCTGGACCCGGCCGACGGCGATGCCGCGGCGCCGCACGCGAAGGTCGGTGGCGCGGCGCCACACCGGGAAGCCGTGGCGCAGCCGGTGGTCCGGCTCGGCGCGGCCGTCCTGCGCGCGCTCGGCGACACCGGCGCGAAGGCCCAGCAGCAGGCGGCCCGCGTGCACCCGGCGCTGGAAACCGCCGTGGCCGTGCCGGTACTGGGCGCGACCGCGGCGGTGGGCGCCACCGGTGCCGTCGCCGGATTCCTCGCCTCGGCGCTGGACGGCGGCCCCCGCCGCGTGGTCGACACGGTCGCCGGCGCGGCGACGACGATCTGGCACAGTGCCACCGGCGCCGCGGACCTGCTCGGGCCGTCCACCGCGACCGGGCTGTGGGACGGCGAGCCGGGGGTCGAGAAGACCGCGGCGTGGGGCGAGCCGATCCCGCTGGCCGAGCTCGCCCGGGTCGGCCACCAAACCGGGACGACGGTCAACGACGTCTGCACCGCGCTCGTCGCGGGGGCGCTCGACCGGTACTTCAGCGCACATGGCACGGCTCGCCCGGACCGGTCCGACCTGGGCTGGCTGATCCCGGTGAGCCTGTCCTCGTTCGACGACGAGCTGCCGGCCACCCTGGGCAACCACTTCTCGCTCGTGCTGGCCCAGCTGCCGCTGGGGCGCCGGACGTTCGCCGAGCGTCTCGCCGAGGTGCACCGCCGGGTCGCCCGGATCCGGGATTCCTATGAACCGGTGCTGACGTTCGGGGTGCAGTACGCGATCGCGCAGAGCCCGGCGCCGCTGGGCCTGGCGCTGAGCGGGTTCTTCGCCGGAAAGGCGGTCGGGGTGCTGACGAACGTGCCCGGCCCGCGCGCGCCGATGACGCTGGCCGGTGCGGAGGTCGAGGGCATTGTCGGCTGGGCGCCGTGCAGCGGGCGGCAGGCGATCACGATCTGCGTGTTCAGCTACGCCGGCCAGGTGCGGTTCGGGTTCGGTACGGACCGGAAGCTCATCCCTGATCCGGCGACGCTGGTCGCCGGGCTGGCCGCGGAGTTCGCGGCGCTGCCTTGCGCTCCTGCCAGTGACGCATCATCGCGTGGGTCTCGTCTCTGAGGAAGTGGATGAGTTCGAGCGTCTCGTTCAGCCGATCGGTCGCGGGCGAGTCGCCCAGGATGGCGATGCCTTCCCGGAGGTCGGCCTCGCCTCGGTTCGCCGACTGGACGTGGACGAAGTAGACCCGGCTTCCCGCCGCGACGACGGGCTACGCCGTGACCCGCGACCTGCGCATCCCGACGAGAGACGACGTCGAACTGGTCGCGGACCTTTTCGAGCCGACGGGACCGGCCTCGGGAACGATCCTCGTCACCTCGCCGTACGGCTGGAACCTCTACGACGCGGCCGACATCGTCGCGTGGATGCGCGAGCAGCCGTGGTTCGACGGGCGCTTCGCCACCCACGGTTGTTCGTATGTCGGCTTCACCCAGTGGGCGTTGCTGATGGATCCGCCGCCGGAGCTGGTCACCGCGTGCGCGCCGCACGATTTCGGCGCATTCGTCTACACCGGCGGGGCGGTGGCGCGCAGGGCCTGGATCTCCCGCTCGATCGCCTTGGCGAGCACGTCGGTTTCCGGGATCGTGTCGGCGTCGGAGGTGATCCCGAAGGTGATCCGCCCGGCGTAGCTGAGCATTGCCACCCCCGTCCGCACCCGCAGCGCGATCGGCACGTACGGGTAGATCTCGACGATCCGGCGGCCCAGCGCGAACAGCGGTTCGGCCGGGCCGGGCACGTTGGTCGTCACCGTGACGATGTTGCGCTGCGGCAGGTGCGCGGCGGCCCGGATGGCCCAGGCGACCGGGGCGAACGGCTCGTGCGCGGCGGTCGCGGTGAGCAGCGCGCCGGCGTCGGCCTCTTTGCCCGCCTTCAGCGTGCTCAGGCGCTGGTGCACCCGGATCAGGCGCTGCACCGGGTCGGCCAGATCGACCGGCAGCAACGGCAGCAGCAGGGAGACCTCGTTGTCGAGGGCGGTCCCGGTGCGCACGGACACCGGCACCAGGGACCGGACGCTGTCCGCGGCCGGAGTTTCGCCGCGGTGCAGCAGGAGTTCCCGGAAGCCGCCGGCGACGGCGGCCAGCAGGACGTCGTTCACCGTGACGTCGTGTGCTTTGGCCACGGCCTTGACGTCGGCCAGTGCCACCGACGCGGTGGCGTAACGGCGGTCGCGGCCGAGCGGTCCGGTCAGCGGAGTCGGCGACGTGGGCAGCAGCGCGGAGGTCAGCGCGGCGAGGCCGCGGGCGGCGTCGCTCACGCGGCGGGCCAGCCGGTTCGGGTGCAGCAGCTCACGGGCGACCAGCCGCGTCTGGTCCCAGGGGATGCGCAGGACCGAACCCGCCGCGTCCAGCAGCAGCTTCGCCGCGCCGGGATCGGGTGCTTCCTCGGTTCGGGTCGGCGCGGGTGTGTCCCCGAAGAGGATCGTCTGCAGCCGGGTCGCGGCGAGCCCGTCGGCCAGCGCGTGGTGCACCTTGGCCAGGATCGCCCAGCGTCCGTCCGGCAGGCCCTCGATGACCCAGAACTCCCACAGCGGCCGGTCGCGCTCGAGGCGTTCGCCCATCAGCAGGGCGACCAGTTCGCACAGCGCCTGTTCGTCGTGCGGTTCGGGCAGCGCCATCCGGCCGAAGTGGGCTCCTGCGTCGAACGCCGGGTCGTCCACCCAGGCCGGCGGGCCGAGGTCGAACGGCACTGTGCGGACTTTCTGGTGGTAGCGGGGGATGCCGGCCAGCCGGGCCCGCACGGCGTCGACGAACTCGCCCTGGGCCGGGGCCGGTCCTTCGGCGATCGCGATCGAGGCGATGGCGAGGGACGAGCTGGGGTCTTCGTCCTCGATTTCGAGGAAGGCCGCGTCGAGCGGGCTCAGGCGGTCCATGGCGTCCTCTCAGTGGGCGATGTCGACGACCGCCCGGCGAATCGCCTCCGGCGGACCGCCGGTCAGGACCTGGCCGGGCGGGCGCCCGGAGCCATCGACGCCGAGTGCGGCGCCAGGAATCGTCAGTGGAAACCGTGCTCGTGGCCGGATCCGCATTCCGGTCGCTCCCGCCGCAGCCGGCGAGGCGAGCTCTCGTCCCAGGGCTACGAGCACGGCCTTGGCGCGCATGGTCATCTCGGCGTCAGGGCGTCGCGGCGGCGTTCGTACTCTTCCTGGTCGATCTCGCCGCGGGCGAACCGCTCGTCGAGGATTCGCCGGGCGGTGTCGCCCGGCGTCGGCGGCTGCGGTGCCCGGCGGGCGAGGACGACGACGAGGGCGACGAGTGCGGCCAGCACGAGCGCCATCAGCACGAGCATGCCGATGCCGCCCGCCCAGCCCATGGTTCCGGGGTAGTGCCAGTAAGGCATGACCGGCTCCTTCCTAGTGGCTCTGGAAGTGCCCGGGGGCAGCCTCGAGCGGCTGCAGCACGTCGGCGAGGTCACGGCGCGGGGTCGCGGGCAACGGGTCGGCGTTGGCGGGGGCCCAGCCGATGCGCAGCACCATCTGGGGGTAGGAGCCGCCGGTCACGTGCTTGGTCACCGTCTCGCGGACATCGGGCAGTTCCAGTGGCTCGGTGAGCGGGCACGAAGACAGGCCGAACGCGTTGGCCGTGAGCAGCACGACGCTGGTCGCCTCACCCGCGCGCAACCGCGACATCCGGTCGTCGGACGCCGTGCTCAAGACCAGCAGCACCGTCTCGTCGTCCTCGGCCTTGGCGTCGGGCGGCTGGGCCAGGAGCGGGTCGGCGAACGGGCGGGCTCGCAGCGCTCCCGGGGTGTCGTCCGGGGCCGGGGTGTTGCGGGCCGGGACGCCGTCGGGGGAGAAGTGACGGCCACTCCAGGCCTCCAGCTCGGTCCGGTAGGCCGGGTCGGCGGCGTGCCGCCGCGAAGCTTCTTCGATCGCGGTGGCCAGGTGATACCGCCCGGAGTTGTCGGCGACCTGCAGGACGGTGCCTTCCAGCGCCGCGGCCTTGGCCATGGCTTCGACGTGTCCGCGGGGCACGGTCCAGGAGCTGTGCCGGCGCCGGTCGGTGCGGCGGCGCGGGATCGCCGCGGCCATCGCGATTTCGTCCTGCGTCGGCTGGTGCTGCTGGAGGGTGATCGCCGCGAGGTGGTCGGGCTCGTCCGGGTTGGGCAGCCGGTGCACTTCGGCGGTCCAGCCGAGCGCGGCGAAGCCGATCCGGAGGTGGTGCAGGGCCGCGCCGCAGCTGAGGACCAGGTCGCGGCCGTCGGGGTCGGTTTCGCGCAGGAGCCGGTCCGGGTCGGCGTAGAGGTGCAGGGAGCTGTGCCCGATCCGCCAGTACCACGGCTGGGAGTTGTGCACCGACGGCGCGCGGACGGCCATCGCCACCGCGGTCTTGACGGTGAACTCGTCCGGAAATGCTCGCTCCATCATCGGCCTTCCTCGTGGGCGGAGTGTGCTGCCGAGTCGAGCCTCGCACCGCCCACCTCGCCGGCAGCAGGGCCGGAATGCCTCTGGACGGGTGACTTTCGGTGCTTCGGCGCCACGTGGGCCAAGGCGTGCGTCACCGCCTCGGCCGGCGTGCCGGTGGTCGGCAGCGGGTGCGCCTCGGGCCACGGGTCGGCGTCCGCGGCCATGCGGTGCGCGATCTCCGGGGTGGCGTCGGACAGGGAGCCCGCCCGGCGGGTGATCCGGTGCGCCGCGGTCTCTTCCGGCGCGTGGCAGCGCACGGCGACCAGGGGGCTGCTCGTCCGCCTGGCGGTCTCGGCGGCGAGTTCGCGGTGGCGGACGGCGGTCCAGGACGCGTCCAGCACGACGGTTTCGCCGAGGGCGAGCAGTTGCCCGGCCCGGCGGACGAGTTCGGCGTAGGTCGCGTCGGTGTGGTGGTCGTCGTAGAGGCCTTGCCGGTAGCCCTCGGCGGGTCGCTGGACCGGGACGAGCCCGGCCAGCTCCTTGCGCAGCCGGTCCGACTGCAGCAGGGTGGCGCCGAGCCGGTCGGCCAGCCCGCCGGCGACCGTCGACTTGCCGGTGCCCGGTTCTCCGCCGACGAGGACCAGCCGCACCTGTCCCAGCCGGAGGTGCTCCAGGGTGAGTTCGGCGTATTCGCCCGCGAGCGTGGCCGCTTCGGTGTCGCCTTGGGCGTGCCGCAGGCAGGCGACCTTGACCCGGACGAACGCCCGGTAGGCCAGGTAGTGGTGCACCAGGGCCGGGGGAGCGGGGTCACCCGCGAACTCGCGGTAGTCGGCGAGCAGCTGTTTCCCCAGCTCGGGCGCGCCGAGCCGCTCGAGGTCCATGGCGAGGAAGGCGACGTCGTCGAGGACGTCGACGTGCCGGAGGTGGTCGTCGAACTCGAGGCAGTCCAGCACGCGCGGACCGTCGTCGAGGCAGAAGACGTCGTCGGCGAGGAGGTCGCCGTGGCCGTCGACGACGTGTCCCTCGGTGATCCTGCGGTCGAACAACGGTTCGCGCCCGGCGAGGAAGTCCTCGGCCAGGGCCTCGATCTCGAGCGCCGTGGCCGGGTCCAGCACTTCGCCGTGGAAGGGCCGCACCTGCTCGAAGCTCGCGCGCCAGCGGTTCCGGACCGCGTCGCGCGTCTCGTCGGCGCTGATCGAGTGGCCGCGTTCGGCCCCCGCGTGGAAGGTGGCGAGCTGCCGGGCCAGCCGCCGGATTGTCGGGTTCAGCGGCTCGTGCCGGCGGACCAGGGTGGACAGGCGGCGGTCTTCGGGCATGCGGCGCATGACCACGAGGTGGTCGCACACCGCGCCCTCCGGGCCGGTGACGTCGGCGACGCCGAGGTAGACGTCCGGCGCCAGCCGCCGGTTCAGCTCCACCTCCCGGTGGCACACCCGCTCCCGCGTCTCGCGGGTGGTGAAGTCGAGGAAGCCGAGGTCGACCGGCTTCTTCAGCTTGTAGGCGAGGTCCCCGACGAGGAAGACCGCGCCGATGTGGGTTTCGTGCACATCGGCCCAAGGCGCGTTCATCCCCCGAGCATCGCCGGTCGGCGTGTGCCGGCAAAGGGCGTTAGGTCACCGGCCGGGAGCCGGAAGTCCCGGACCGGGGACGAAAGTCACCGCAAGCCGGGACCGCGGGCACCTGACTCGCGGTCCGCCGCCGCAGACCATGGAGGCGGACGGAAGGAGCGCGTCGTGGACGAATCGGCAATCGTGGTGGAGGGCCTGCGGGTCCGCCGCGGCGGGCAGGAGGTCCTGCGCGACGTCGGATGCACCGTCCGGCGCGGGACGGTGACGGGCCTGCTCGGCCCCAACGGCTGCGGCAAGAGCACGCTCATGCGCTCGATCGTCGGCGTGCAGATCGTCGAGTCCGGCCGGGTGACCGTGCTCCGGCGCCCCGCGGGGAGCCCGGAGCTGCGCCGGCGGATCGGCTACGCGACCCAGGATCCGGCGATCTACGCGGACCTGACCGTGACCGAGGCGCTGCGCTACTTCGCCGCCGTGCTCGGGACTCGTCCGTCCGATGTGGACCGGGTGATCGCGGAGACCGGCCTGGAAGCCTCGGCCGGCACGCTGGTCGGCCGGCTCTCCGGCGGTCAGCGGGGCCGCGCCAACCTCGCCGTCGCGCTGCTGGGCACCCCCGAACTGCTGGTGCTCGACGAGCCGACGGTCGGGTCCGACCCGGAGCTGCGCGACGAGCTCTGGAAGTTGTTCCACGGCTTGGCGACGGCCGGTGTCACGCTTCTGATCTCCAGCCACGTCATGGACGAAGCGGCCCGGTGCGACGAGCTCCTGATGCTGCACCAAGGGAAATTGCTTGCCCAGGACACGCCGGAGGGACTGCGGGCGCGGACCGGGGCAGCCGATCTCGAGCAGGCGTTCCTGCGGCTGATCAAGGGCCGGGAAGGAGCGACGCGATGAGCGCCTCGATCACGATCGCGACCACCCGCCGGATCCTCACCCAGTTGCGGCACGACCCGCGCACGGTCGCGCTCATCATCGGCGTACCCAGCCTGCTGATGATCCTGCTGCGCTACGTCCTGAACTCCGAGCGGCAGTTCAGCGGCATCGCCCCGGCACTGCTGGGCATCTTCCCGTTCACGATCATGTTCCTGCTGACCTCCATCACCACCCTGCGCGAACGCACCGCCGGGACGCTCGAGCGCCTGATGACGCTGCCGATGGGCAAGCTCGACCTGCTCTTCGGCTACGCGCTGGCCTTCGGCCTGCTCGCGTCCCTGCAGGTGCTGGTGGCCGCGGGGATCAGCTTGACCTGGCTCGGCCTCGACATCGGCGGCTCGGTCTGGACGCTCCTGCTCATCGTGGTCCTGGACGCGCTGTTGGGCACCGCGCTCGGACTCTTCGTCAGCGCGTTCGCGCGCACCGAGTTCCAGGCCATCCAGTTCATGCCGGTGTTCGTGCTGCCGCAGTTCCTGCTGTGTGGTCTGTTCGTCCCGCGCGACGAGATGGGGTGGCTGCTGAGCGCTGTTTCGGACGTGCTGCCGCTGTCCTACGCGGTGGATGCGCTCACCCAGGTGGCCCGTTCGGCGACGATCGACGGGACGCTGGTCCGCAACGTCGCGGTCATCGCCGGCTGTGTGGTCCTGGCCCTGTTCCTCGGGGCGGCCACCCTGCGCCGCCGCACCCCGTGAGCCCGGCGGGCGAAGAGTGAAGCTCGGTGCCGGGCAGGCCGGGCGTCCCAGTGCTTCCGGACCGCTGGGGGCGCGCGGCGGCGCCCAGGTGACGAAAGTCCTTCCATTGGGGGCCGAACGACGCCAGCCCGTGCGGCAGCGAAGCCGTACCGTCGGATCGAGGGGGAATCCGGTCCGACGCGGCCGGTGCACGTTCCGAGGTGATGGAGAGTGATTCCCCTGCTGACCGGTATCGACCGTGACGACGGCCTGCGGTGCGGGTTGACCGGCTACCTGGCCGCGGTGAGCGCCGCGGTCGGCGTCGGCGAGGAGTCCTGCACCGTGGATCTCGGCACCCCCGTGTCGGGCTACGTCGCGCTGGACGTGCGGCTGCCCCGCCACCCGGGCCGGGACATGGCCCTGCTGTGGGACGAGCACCACGGGTGGGCGCTCGCCATGGAGAACCATTCCGGCGAGGACCTGCTGGTGCTCGCCTACCTCGGCGGCGACCTCGTGCCGGCGCCGTCCCGCGTCTCCCGGTTCGTGGCCGACCTCCGCTCCACGGGCGGCCCGGTCGCCGCGCCCATTCCGCCGGACCTGCGCGGCGACCCAGGTGAACTGGTGGCCCGGTTGCTGCGCTATCGCCGTGACGAGTGGGCGGCGGACGTCCCGTTCCTGCGCCGGGTGGGTTGATCCGGATGTCCACTGTGGAGGGAAAGTCCTGGACGGCCACCGAGAGCGAGGTGCTGGTCCGGTCGATGATGCGCGCGCCGTCGGTGCACAACACCCAGCCGTGGCTGCTGGAGATCGAGCCGGACGAGCTGCGGGTGCGCGAACGTGCGGAACCGGCTCTTCCGCACCACGACCCGGACGGGCGTGACCGCGCCGCGTCGTGCGGTGCCGCGGTGGCCAACCTCGAGCTCGCCGTCCGCATCCTCGGCCGGGCCGTGGAGATCGAGTTCCTGCCCGACGCACGCGAGCCGGAGCTGGTGGCCAGGATCGCTGTCGGCGCCGAGTCCCCGTCCACGACCGAGGAACTCCGCCGCTACGGGGCGATCGACCGCCGGGCGAGTCACCGGGCGCCGTTCGAGGGGGTGGCCGTGCCGGCGCCGGTGGTGCACAAGCTCGTCGACGCGGGCGGGGCGCCGGGCGTCGAAGCGCGTCTCGTCCGGCCCGGTCGGGAGGTCGCGGTGGTCGCCCGGCTGTTGCACTTCGCCGCGGAGCACTTCCGCACCGACAGCGGCTACCAGCGTGAGCTTTCCCTCTGGACGATCCGGGACGAAGGCTCCCACCGGCACGGCGTCGGCCTCCCCGCCAGCCGGGTCCCGGCCGGCTCGGTGCCGTGGGCGGGCCTGGTTCGCCGCGCCACGGAGGTCCCGGAAACGGCGGAACTCGAGCGTCGTCTGGCCGGCGAGACCCTGCTGGTCTTCGTCACCGCGGACGACGCCCGGGCCGACCACGTCCGCGCCGGGTACGCGCTGGAGCGGGCCTGGCTCGCCGCGGTCGACCTCGGGCTGGCGGCCGCGGTGCTGACGCAGCCGCTGCACCTGGAGCCGGTGCGGTCCGCGCTGTGCGAGGACCTCGGCCTCACCGGCTTCCCCCAGGCCCTCCTGCGCATCGGGTACGCCGCGGAAGCCGACCCGCCCTCCCTTCGCCGGGCAGTGCAAGAGGTGCTGCACGGCGGTCCGGACCCCGCTGGTCACCCATCGGAACGATGACCCGCGCGCCGCGGCCGGTCGTCGAACGCGCCAGTCCCGCCGATCGTGCGTTCCTCGCGATGGAAACCGACCACACGCCGGTGCAGTTCGGCGTGCTCCTGCTGCTCGGCCAGGCCCGGAGGCTCGACCTGGCGCAGGTCCGGCAGCTGATCGCCGAGCGGATCCCGGCCGTCCCGCGCCTGCGCCGGCGGTTGACCCGGGCACCGTGGGGGTGCGGTGGCCCGATCTGGGTCGACGACTCCGGGTTCGACGTCCGCCGCCACGTCCGGGCCGCGGTGTGCGCGTCGCCGGGGGACCGGCAAGCGTTGCTGGACACCGCCCTTTCGCTGGTCTCCACTCCGCTGCCGCGTAATGCGCCGTTGTGGTCCTCGGTCTTCGTGACCGGGTTGGCCGACGGGGAAGCTGCGCTGGTGGTCGTGTTGAACCACGTGCTCGCGGACGGCGTCGGCGGTCTCGCCGTCTTGGCCCACTTGGTGGACGAAGGCTCCGCGACGGTCGGGGAGCCTTTCCCGCGTGTGCCGCCCGGGAGGGGACCATTGGTGCGGGACGCGGTCGCGACCAGGCTGCGGGCGGTGCGCCAGGCCGGGCGGGCCTTGCGGGAGCTGCGGGCGTCCAGCTCGGCCGGCGGAGGTTTGCACCCGCCGCGAGCGGCCCCGTGCTCACTCGTCGCGCCGACCGGACCGCGCCGTCGGCTCGCGGTCGTCCGAGCCGACCTCGCGCTCCTGCGGGCGGCCGCCCACCGGAACGGGGCTTCGGTGAACGACGCCGTCCTGGTCGCGGTGGCCGGTGCCCTGCGCCGGGTGCTCCTGGCCCGCGGGGAGGCCGTCGACACGTTCGCGATCGCCGTGCCGGTGTCCGGCCGGGCCACGGAAGACGGCTCGGTGCTGGGCAACGCGGTCAGCCCGTTGCTCGTCAGCGTTCCGGCCGCCGGCGATGTGGTCCGGCGGCTGGAGCGGGTCGGCGCCGAGGTCCGGGCGGGCAAGGCAGCCGCGACCGGGCCGCCGCCGATCGCCGTGCTGGGTGCGCTGTTCCGGCCGTTGGCGGCGCTCGGCGGCTACCGCTGGTACATGAACCACCAGCACCGGATGCACACGCTCGTCAGCCACGTGCGAGGTCCGGACGGGCCGGTCACCTTCGGCGGAGCGCCGATCCGGTCGGCGATCCCGCTCAGCGTCGGCGAAAGCGGCAACCTGACCGTCGTCTTCGAGGTGCTTTCCTACGCGGGCACCTTGACGATCGCGATGCTCGCCGACCCCGTCCGCTGGCCGGATCTCGGCTTGCTCGTCGACGGCCTGCGTGCCGAGCTGGACCTGGTGCGAGGTCAGGTCCGGTAGCCGAGGATGGTCGCCATGCCGGTTTCGTGGTGGTAGGTGTTGTGGCAGTGGATCATCCACTGGCCGGGGTTGTCCGCGGCGAGGTCGCAGGTCACGGTCCGGCCGGGGAGGACGATGGCGGTGTCCTTGCGGGGGCCGGTGCCGTCCAGCTGGAAGGTGTGGCCGTGGATGTGCATGGGGTGCCACATCATCGTCCGGTTGGCGAAGGTGATCCGGACGCGTTGGTCTTCCCGGATCAGCAGGCGCTGCGCGGGGTCGAAGAGCTGACCGTTGATTCCCCAGTCGTAGCTCATCATGCCGCCGGTCAGGTCGAGCCGGTGTTCCACGTCGGGTGTCTTGGCGGGTAGCCGCACCTCTTCGGCAGGCTTGAGCCTGTCGTAGCGAAGGAGCTCGCCATCCAGTTCCGCTGGGCGGATCGAAGGCGGTGGCGGGCTTCCGCCGCCGGTGCGAACCAGGGCCAGTGCGGTGGCGTTCTTGCCCTCGGCCAGCGCGACGAGCGGGAAGATCCCGTCGTCGAGGGCGACGGTGACGTCGTAGCGTTCGCCCATGCCGATGAGCAGAGTATCGATGTCGACGGGCTGGACTGCGAAGCCGTCGGTGTGGGTGACCCGCAGGCGGTGCGAGCCGAGTGCGACGCGGAAGGCCGTGTCGGAGGCGGCGTTGACGAACCGGATGCGTGCCCGCTGCCCGGGTTGTGCGAAGAACGTGACCGGCGCGGCCGGGACTCGCCCGTTGATCAGGTAGTACGGGTAGCGGACGTCGCCGCCCAGCGCTGTGCCGCCGCTCATTCCGTGCATCGATCCCATGCCGCCCGCGCCTTGACGTAGCCGGGTGAGGACCTCGTCGGGGGTGGTGCCGGTGCCGTCGATCCAATCGTCGAGCACGACCGTCCAGTCGTGGTCGTAGCCGCCGGGGTCGCCTGGGTCCTCGACGATCACCGGCGCGTAGAGGCCGCGATCGAGCTGGGTGCCGGCGTGGGGATGCAACCAGTAGGTGCCGGGGGTGTCCGCGACGAACCGGTAGGTGAACGAGCCGCCGGGGACGATGGGGTCCTGGGTGAGCGGGGCCGCGCCGTCCATGTCGTTGCGCAGTGCCAACCCATGCCAGTGGATGGTGGTGTCGGCGGGCAGCAGGTTGGTCAGCTCCGCCTCGATGCCGTCGCCGGCGCGGACGCGGATCTCCTTGCCGGGCAAGGCGCCGTCGTAGGTCCAGGTGCGCACTTGGGGACCACCCAAGTCGACTTGAGCGACCTGGGCGGTGAGCTTGGAGCCCCGGGTGTGGCCGGTGGCGCGGCGCCGCGCTTCCACCTGCCCGATGCGGGCGCTGGTGGGCAGGATCAGGGGGGCGCTGGTTTCGTTGGACGTGCAGGCGGAGAACAGTCCTGTGCCGGCCAGCGCCAGCCCGGCGCGGACGAAGGTGCGGCGGTCGATGGTGCTCATCGCGGGGCGGGCACCGCCTCGGCGTCGGGCAGCGGCACGGGGTGGTGGCGGCGCAGCCGGTTGGCGTTGCCGACGACGGACAAGGAGGACAGGGCCATCGCGCCGGCGGCGATCATGGGGGACAGCCGCAACTCGAGGAGTGGGTAGAGCACGCCTGCGGCGAGGGGGATGCCGATGGCGTTGTAGACCAGCGCGAAGAACAGGTTCTGCCGGATGTTGCGCATGGTGGCACGGGACAGGCGGATCGCGGTGACGACTCCGGCGAGCGAGCCGGAGATCAGCGTGATGTCGGCGGCCTCGATCGCCACGTCGGTTCCGGTGCCGATGGCCAGCCCGACATCGGCCTGGGCGAGGGCCGGGGCGTCGTTGATGCCGTCGCCGACCATGCCGACCCGGCGGCCTTCGGCTTGCAGGCGCCGGATTTCGCCGGCCTTGTGTTCGGGCAGGACCTCGGCGAGCACGCGGGTGATCCCGACTCGACGGGCGATCGCGGCGGCGGTGCGGGCGTTGTCGCCGGTGATCATGACGACTTCGACGCCGAGCCGGTGCAGCGCGGTGATCGCGGCGGCGGAGTCGTCCTTGACGGTGTCGGCGACCGCGAGGACCCCGGCGGGGTGGCCGTCGATCGCGGCCAGGATCGGGGTTTTGCCCTCGCCGGACAGCCGCCTGCTGATCGGGTCGAGCCGGCTGGTGTCGATTCCGGCGTCGGCCAGCAGGCGCGTGGTGCCGACGAGGACGGCCCGTCCGGCGACCGTGGCCTGTACGCCCTTGCCGGTGATCGAGTCGAATCCGGTCGCTGTCGGCACGGTGAGGCCGCGGTCGCGGGCTCCGGCGACGATCGCCGTGGCCAACGGGTGCTCGCTGTCGGCCTCGGCAGCGGCCACCAGCGCGAGCAACTCGGATTGGGACGGCGTCCCGGTGACTTCGACGTCGGTGAGGGCGGGTTTGCCGGCGGTGATGGTGCCGGTCTTGTCCAGCACGATGGTGTCGAGCTTGTGCGCGGTCTCCAGTGCTTCGGCGGAGCGGATCAGGATGCCCGCGCGGGCGCCCTTCCCGGTCCCGACCATGATCGACAGCGGGGTCGCCAGGCCGAGGGCGCACGGGCAGGCGATGATCAGCACGGCGACCGCGGACACCAGCGCCAACGTCAGCGCGGGCGGCGGACCGGCGACGAACCACCCGGCGAAGGCGGCGATCGCGATCCCCACCACGACCGGGACGAAGTAGGCGGAGGTCGCATCGGCCAGGCGCTGGATCGGCGCCTTGGACGCCTGTGCCTGCTGAACCATCTTGATGATCCGGGCGAGCATGGTGTCGGCGCCGACCTGGGCCGCGCGCACGTGCAGGGAGCCGGTCGTGTTGATCGTCGCGCCGATCACGGTGTCGCCGACGCGTTTGGTGACCGGCATGGGTTCCCCGGTCACCATCGACTCGTCGACCGCGGACTGTCCGGACAGGACGGTCGCGTCGACCGGGATCTTCTCCCCTGGGCGGATCAGGACCTCGTCGCCGACTTCCACCTCGTCGATCGGGATCTCGGCTTCGACGCCGTCGCGCAGGACGCGGGCGGTGCGGGCCTGCAGACCGAGCAGCGCGCGGATGGCTTCGCCGGTGCCGGCCTTGGCGCGGGCTTCGAACAGGCGGCCGAGCATGATCAGGGTGAGGATCACGCCGACGGCTTCGAAGTACACCTCGCGCAGGTCGCTGGGCAGGAGGCCGGGGGCGAGGGTGACGAGCAGGCTGTAGCCGTAGGCGGCGGTCGTACCCAGGGTGATGAGGGTATTCATGTCCGCGCCGCGGTGAAGCAGGGTCAGCCATCCGGTGCGGTGGATCGGCCGGCCGGTGTAGCACATCACCGGGGTGATCAACGCGAGCTGCACCCACCGGTTGAGCAGTACGGCGGGCACCCAGTCCGCGCCGAACAGCGACTGGGCCATCACCGCGAACAGCACCGGCAGGGTGAGGACCGCGCCGATGAGCACGCGGCGGGTCAGGTCGGCGAGCTCGGCGCGCCGTTCCTCGGCTTGGGCGGCCTCGACGTCGACGGCGGCTGGGTCACCGGTGTCCTTCTGGTCCGCGGTCCCGGGCGGTGCCTGCTCGTTCCCGTCCGGCGGAGCGGGCTCGTCACCGGGTTCGACGATGAGAGTGCCGTGGATCATGTTCATCCCGCAGGCGAAGCCGAAGGAGCCGGCTCGGGCCGGGGTGAGGTGGACCGTCGTGGTCTGGAACGCGGGGAGCGCCGCGCTGAGCCGGAGGTCGGGGAAGACGACCCGCGAGGTGCAGTCCCCGGACTCCTGCCGGTCGAACACCATCTCCACCGGTAGGCCTTGGCGGACCTGGATGACGTCCGGGCGGTAGCCGCCGCGCACGGTGACCCGCACCTGCTGCACTCCGCCGGTCAGGTGCGCGGTGCGCGCCCGGCGCGGGCCGAAGAAGAACCAGCCCAGCGCGGCGATGGCCGCCACGGCCACCACGACGACGACAATTTCGGAGACGGTCATGGGAGACCCACCGCCACCACGTCCTCTCCGCGTCGGAGCAGCCGGGACCCTCGTCGGATGCGCTGGTTCAGCCGGCTGTCCCCCGCCGACTCTCCGCTCCGGTACCCCGTGGAGGTAGGGACCTTGTAACCCGGTGGATGGGGCAGAGGTCCCTGTCCGCGGCATACGGTTGGTGCGAAGTGGCCTTTCGCCTCTGCGCCCGTGGTCCCAAGACTCTGCCCCCCGGTGGTGTCGCGGGCCGATGATCGTGGTGCGAACGGAGGCCACGATGACCACCAGCGAGAAGACGCGCCGCCCGTCCGTGCGGGCACGCCGTACCGGTTACGTCGCCAGCGCCCTGATCAACGCCGCGTTGCTGGCCGCCGTCAACGGCTGGCCTGGTTGGGCGGCGGTGCCGTTCCTGACCGCGGAAACACGCCTGGTCGTGGGCGTGGTCGACCTGTGTCTGGTGGCGGGTCTGGTCACCAGCATCGTCTACGCCTTTTACGACCCCGAGTGGCTCACGGCGCTCGGCGGGGTGGTGACGGCCTGCGCCGGTCTGGTGGCCACCGTCCGGATCTGGCAGGTCTTCCCGTTCGACTTCGCCGGCTCCTCCTTCGACTGGCCGCTGACGGTCCGGATCCTGCTGGTCGTCGGCATTGCCGGGACCGTGATCGGGCTGCTGGTCCAGCTGGTGATGCTGGCCCGGGCCGGCGTGCGGCGGCATTGAGAGTGGCTCCACCGCTGGTCCCGCTTCCCTACGAAGAAAGGTTCGGCCATGACCGATCCCGTGCTCGTCGCCGATGACCGCCGGGAGCCTCCGCTCGCCGGCGAAGACCTGCTGATCGACCGGTTTCTGCCCCGGTTCGACGTGACGCTGATGGTGCACGTCGTTGCCAACGCAGGCATCGCCGAGACCTGGCAGGCGCTGCGCGAACTGGACCTGATGCGGGTCCACTCGCCGTTGACGGACGCGGCCATGCTCGTGCGGAGCGTCCCCGCCGTGCTGGCCCGGCGGCTCAACCGAGCCGGACCCGCGGATCAGCCTGCGGAGCTGAAGCTGTTCGGCGGGAGTGTCGCGCTGCCGGGATGGCTGCCGCTGGGCGAGACCCCGGGGCGCGAGGTCGTCCTGGGCGCCGTCGGGCGGTTCTGGCAGCCCGACATCGAGTGGTACGACGTGCAGGGCATGACACCGGACGATTTCGCCGGATTCACCGAGCCGGGCTGGGGCCGGATCGCGGCGGGGCTCTCGCTGCGCCGCTACGGCCCGTCCCGGACTTTGGTCACCTACGAGGCGCGCACGGCCACCACCGATCCCGGGTCGGCGCGCCGGTTCGCGCGGTACTGGTGGCTGGTGCGGCCATTCGCGCGCACCGTCATGCAAGCAGCCCTGCGCACCATCCGCCAGGACGCCGAATCGCTCGTCGACGGTCATCCGGACAAGACCGCGCCGACGGGCGGCCGGGTGAACCGGTGGCTTTACCGCGGCGGACGTCCCCGTGGCTTGGCCAGGGCGATGAACCGCGGTGCCGCGCTCACCTACGCGGCCGGGGTGCTCCCGCACCGGGTCGTGACGCTGGAGGTGCCCGGCAGGCGCACCGGCCGGCTCGTCCGGGTTCCGCTCGTCGTCGCCGACCACGACGGGGACCGCTACCTCGTCGCGATGCTCGGCGCACAGACCCAATGGGTGCGCAACGTTCGTGCGGTCGACGGCCACGTGGTACTCCGGCACGGCCGCCGCGAAGCCGTTCGGCTCGAAGAGGTGGCGACCGAACTGCGCCCGCCGGTCCTTCGGCGCTATCTCGCCTGCGCACCCGGAGCGCGGGCCCACATCCCGGTCGACCGGCGCGCCCCCGTCGAGGACTTCGCCCGGATCTCTCCGGACATCCCGGTCTTCCGCATCGTGGCCGAGCCGGCGACCGATGAATGAGAGCAAGCTTCCCTCGCCGCGCCGAAGGCGGTTCAGCAGATCCGGGGGAGCTGCTCGCCGATCAGCATGTCGACGACCCGCGTGGCCCCGACGAGAGTGCGGGCGGTGACTTTGGCCAGGCCCCCGGCTTCCCCGACGACGCCGATGGCCTGGGCTTGGCGGCCGGCCGGGTGGTTCCGCATGGCCGTCAGCACCGCGTCGGCGGAGGAGGCCGCGACGAAGGCGACGAGGCAGCCTTCGTTGGCCACGTGCAGGGGGTCGAGGCCGAGCAGTTCGCAGGCCGAGGCGACCTGGGGCGGCACCGGCAGCCCGGCTTCGTCGATCTCCACCGTGACGCCGGAGGCCTCGGCGAGTTCGTTGAGCGCGCTGGCCAGCCCTCCCCGGGTGGGGTCCCGGAGGGCGTGCACGTCCGGTCCACCCGCGGTGATCATCGCGGCGACGAGCCCGTGCAACGGCCGGCTGTCGGACCGGATCTCCGATTCGAAGCCCAGCCCTTCGCGGGCGCTCATGATCGCGGTGCCGTGCGCGCCGATCGGGCCGGACAGCAGCACGATGTCGCCGGGCTCCCCGCGAGTGGCGGACGGGAAGGCGCCGCGCAGCCGCACGCCGATGCCGGCGGTGGTGAGGTAGCAGCCGTCGGCGGCGCCGCGGCCGACCACCTTCGTGTCTCCCGTGACGACCCGGACCCCGCACTCGCGGGCGGCCCGGGCGACCGACGCGGTGATCTCGCGCAGCTCGGCGAGCGGCAGTCCTTCTTCCAGGACGTAAGCCAACGCGAGGGCGACCGGGCGGGCACCGCGCATCGCGAGGTCGTTGACCGTGCCGTACACGGCGAGCGAGCCGATGTCGCCGCCGGGGAAGAAGCGCGGGGTGACGACGAACCCGTCTGTGCTGAACACGAGGTCGGTGTCGCCGACGCCGATCACTGCGGCGTCTTCCAGCGGGCCGGGCTCGCCCAGCTGCGCGGTGACCACCTCACTCAGCAGTTCGGCCATCAGTTGCCCGCCGGAGCCGTGGCCGAGCAGGACGCGTTCGGTCTCGGTGGCGGGGACCGGGCAGGTCGTACGGGCCGGATCGATCGTCGTCATCGTGCTGCCTCCACTGTGGACTGCCGGCGGCCGGCGTGGTGGAACGCGGCGCAGGTGCCTTCGGCCGACACCATCGGCGCGCCCAGCGGGGTGCGGGGCGTGCAGCGGGTGCCGTAGGCGGCGCAGTCCGTGGGGACCGCCGTGCCGCGCAGGATCCGCCCGGCGATGCAGTCGGGGTGTTCGGCGGTTCGCACGCCGTCGGTGGCGAACCGCGATTCGGCGTCGAACCCGGCGAACTCCGCCGTGAGCGCCAGACCGCTGGCCGGGATCGGGCCGATCCCGCGCCAAGTCCGTTCAGTCACCCGGAAGACCCGGCGCACGACGTCCTGCGCGGCGGTGTTGCCGGACCGGCGCACCGCTCGCGCGTACTGGTTCTCCACCGTCGCCCGGCCGGTTTCGAGCTGGCGTACGGCCAGCACGATGCCTTCCAGGAGGTCGAGTGGCTCGAACCCGGTGACCACGATCGGCACTCGGTAGCGCGCGGCGATGGGCTCGTACTCGGTCCAGCCCATCACCGCGCAGACGTGCCCGGCGGCGAGGAACGCCTGGACCTGGTTGTCGGGCGCGTCGAGGATCGCGGTCATCGCCGGGGGCACGAGGACGTGGCTGACCAGCACCGAGAAGTTCCGCACTCCGGTTTCGGCGGCGTGCAGCACGGCCATCGCGTTGGCGGGCGCGGTCGTCTCGAACCCGACCGCGAGGAACACGACCTGCCGGTCCGGGTTCTCGCGCGCGATCCGGACCGCGTCGAGCGGGGTGTAGACGACGCGGACGTCGCCACCGCGCGCCTTGACGCCGAGCAGGTCCCCGCTGCTGCCGGGCACCTGGCCGTAGCTGATGCCACCGTCGTTCATCGGCACGCGTTCGCCGGCCAGGGGCCGCAGGCCCGCTTCGGCCAGGCCGTCGAACACGCCCGCGGTGAGCAGCGCGTTCTGGAACACGCCGCCCCCGAGGCACACGACGTCGGTGCCCAGCGCGGCGGCGGCCTTCGCGGCGAGCGCGACGACGACCTCGGCGACGGTCCGGTGGAACCGGGCGGCCGTCTCGCCGGGCGAAGACGTGGAGGTCAACACGGCACGCAGGGTCGGCACCGGGTCGTAGACCCACAGGCCGTCCCGGTGCCGCAGCTCCCAGTCCAGCGCCGTGCCCGGTTCGTGGCCGGTCGCCGCCGCCTCCAGCCGCGCCGCCGCCTCGCCTTCGTAGCCGTTGTCGTCGCAGAGGCCGAGCAGCGCGCTCACGGCGTCGAACAGCCGCCCGGCGCTCGACGCGACCGGGCAGTTGACGTTCCGGTCGATCATCGTCCGCACGAGCGCGACCTCGCGTTCGTCCATTCTGGACAGCAGGTCGCCGGCGAGTTCCCCGGGCAGTGCGGCGCCGAAGGATTCGGCGCCGTAGAGGTAGCCCAGGGCCATCCGGGCCGGGCGGCGGACCGCGGCTTCGCCGCCGGGCAGCGGCGCGGTGCCGAACCGGCCGAACCGCCGGAAGTCCCGATAATCCGCGAGCAGGACCTCGCCGCCCCAGAGCGTGCCGTCGGCACCGAGACCGAGCCCGTCGAGCGCGATTCCCACGAACGGACCGGACACCCCGTGTTCGGCGGCGGTCGCGGCGACGTGCGCGTGGTGGTGCTGGACGGCGATCCGGCGTTCGGCCGGCCAGCGCCGGCTGTACCGCGTGGACAGGTACCCGGGGTGCAGGTCGTGCACGCACCACGCCGGATCCGCTTCGTACAGGCGTCGGAGATCGTCGGCGGTCCGCTCGAAGGCTGCGAGCGTCCGCGCGTCGGAGAGGTCGCCGGTGTGCGGTCCGAGGTGGGCGGCGTCGTCGTGGGCGAGCGCGCAGGTGTGCTTGAGCTGGGCGCCCAGCGCCAGCACCGGTTCCGGCGCCGGATGCGGCAGCGGCAGGGGACCGGGGGCGTAGCCGCGAGCGCGCCGCACCATGGTCGTCCGGCCGTGGCTCACGCGGACGACCGAGTCGTCGTAGCGGGACCAGATCGGCCGATCGTGGCCGAGGATGCCGTCGACGATCGGGCCGAGCGTGGCCTGCGCGTCCGCGTCGTCGATGACGATCGGCCCGCCCGCCCGGTTGCCGCTGGTGACGACCAGGGGCCGCGCGAGTTCGGCGAGCAGGAGGTGGTGCAGCGGGGTCGTGGCGAGGAAGACGCCGATGTCGGTGAGCCCGGGCGCGATCGACTCGGCGAGCGGCGCATCGGGACGGCGGGGGAGCAGGACGATCGGGGCCGCGGCCGACGTCAGCACGGCCGCCGCGGTCTGGTCGACGTGCGCCAGCCGCCGGGCGCCGTCGAGCCCGCCGGCCAGCACGGCCAGTGGCTTGCTCGGCCGCGGCTTCTCCCGCCGGAGCCGCCGGACGACGGCTTCGTTCGCCGCGTCGCAGACCAGCTGGTAGCCGCCGAGGCCTTTCACCGCGACGATCCCGCCCTCGGCGATGACCGCGCACGCCGCAGCGAGCGCTTCTTCGCCGTGCGCCGACGGGGACCAGGTGAGCCGGGGGCCGCACGCCGGGCAGGCGATCGGCTCGGCGTGGAAGCGCCGGTTCGCCGGATCCCGGTACTCGGCTTCGCAGTCCAGGCAGAGTGGGAACGACCGCATGGCCGTGGTCGGCCGGTCGTAGGGCAGCCGTTCGACGATGCTCGCGCGCGGCCCGCAGTTCGTGCAGTTGAGAAACGGGTAGCGGTGGCGCCGGTCGGCCGGGTCGAACAGCTCCCGCACGCATTCCGCGCAGGTGGCCAGGTCCGGTGGCACGTCACCGGCGCGGCCGGCGATGCTGGCGCCGACCCGGAATCCCGGCCCGAGCACGACGTCGTCGGAGAGCACCGCGACGTCGACACCGGTGACCTTCGCTTGCGAAGGCGCGCGCAGGACCAGTCGCGCGAGGAAGTCGTCGAGCCGGTCGCCCTCTGCGTCGATCACGACGTGCCCGCCCGCGTTGCGCACCTCGCCGCCGATGCCGAGTTCCCTGGCGAGCCGGTGGACGAACGGCCGGAAGCCGACGCCCTGCACGGTTCCCCGCACCACGATGCGGCGGCGGTCGACGCCCCCGGTGTCCGCCATCCCGCCTCCCTGCCTGCTCGCCGATCACCACCGTGCTGGCGGACAGGCTGCCGCGGCCAGGGCACGAAGTACCCGGCGCAGGGACTTTGGTCCTCACACCCGGTCGATGACCTTCGGCCCTATGCCCTTCATCGGGGCAACGGTTCAGTGGACTCCTGGAGGTGCGAGTTTCGATGGAGACTCAGATACTCGACCGGACCGGACTCGGCGAGCTGGTCGACGCGCTGCGCGGCGAAGGCTACCGGGTGATCGGCCCCACTGTGCGTGACAACGCCATTGTGCTCGCGGAACTCGACTCCGCCGAGCAGCTGCCCGCGGGGTGGGGCGTCACGACCGCACCCGGCCGGTACCGGCTGCGGCGCCGGGACGACGAGGCCGTGTTCGGGCATTCGTCCGGACCACAGTCCTGGAAGAGCTACCTGCACCCGCCGCGCCGGAAACTCTTCGAGGTGAACCGCACCGGCGAGTTCACCCCCGCCGAGGAGGACGACACCCGCTACGCCTTTCTCGGCGTCCGCGGCTGCGACCTCGCCGCGATCGCGATCCTCGACCGGGTGCTCGGGGCCGCTGCGCACCCCGACGGCTCATACCAGCGCCGCCGCCGGGAGCTGTTCGTGGTCGCGGTGAACTGCACCGAGCCGGGCGAGCTGTGCTTCTGCACGTC
The DNA here is from genome assembly GCF_040682715.1 of Amycolatopsis sp. NPDC051128. NCBI lineage: Bacteria > Bacillati > Actinomycetota > Actinomycetes > Pseudonocardiales > Pseudonocardiaceae > Amycolatopsis > Amycolatopsis sp. NPDC051128. Next base: position 69,546 of record NZ_JBFBBN010000013.1, on the reverse strand, counting down.
GATGGGCACCGGGCCCGCCGCCGGTCCCGGGTACGACCTCGGGCTCACCGAACGCGCCGACGGCGACGGCCACCGGTTCGTCGTCGATGTCGGCACCCCGAAAGGCGCCCAGTTGCTGGGCAAGCTCACGGTCCGCCCCGCGGCTTCCGGCGAAGTGCTGTCAGCACGCGAAGACGTCGCTGCCGCGGCGGGCCGGATGGGCCGGGCGATGCCGGAAGCCGACCTACCCACGGCGATCCGCGACGCCCGGGAGTCGCCGCAGTGGGAGGAGGTCGCGAGCCGCTGCCTCACCTGCGGCAACTGCACGATGGTGTGCCCGACGTGCTTCTGCACGACGACCGAGGACGTCACGGACCTGACCGGCGACCACGCCGAACGCTGGCAGCGCTCGGCGTCCTGCTTCGAGCTCGACTTCTCCTACGTGCACGGCGGCAGCGTCCGGACGTCCGGCTCGAGCCGCTACCGGCAGTGGTTCAGCCACAAGCTCGGCACCTGGCACGAGCAGTTCGGCTCGTCCGGCTGCGTCGGCTGCGGCCGCTGCATCGCCTGGTGCCCGACCGGGATCGACATCACCGAAGAGGCGGCGAAGCTCGCGGCATACCCCGGAGGTACGCCGTGACCGAACCCATGGTGCCGGTGCCGTACCGGGTGGCCGGGCGGGTGGTGGAGACCGCGGACTCGGTCAGCCTGCGGCTGGAACCGCGCGGAAAGCCCTTGCCGGAAGCGAAGCTCGGCCAGTTCATGATGCTCTACTGCCACGGCGTGGGCGAGGTGGCGATCTCGGTCAGCGGCCCCGGGCCGACGCACACGATCCGGGCCGTCGGCGCGGTGAGCCGAGCGTTGCACGACCTCACGCCGGGCACCCTCGTCGGGGTGCGCGGGCCGTTCGGCACCAGCTGGGACGTCGAGGACGCGGCGGGCAACGACGTCGTGATCGTCGCGGGCGGCGCCGGACTTTGCCCGCTCCGCCCGGTACTCGCCGACGTACTGGACCACCGCGCCGACTACGGGCGGGTCGTCGTGGTGGCGGGCGCCCGGACGCCGGAAGAGTTCCTGTTCCCGGACGAGCTGGCGTCCTGGGCCGGCCGCCACGACGTCGAGCTGCTGCAGACCATCGACCGCCCAGCGGCTGGCTGGACCGGGCCGGTCGGCTTCGTCACCGAACCCCTGGCCGCCCTCGCGCTCGATCCGGAGCGCACCCGCGCTTTCCTGTGCGGACCGGAGCCGATGATGCGCGCCTGCGCGGAAATCCTCCTGGCCAAAGACATGTCCGCGCGCCACATCCGGGTTTCCCTGGAGCGGGCGATGAAATGCGGGATCGGTCTCTGCGGACACTGCCAGCTGGGCCCGCTGCTGGTCTGCCGGGACGGACCGGTCGTGGACTACACGGTGGCCGGTCCCCTGCTCGCGGTGAAGGAGCTGTGATGCCCACTCCGACCCTCGCCGTCTGGAAGTTCGCCTCCTGCGACGGCTGCCAGCTGACCCTGCTCGACTGTGAAGACGAACTCCTCGCGCTCACCAAACACGTGCGGATCGCGCACTTCCTCGAGGCCTCGAGCGAGGTGCTGCCCGGTCCGTACGACGTGTCCCTGGTGGAGGGATCCATCACCACCAAGGCGGACTTGCGGCGCATCCAGGAAGTGCGGGCACAGTCGAAGGTCCTCGTCACGATCGGCGCCTGCGCCACCTCGGGGGGCATCCAGGCGCTGCGGAATTTCGCCGACGTCACCGAGTTCGCGTCGGTCGTCTACGCGAACCCGCAGTACATCGACACCCTGGAAACGTCGACCCCGATCGCGGCCCACGTCTCGGTGGACCACGAGCTGCACGGCTGCCCGATCGACCGCGGGCAGCTGCTCGGCACGATCACGGCGCTGCTCGCCGGCCGTAAGCCGGACCTGCCCGACACCAGCGTGTGCACCGAGTGCAAGCGCCGCGGGCTCACTTGCCTGCTGGTCGCCGAGGACACCCCGTGCCTCGGCCCGGTCACCCGGGCTGGGTGCGGCGCGCTCTGCCCCGGCGTCCACCGGGGGTGTTTTGGTTGCTTCGGTCCGATGGCGCGGCCGAACACCCCGGTGCTGATCCCGCTGCTGCGTTCGCGTGGCATGAGCGAGGACGCGGTGGACCGCGTGTTCAGCACCTTCACCGTTTCCGAGACCCGGCGGGAGAAACGATGAGCCACCGAAGCCGACAACTGAAGGTCAGCTCACTGGCCAGGGTCGAAGGGGAAGGCGCGCTGCACGTCCGGATCACCGGCGGCGCGGTCGAGCGCGTCGAACTGAACATCTACGAGCCGCCCCGGTTCTTCGAGGCGTTCCTGCGCGGCCGCGCGCACACCGAACCGCCGGACATCACCGCGCGGATCTGCGGCATCTGCCCGGTGGCCTACCAGACCAGCGCGTGCAACGCGATCGAGCAGGCGTGCGGCGTCACGCTCGACCCGCGGCTCGCCGACGTGCGGAGGCTGCTGTACTGCGGCGAATGGATCTCCAGTCACGCGCTGCACATCTATCTCCTGCACGCACCCGACTTCCTCGGGCACCCGGACGCGATCAGCCTGGCCACCCGTCACCGCGAGGTCGTCGAGCGCGGCCTGGCGCTGAAGAAGGCGGGCAACACGCTGCTCGAAACCTTCGGCGGCCGGGCGATCCACCCGGTCAACGTCCGGGTCGGCGGGTTCTATTCACTGCCCACCCGCGCCGAGCTGGCGCCACTGGCCGAGGCGCTGCGGCGGGCCCTTGACTACGCTCTCGACACCGTCCGCTGGACGGCCGGGTTCGAGTTCCCCGACCTCGAACTGGACCACGACTTCCTCGCCGCGTACGAGCCCGGCCGCTACGCCATCGCCGACGGAACCCTGCGCACCACGTCGGGCTCGGCCTTCCCGCCGCGCGAATTCTCCGCGCACGTCGTCGAGGCGCAGGTGCCGCATTCCACCGCGCTGCACGCGTCGCTCGACGGGCACCGCTACCTGACCGGACCGTTGGCGCGCTACACCCTGAACTCGGGACAGCTGTCGGTGACGGCCCGGGAGGTCGCCGCGGAGGCCGGGCTGGGCGAGGAGTGCCGCAACCCGTTCCGCAGCATCCTCGTCCGCGGCGTCGAGCTGGTCTACGCCGTCGAAGAGGCGTTGCGGTTGATCGACGAGTACGAGCAGCCGTCACGGCCGTCCGTCGACGTGCCGCCGCGAGCCGGGATCGGGCACGGGATCAGCGAAGCCCCGCGCGGCACGTTGTACCACCGGTACGAACTCGACGCCGGCGGGCTGATCCGCGCGGCGGACATCGTGCCGCCGACATCGCAGAACCAGGCCGCGATCGAGGATGACCTGCGCCACGTCGTGAGCCGCAATCTCGGCCTCGACGACGCCGCGTTGACCAGTCTCTGCGAGCGCACCATCCGCAACTACGACCCGTGCATCTCCTGCTCGGCCCACTTCCTCGACGTCACGTGGGAACACCGGTGAGCCGGGCGGTGGTGATCGGCGTGGGCAACGAATACCGCCACGACGACGGCGTGGGGCTCGCCGTGCTGGCCGCACTCGACGCGCACCCGATTCCCGGCGTCGTCACCGCCCTCTGCGACGGCGAACCGGCGGCCCTGCTCGAGGCGTGGACCGGTGCCCGACTCGCCATCGTCGTCGACGCCGTGCTGTGCGAACCGAGCACGCCAGGCCGGATCTGGAGGTCCACTGTGGATTCGCTTCTCCCCGGCGGTGGCTCCGCGAGTTCTCACGCGCTCGGCATTCCCGACGCCGTCCGGCTCGGCGCCGCGCTCGGCCGGGTGCCGGACGAACTCGTGGTGTACGCGGTCGAGGCCGCGGACCTGGGCTTGGGGGTCGGGCTCACCTCCGCCGTGCAAGCCGCGGTGCCCGAGGTCGTCCGCGCGGTGCGCCGCGAGCTCGGCCACGATTGATCGCTGAACGCGTCACCGCGCTTCGGCCGACCCGACCAGGGTGCGCAGGCGTGCGGCGGCGTGTTCGGGGGACACGGTCGTCACCGGGACACCCGTCGCCAGCTCCAGCCCTGCCGGGGTCTCGAGGCGGGGCACGAGCTGCAGTGACCAGGCGAGAAACGGCGCGGTCTCGTAGCCGCCGGGCGCGGTGCGCACGACGATGTTGTAGGCCGGGTCGTCCAGTTCGGCGCGCAGGGCGGCGAGGACTGCGCGCAGGCACCGGGCTGTCGCAAGGATCTCTCCGGCGCTCGCTGTGGCGAAGTCCGGTTGTGCCCGGTGCGGGAGGATCCGGACCTCGTAGGCGGCGATCGGCGCGAACGGCGTGTAGGCGACCACGTGGTCGTCCGCGAAGACGACCCGCTTGCCCTCGCTCAACGCGGCTTCGAGCTGTTCGTCGGCGAGCCGCCGGCCGTGGTCGCGGTGGTGGACGCGCGCCGTCTCCAGCTCGCGCCGCGTTCCCGCGGACAGCACGGGCAGGCCGGCGACCTGCGAATGCGGGTGCGCCAAGGAGATTCCAGCCGCCAAGCCGTGGTTGCGGAAGACGACGACCTGGGCGGCCGCGGGCCGCAGCGCGCGGTGCCGGTGCTGCCAGGCTGTCAGCACGTCGGCGACCTCCGCTTCGGTACCCGTCGCGAAGTCCCAGTCGTGCCGGGGCGACTCGATCACGATCTCGTGCCGGTCCGACAGCGCGTACCGGTTCGGGACCGCGTGGACGCGCCAGCCCGGTCCGTCGCCGGGCAGCCGCCAGGTCTCGGGCGGGGTGTCCTCGGTGCCCGGGCAGAACGGGCACGCCGCCCCGGCCGCGCTGTGCGGGCGCGTCCGGCGACCCGGGGCAAGCACGGTCCAGTCCTCGTTTTCGGCGTTCCAGCGCAGTTCCCCGCCGTGCCACGCGCGGGCCGTCACGACGTTTCCCCCGGCCGGAACGCGGCACGGCACCGATGGGAGCAGAAGGAGTAGGTGCGCCCGTCTTCGACGACGGTGGGCGTCCCGCTCCCGGGTGGGACGGCCAGCCCGCAGACGGGATCGCGGTGGTCGGACCGGGTCATCAGCGCGCCGGGCGGATCGCCGTGGGCGAGGCCGTCGAGGAGCGTCAGCTCGTCGAGCAGGAGCCGGGGGAGCAGGAAATGCCGCCGGACGCGTTCGCGGCCGGACGCGCCCAGCGCGGCCGCGCGGCTCGGGTCCTGGAGCAGGTCGAGCAGTGCCCGCGCACACTCTTCGGTGGAGTCGACCAGCACCCCGCCCGTGTCGTCGGCGACCTGCAGCGGGATCCCGCCGGCCCGGCCCGCGACGATCGGTGTGCCCTTCCACAGCGCTTCGGAGACTACGAGCCCGAAGCCCTCGCGGACGGACTTCTGGATCATCACCGACGAGAACTTCTGGAACGCGTTGACCTCGACGTTGCCGACGCCGGTAAGGTTGGTGAAGACGTGGATGTCCGGGTCGTTCCGGCTCGCATCGCTGATGCTGCGGTAGACCTCCCACCCCTCCGGGTCGTCGAGCGCCATGGACCCGACCAGTGCCAGTTGCAGGCCAGGCACTTCGTGCCGCACCAGGCGGAAGGCGTCGATCACCCCCAGCGGGTCCTTCCACGGGTCGAACCGGGACACCTGCGTGACGAGCGGGCGGTCGGGTTCGATGCCGATCCAGTTGAGCACGGCGTGCGCGGTCCGGTCGTCGAGCGACATGTTCTTGGGACTGAGCGGGTCGATCGCCGGGCAGATGATGTCGGCGCGGTCGCGCGGAAGCATCGGGGGTACGAAGTCCGGCAGGGTGAACACCGTCGCGTCGTAGCCCTCGACAAACTTGCCGAGGTAGTCCCAGATGCCGGGAGCGGGCTGGGACGTGTCGACGTGGCAGCGCCACACCGACCGGGCCGTTGTCGGGTCCGAAAAGGAGAGTACGGCGGCCGGCTGTGGGTCGTGCACGAAGACAAAGTCGCAGTCCGCGAAGTCCGGGTCGGCCGACAGCTGCTCGGCATTGCGGCGCGAGTTCTCTTCGTAGAGCCGGATCTCCGTGTCCGTGATCGGCTCGGTGCCGCCTTGGAGCGCGTTGTGAAGTTTCTTCGTCACCGCGAAGAAGGCGGGCTCGCCGCTGATGATCTTCCACGTCGCCCGCACTCCGAGATCGTTGTAGAGCGGCACGGCCGACCTCAGCAGCTCGGACACACCGCCGCCGTAGGGTGTGGCGCTCAGATGGATCACGCGGGCGCCGCGGAGCCGCTCCGCGACGGCGAGCAGGGGTTCCATGACCCAGTCCGGCGCGACCGTCCGGTACGCGGAGACGGAGAGCTCACCGACGTCGACTGTTTGCATCCCGGACCTCTCGATCGGCGGGCGGGCTTCCAGCGTCGGCCAGGCACGACCGGTGCCGCCAGGGCCCAAAGTCACCGGAACCGCGCCGGGGGACGGCCGCGAGGCCCCCGAAGTCCGGGACCGTCCGGCCGCCGCGGCCCGTCGGCAACGAGCTGTACGACCCCACGCTCAAGCCCGACGAGATCTACCGCGCGGTGGTCGGTGAGTGGCCGCCGCGGCGGACCCAAGCGAGCTGACGCCCGCGGGCGAAACGGGCCGCTGTCGACAAGTAAGCCATCTGGAGCGCCCGGCGATGTTGGAGGCCGGTTGAGTTGGTTCTACACGCAGCGGTAGTCGCCCGCGCCGGCGCGTTTCGCCCCGCCGTCCGTGCCGCTCAGCAGGACACTCAGCAGCTCTTCGGCGGCTGCCATCGTGGGCCGGGCCGTCGGGTAGGGGTGGAGCAGCCGCAGCATCGCGTCGGTGACCGGGCCCTCCGTCCGCGGGTTGATGAGCCCGCCGTCGTACGGAGGGTGTCCTTCCAGCGCGGCGTAGAGGGTCGCGCCGAGCGAGAACACGTCCGACGGGAAGTCGGGGAAGCCGCCGTCGAGCACCTCGGGCGCGAGATAGGCGCGGGCACCGGAGCCCGCCACGATCCCCGCGTGGCCCGCCGTCGAGATGACGACGTGGTCCGGGTCGACAGCGCCGTGCAGGACGCCCTCGTCGTGCGCGGCGGCCAGCGCGGCGGCCAGCTGGGCGCCGAACCGCGCGACGAGCCCGGGGGCGAGCGTGCCGTGCTCTTCGAGCAGCTCGGTCAGCGTCCGCGCCCCCGGGTACTCCAGCACCAGATAGGTCGTGCTGTCCTCGTCGACGACATCACAAATTGCCGCAGAAGTCGCCGCCCGCGGCGCGGGGATGGCGGGCGCCGTGGGCGGCTCGTCGAACAACGGCTTGACGGCGACGATCCGGTCGAGCCGTTCGTCCCGGGCGTGCACGGTGCCGTGCCCCGCCCGGCCGAGCAGCCGGTACCGGTCGCCGATCAGTGTCCCTTCGCGCGTCACGTCGTGGTCCCTCCGCGTCGTCCACCGTCCTACTGGGAGATACGGCCGAAACGCGAATCCGGTTCGCTTGATCGACTCGATTTCCCCCCGGCCGGGTGGGCGATCACCTGAGCGGCCGGACGCTCCCCAGCGTCGGCACCACCTTGGCGATGGTGCCGTCCGCGGCGAACCGCAGCCGGTCGATGGTCACTTCCCGATGGGTGCCGTCGCCGCCGGGGATCGCGAAGCGGTGGTAGGCGATGTACCAGTCGTCCGTGCCGGGCACCTGGACGATGCTGTGGTGGCCGGTGCCGAGGATGCCGAGCGACGGGTCCTTCTCCAGGATGACGCCCCGGTTGACCAGCCCGTCGAGCAGGGGGCTCGTAGCCGTCGCGTAGCCGACGCGGTAGTTCTCGCTGCCCGTGTCGTCGATGGACCACGTGAGGTGGTACGTGCCGGCGCGCTTGGTCATGAAGAGCCCCTCGCGGAACCCCGTCAGCCCGGTGAGCTGCTTGATCTTCGCCGGGTCGTACGACGTCAGGTCGGCGTTCAGCGGCACGACGTAGGCGTTTCCGTTGCCCCAGTACAGGTACGTCTGCCCGTCGTCGTCGGTGAACACCGCCGGGTCGATGGCCTGGCCGCCGGCCGGGTTCGCCGCGATCAGCGGCTTGCCCAGCGCGTCGGTGAACGGGCCGGTGGGGGAGTCGGACACCGCGACGCCGATCTTGGCGTCCGCGCAGAAGTAGAAGTAGTACTTCCCGTTCTTCTCGGTGATGGTCGGCGCCCACGCCCGGCTGTCCGCCCAGGACACGTCCGGGCCGAGGTCGAGGATCTTCGGGTGCCGCGTCCAGGTAACGAGGTCCTTGCTCGACCAGGCGTCGAACGTCGTGCCCGACCAGCCGGGGTAGCCGTCTGTCGTGGCGTAGATGTAGTACGTGTCGCCGAAGTGGACGATGTTCGGGTCCGCGTTGAAGCGGGGCAGGACCGGGCTGTTCATGACGACCGCGGTGACCGTCCACGTCCGCCTGGTCCAGCCGGCACCGACGACCGAATAGCCGACCGGGCCGGTGAAGTCCTGCCGCGATCCGTTGTGCGGGAACACCTGCGTGCCGTCGGCCACCTGCAGCACCGGCGCGAGGCGCCGCACGTCCGTGCCCGGCTTCACCGGCAGGACGATGGTTCCCTTCGCGCTGTCGATGATCGCGGGCACCTTCAGGGAGTCCAGGTCCACCGAGCCGACGGCCGTTTCGTTGCCCGGCGCGCCGAGCACCTCCTTGGCGGTCAGTCCGCGGTTCCACACGGTGAACCGGCGCATCTTGCCCTGGAAGTACTTGTCGGCGCCGTAGGCCGAGCGCCCCAGGTAGTTCGACGTCGTGATACCGGCGCCGAGATCACCGGGTTTCGTGGTGACACCGTCCACATGGGACACTTCGACGCCGTTGTCGTAGAGACGCGCCATCCCGTTCGCCAACGTGTACGTCAGGGTGTGCCAGGCGCCGCGGGTCAGTGCCCGCTTGCTGTCGGCGCTCTGCTCGGTCGACCAGTTGCCGGACGCGATCGCGGCCCGGTAGGTGTCCCCGGTCGCGAACAGGTAGCCATCGCCGGAGTTGTCGGTGCTGTTGCCGAGGTTCCAGAGGAAGTACGGCGTCTGCTGGCCGGGGTCGACCCACACCTGCGCGGACACCGTGATCCCGCTCAGGCCGCTCATGAGGTTGTTCGGCAGGGCGACATACCCGTCCTTGCCCGCGAAGGCGAGCCCGTCCGCCGAGCGCGTGACACCGCCGTGCATCGTGGCGTCCCGCCGGTTCCCGGAGACGTCGGTGACCGTGCCGCCGGTGCCTGCCGTGAGGTCGTAGTCGGCGACGACGCCCTTGGCGTCGGCGGTCACCGGCGGCGGGCCCTGGCGCAGCCGGGCGAGCTCGGCCTTCGTCAGCGGCAGCACCGTGCCGTGGCGCGGGCTCTTCGGGAGCTGGTACTCCGCCGGGATCGTCCAGTTGGGCTTCGCCAGCGAATCGGTGACGAACGGCACGTAACCGCGGCGCGGTGTTTCGTCCATGAAGGCGTAGAACTTGGTGCCGTCGTTGGACTTGAACGCCGTCGGGCCTTCCACCCAGTCGGTGCCGAGCTTGGTGCGGATGCAGTCGTCCACGAGTTCCCAGTTGCGAGGCTTGGTGGTCGGCAGGTCCACCGCGCGCAGGTTCTTCGACCGCTCGAGCACGATGTCCCGCTCGCAGGACCCGATCACCTTGCCGTCGGTGGTCAGGCGGTAGTAGTAGTCGCCGTCCTTGATGACGGTGGAGTCGATGACACCGGCACCGGGGTCGTTCCACACCTGGGGCTTGCTGAACGTCCGGAAGTCGCGGGTGGTCGCGTACATCATCCGCGGGTACGTCGAACCGGTGTGGTCGACGTCCGAGGGAGCGTAGGGGCTCGTCGCCCAGTAGACGACGTACGCGCCGATCGCCGGGTCGTAAGTCGCCTCCGGGGCCCACGTCATGCCTGCCGTGTCGTCGGAGACCCGGACGTGGCGCTGGTTCGACCAGGTCACCAGGTCGGTCGACTCCCAGATCTCCAGATACTGGCTGCCATGGCGCTGCGCCTGGTCCCAGCCGCGGCCGTCGTTGATCTGCAGGTCGGTGGCGACGATGTAGAACCGGTCGCCCTCCGGGCTGCGGACGATGAACGGGTCGCGGACGCCGGTCTCGCCGTAGTTCGACCGCAGGACGGGACGGCCGCCGTTGAGCTCGTCCCAGTGCAGCGGATCGTTCCCGCGGCTGGCCGCGAAGTGGATCTGCTCGGTGTCCTGGGTCGCCTCACCGGTGAAGTAGGCGAACATGTACCCCTCGAGCGCTTCCTTCTTCGGCAGCGGCAGGACGGTGAGGGTGAAGGCGCGTTCCGCGGTCGCGTAGCCCTTCGTCGCGCGAACCGTGAGATGCGCCTTGGCAGGCCTCGCTCCGGCCGCGGGCCGCGTCACCTCGCCGGTGGCGGTGACGACGCGGGGGTCCTGGCTGCGCCACGTCAGCGTGACGTCGCGGGCACCTTTGACCGGCAGGGTGATGTTGCCGCGGATCGCGTCCTGGTCCGGGATCACGATGTCCTTGAGCGCGTTGTCGACCTTCTGGCGGTCGGTGATGTCCTGCAGCACGGTGACGGTGAAGGAGCGGCTCGCGGTCTGGCCGGCGTAGGAGACGGCTGCCGTCAGGGTCACCGTCGCGTTGCCCGCGCCCGGCGCGGGACGCGTCACCACGCCCGTCGCCGACACCACGGCCGGGTTGCTCGACGACCAGGCGATCGCCGAACCACCGGCGCCCGTCTTGGGCAGGGTGAGGTTGTCGGTGACGGCGGAGGTGTCACCGAGGTCGAGGGCGGCCGCGTCGGCCGCGGCGCGTCCCGAGGCGGTGCGCTCGCCGAGGGCACGGGCTTCGTCGGCGGTCACGGCGCGGTCGTAGACGCGGAAGTCGCGGACGTTGCCCTTGAGGTACTTGTCGCCGGCGTAGACCGAGCGGCCCAGGTAGTCGGCGGTGGTGGTGCCGCCACCGATCGAGCCGGGCGTGATCGTGATGCCGGTCTTGCGGGCGACTTCGATCCCGTCCTCGTACAGGACCGCGGTCCCGCCGCCGAGGGCGTAGGTGACCGTGCGCCAGCTTCCGCGGGCGAGGTTGCGGCCCGCGCTCACCGTCTGTTCGGTGGCCCAGTTGCCGGAGGCGATCGAGGCGCGGAACTGGTCGCCGGTGGTGAACAGGTAGCCGTTGCCGGTGCCGCCGCCGTCGGTGTTGCCGAGACCCCACAGGAAGTACGGCGTGCCCTGGTCGGCCGCGACGTTCACCTGGACCGAAACCGTGATGTCCGTGAGGTTCCGCATGAGGTCGCCGGGCAGGCGGACGTGCCCGTTCGTGCCGCCGAGCCGCAGGCCGTCGTCGCCCTGCCAGGTGGTGTCGCCGCTGACGGTGGCGTCGCGGCCGTGCCCCGACGCGTCGGGGACGGTCGTGCCGGAGCCGCCGGTGAGGTCGTAGCGGACGACCAGCCCTTCGTCCAGGGTCGCCGCGTGGCCGGAGGTGGCCCAGGCGGTCAGGGTCGCCGCGGCGACGGCGAGGGTGGCGGCGATGGCGGTCAGCGGGCGGTGCCGCCGGGCGAACTTCGGCGACGGCGTTGTCGCCGAGAGTCGAACGGGCATACCGGCTCTCCAGGAGATGGGCGCCGACGGCGCAGGAAGAGGGCGACGCGCGGGGAGTTTCCGAAGCCGCAACCGGCCGCCGGGCGCGAAGTGAGCGCTAACATAACTCTCGATCCGGGCGCGGTCAATTCCGTGTTCTGCCTGGTGGTTTCCGACCTTCCGACGATCGGACCCTTGACACCGTGTGGCGCCGGTCACTTACACTGCGGCAGATTGTCAGCCCGCGCACCCGGACGCCGCCGCACTGCCCCGGATCGCGAACGCTGTCGGCCGCGCCTACCTTCCCGAGGTGAACCTGCGGCAAGGCCTCCGCCTCGCCGCCAAGATGGTCACCCGGTCGTGAGCGGGACGGCGGCGGGCCGGGGGTCACCACTGCTCGCCGCCGTCCCAGCCGCCCGGCTCGTCGAAGCCGACCGGGTCGCCGTGGTGCTCGCCCGCCGAGGCCTCGTGACCACCGAACGCCCCGCTCAGGCCCTGGAACAGCAACGCTCCACCGGCGACACCCGCCGCCGTGACCGCCGCGGTCTTCAGGAACCCGCCGCCGGAGCGGCCCGGTGCCCCGCCCGCCGGTGCGGCCTGGTCCCGGTTCTGGCCGAACATGCGGGACATGAACCCGCCCCCGGCCTGCGCGGGTTGCGGCGCGTAGGCCGGGCCGGGCGCTGCTCCGTAGGCCTGGTTCGGCGCGGGCCCGAATGCCGGGGCCGGCGCGGCGCCGAAGGCCGGTGCCGTGGCCGGCGGGGCGGCTTGCAACTCGGCGATCCGGGCCTGTGCGGTCCGCAACGCGTCCTCCTGGACGAGGACGGCTTGGACGAGCAGGTAGAGCGCGTCCGGCTGCGACTGGATGTACTGGGTGATCAGCTGGGCGGCCTCCGGGTCCTTCTGCACCGGCTGCGCCTGCCGCAGGCGATTCGCCAGCCCGAGGATCAGCTCGCGGTCCTGGTTCTCCATGGGAACTCCCTTCGTCGGACTCCATCGTCGCCTCGAGACCCGGGGTGCGGACACCGGTGACCCGGCCCGAACCACCCGTCGACAGGCTGCCGATCTTCAGCCGGTCGGCGGGCAACCGGTCGCCGGGTCCCGGCTGGCGGGACCGGGCCGCTCCCGGGGAGACTGGGCGCATGGTGCGAGTGGTCGTCGTCGACGACGAGGAGCTGGTGCGGTCGGGGTTCCGGCTCATCCTGCAGGCAGCGGGGGACATCGAGGTCGTGGCGACCGTGAGCGGCGGGCAGGCGGTCAAGGAGATCGCTCTGCAGCGTCCGGATGTCGTGCTGCTCGACATCCGGATGCCGGACGTCGACGGCCTGACCGTGCTGCGGCAGTTGCGCGGGCTGCAGAACCCGCCGGCTGTGGCGATGCTGACCACGTTCGACTCCGACGAGTACATCGCCACCGCGCTGCGCTCGGGCGCGGCCGGGTTCATCCTCAAGGACACCGCGCCCGAGCAGCTGGCCCAGCTGGTTCGCACGCTGGCCGCCGGGGGAGTGGTGCTGTCACCGAAGGTCACCCGGACCGTGGTGGATGGTTACCTCGATTCCGGTGCCGGTTCCGCCGCGGCCACGCAGGTCGACCAGCTCTCCGAACGCGAGCGCGCGGTCCTCGTCCTGATCGCGGACGGACTGTCCAACACGGACATCGCGCAGCGGATCCACGTCAGCGTCGGCACCGTCAAGGACCACGTGTCGGCGATCCTCACCAAGCTCGAAGTCGGCAGCCGGGTGCAGGCCGCGCTCGTCGCGCAACGTGCGGGCCTGCTCGACGGCACCGGCCCGTGAACCGGACGCAAGCGCTGGTGGCCGAGGCGGGCCTGCTCACCGTCGCCGGGCTCGACGCGGTGTTCAACCAGCCCACCGAGCCTTGGGACGTCGGCGTCGCGATCGTGGCCATCGGCGCGCTGCTGTTCCGGCGGCGGTGGCCGGTACCCGTCTTCATGCTCACTCTTCCCGCGCTGGCCCTCGTCGGCTCGGTGATCGCGACGCTCGTCGCGCTCTACGCGGTCGCCGTGCGGTATTCGGACCGGGTGCTGCTCACCGGCTGCGGGCTCGTCGCCGCGGTGGGCTACGTCTTCCCGGGCCTGCAGTTCCACTACTCGCGCACCGACACGGTGCTCATGCTCATTTACGCGACCATGACCGCGGCCGCACCGATCTTCTTCGGCAGGCTCGTCCACGCCCAGCGGGAACTGGCCCTGCGGTTGGAGGACATCCGGGCCGCCCGCGAACACGAACGCCTGCTCGACGCCCAGGCCACGTTGGCCAAGGAACGCAACCAGCTCGCGCGCGAGATGCACGACGTCGTCTCCCACCAGGTCAGCCTGATCGCCGTCCAAGCCGGCGCCATCGGTGTCTCCACCACCGACCCGGACGTGAAGGCCGCAGCCGACAACGTCCGGAAACTGTCCGTGGACACCCTCGACGAACTCCGGCACATGGTGAACCTGCTCCGCGCCTCCGGCAGCCGGACCGCCGGGCTGACGCCGCAGCCGACACTGTCCGATCTGGACCGGCTGATCACGGGCAGCGGCATCGAAACCCGCGTGACCGGCGCCGCGCCGGAGGGCATCGACACCGCCGTCCAGCGCACCATCTACCGGACCATCCAGGAAGCCCTCACCAACGTCCGCAAACACGCCCCCGGCAGCACCGCCACGGTCGAGTTCGCGGACGACGGCAACGACCTCGCGGTCACCGTCACCAACACCCGGCCCACGCGCCCGACCCTGGCCCTGCCCAGCGCCCACCTCGGACTCCTCGGGCTCCACGAACGCGCCACGTTGCTCGGCGGCACCGTCAAGGCCGCACCGACCGTCGACGGCGGCTTCCGGCTCGAGCTCCGCCTGCCCCGCGCGGAGCAGCGCCGCTAGTGTGCCGATCGTTACTGATCCGACCACAGCCACGGCCGAATGGCTTCGTAGCAACGGTTACGTGCCGAGTGGGGGTCGGCCTACTTTTGGTCGGATTAGTAACATCCGCGTGATCGCGGCAGCGACCGACGGCGACGGGAAAGGCAACCATGACAGGCGAACGCGAGATCGAAGCCGTCGAACAGTGGTTCCGGCGGCGCGGCCTGCCCGCGGTGGTCCGCGGCCGCCCCACCCGGCTGCTCGTCCGCACCGCCCCGGCGGTCGTGTTCATCGCGGTCTGGGAAGTCATGACCGCCCTGCTGAACGTGGTGGACGGTGAAACGGACGCGGACTTCGATCGGCTCATCGAGAACGACCTCTTCTCGCTGGGCTACAGCGGCCTCGTGCTCGGTCTGGTTGGCTTCCCCGTCCTTGGCTCCTGGCTCACCGCGCGGTGGGTGCGGCGCAAGCTGGTCGACCGCGGCGGAACCGTGCCCGCCGCGGTCCTGGCGGCCGTGTTCGTGCTCGGCGTGCCTGCTCTCGACCGGGCCGTCGCGGGCGGCTCCGTGCCGCTCGGCGTCGTGACGCACCTGGCGATCCTGGCGGGACTGTTCGCGGCCGCGTTCGCCGGGGCCGGCTCGATCGTCGGCTGGGCGCTGCGGGCGGCGTTCCGACAGACCCGGATGCTGGGCGAGCTGACCAGCCGGGCGCTGCCACTCCTGCTGCTGTTCACCGTCTTCGGGTTCTTCACCACGGAGATCTGGCAGGTCGGCGCCTCGCTGCCCCGGCCGCGGCTGTGGCTGGTCGTCGGGCTCTTCGCCGCGGTCGGCGTGGTCTTCCTGCTCGCGATGTTCAAGGACGAGGTCACGACGCTGACCCAGTCGCGGACCGCCCCGGTCGGCCTGGACAAGCTGCGGGAGACGCCGCTGGCGTCCTATCTGGACGACGTCCGCGCCGAGCGGGTTCCGCTCAAGAAGCTGGAGCGGGCGAACATGATCCTCGTCCTGGTCCTGACCCAGGTGCTGCAGACCCTCGTGCTCGCCACCCTCGTGTTCGTCTTCTTCGTGATCTTCGGTATCATCGCGGTCCAGCACTCCGTGATCAAAGCCTGGATCAGCCGAGACCCCACCAACGGCACGTTGTTCGGTATTCAGCTGGCCGTGCCGCAGGAGCTGCTGCACGTCTCCCTGTTCATCGCGGCGTTCTCCGGTCTGTACTTCGCCGCGTCGACGGTGACCGACGCCAAGTACCGCAGCGCCTTCTTCGACCCGCTGGCAGACCACCTGGCGGTCAGCCTGGTGGCCCGGGACCTCTATCTCGGCCGGCTCCTCGGTGCTCCGCGGCAGGCCGGACCCGCCGCGGAGCACTGAAGTCTCACCGGAGGTGCCTGACCGGTTTGGTGGCGGCGTTGAGCAGGTGTTCCAGAGGCCCGCGGCGGAAGAACCGGGACCAGATGGTGGCGAACAGGATCGCGCCGAGAATGAACAGCAGCACCGGCGTCCAGGAAGTCTGGTTGGCGGCCTCCGCGGGCGCGTCGGCACCCTGGCCCGGCACGAAGAAGGACGATGCGACGAAGTGGCCGACGTAGGCGGTCAGGGACATGGTGCCGACCGCGATGATCGGCCCGGCCAGGCGGCGCAGCCGGGGCAGGCGGTCCATCGCCACCGTCGCGGCTAGGATCACGGTGATGGCGACACCGAGGCTGCCGACGATGTCGAACGTCGTTCCGGTGTGCGGCCCGGCGGTCAGCAGCGTCCACGGTGAACCGGCCGGGTCAAATTTCGGGCCCATGTCCCTGCCGGCCGGCGCCTCCATGGCGGCCCAAAGGCCGGGGAACAGCAGGGACGCCAGCCAGGGCGTGCCGTAGCCGAGTGCGATGAGGGCGGGACCGACCATGGCCAGCCGCCGCTGGATCGTGCGGGCGGTCAGGTCGAGGCGGGCCAGCGCCATGCCGGCGATCACGAACGGCATCCAGGTGATTACCGGGTAGAAGCCGGTGACGAACAGATCGAGCACGCTCACGGCACCGATCCGGTCGAGCGGGTCGTAGGCCTTGAGGGCCGCGGTGACCGGCTCGGTCAGCAGGGCGCGGATGCCGAACGCCAGCTGCGGCATGACCAGGGCCAGCGCGGCGGCGACGATCGCGAGCGTCCTGGCTTGCAGCCGCACCAGCGGCAGGGCCAGCAGAAAGTAGACGCCGTAGAAGGCGAGGATCACCACGCCGCCATAGACCATCGCCATGACGGTGCCCAGCGCCAGCAGGACCACCGCGCGGATGGCGATCCGCGCCTTCGCCTGCCGTCCGGCCAGTCCGGTCTTCGCCTCCCGGCGCCCGGCGATCAGGATCAGGGAGAACCCGGCGAGGGTGGCGAACAGGGCCGACGAGCGGCCTTCCGCCAGGCTGCGCACCCAGCCGCCGATGCCGTCCACGGCCGTCGCCGACGGTCCGATGTGGATGACGAACATCCCGAACACGGCCAGCGCACGGGCCAGGTCGACGCCGACCAGCCGGCCCATCGAGGGCTCCGCGGGCACTGCCTCCGTCGGAAGTGCGGTGTCCTGTGGTGACGATCTCTGTGCCATACCGGAAATATCGCTGCTTCGGCAGCCGTTGCCCATCCCGCAGGTTTCCGGAACGACCCCGCAGGTTTCCGGAACGACCCCGCCGGTCGGCCGGAACCAGCCAGCCGGTCGGCGTTCCCCTCGGCGCGGTGGCTGAACCCGGACCGCCAGTCGTCGGGTACCGGCTGAACGATAGTTACATTCAGCGGCGCCGGGCCACGTGATCATGGAATGTCGAATTCATGAAGCACTCCCGCACGGCATTGTGGGTGTCGACCGGCGTCGTGGCGGTGACCGGCATCGTGGCGCTCGTCCTGCTCCTGGTGCCCGGCGCCGCCGACAAGCGTGATGACCTCGCCGGCAGCGATATCGACCTGACGGCCGACATTCAGGAATTCGCGCAGCGGATGTCGGCCGAATCCGGCTACACGCAGCCGTCTCCCGCAGAGCGCAAAGCGATCGGTGAGGGCGTCGAACGCGTGCTGGACGGAAAACCGCTGGAGGCGAAGACGGCCTTGGCTGCCGTTGGCTACACGATCTCCAAGCGGGTCGACACCGCGACCAAGCGGACCTTCTACGAAGTGGCCGAGAGCACGGACCGATCGCGCGGCTGGGGCCGGATCCTCATCGACCCGGCCGGGACCGTCCACTTGGGAATCGAAGTCCCCCACCCGAAAGCGGACCAGGGCAGCGAGCGGCTCGGCGCCGACCTGTTCCGGAAGGTGCCCGGCTCGGTACTCGTGATCGCCGGCGCGCACCGCCGGGCGGCGCCGGACAAGCAGGCCGACATGGCTCACACGAACGAAAGCGTATTCGAGACGGTGCACGAACTTTTGGCCCAGCGCAGGGTACCGGTCATGCAGCTGCACGGCTTCCGGAACGAAACGGCGCCGGACAGCGACGCCGTCGTCTCCGCGGGCCCGAAACTCCACAGCCCATACGCGGAGCGGGTGGCACAGCGGCTCAAGGACGCCGGGGTCTCGGTGTGCCTGTCCTGGGTCACCGGATGCGAAGGCCTGGAAGCGACCACCAACGTCCAGGCGCAGTGGGTCGTCGCCCACGGCGGCGACTTCGCCCACATCGAAGTGTCCGCGGACGCGAGATTCACGGCCGAACTGAGCGACCGCGTCGTGTCCGCCCTCGCACAGGAGGCGGTCGGCCGATGAGCGCGCGACGCGTACCTGGCATCCGGGCGCCCTGGATCGCCGGGCTGATGGTGTTCCTGATCCTCGCGACCGCCGCCGGGATCTACATGTCCCGATCGCGGGACTTCTCCCCGGTACCCCAGTCCGTGCTGGACAGCAGAAGGGAAAGCACGGTGGCGGCCGAGCAGGCCATCACCCGGTCGCTCAACGGCGGGCTGAGCAGCCTGGCGGAGATCGCCACGGTCGTCGACGAATCGTTGAGCCAGCGGAACCGGGCCCTGATGGTCCCGTTCAAGAGCCGGATGTGGAAGTCGCTCTACGTCGTCGACCGGGCCAGTCACGTCGTGGTGGCCCAGGTCGGCGAATCCGCCCAGCCCGCGGTACTCGGCGAGCCGGCACCGACCGCGGCCGGCCTGCGGCTGGCCCAGGTCGGCACCGCACAGCAGATCGTGCAGTACACGCCCGTCGGCAAGGCGGCCGACGCGAAGTACCTGCTCGTCGGGCACCTCGACCCGAACCGGCTCAGCGAGCAGCTCGCCGTGGCCGGGCCGGACGGCGCTTGGCTGCTCGACAAGTCCGGCTCGGTGATCGTCGGCCCGGCTGGTCGCACCCCACCGCAAGGAGTCATCGACCCGGACAAGGAAATGGGCGAAAGTACGTCGGGCAGCCGGGCCCAGCGCGCCGGCGAGCGATCCGAAGTGATCGCCTGGGCATCCCTGAGCGGCAAGGCGCCGTCGAACATGCTCGGCTGGACTGTGGTGTCGAACCAGCCGACCACCGAAACAGCCGCGCCCACCGACGCTTCTCAACGGCGCGCGATCACGGTCAGCGCCGTGCTCGCCGCACTGACCGTGGTCGTTTTCGCGGTCCTCTACTTCGCGCTGGTGCGCCCAGTCCGGCTCCTCAGGCGAGTCGCCGAGGCAGCTCGGCAAGACGTGCCACGGGCACCGAAGCACGGGGAGGCAGGACGCATTGCTTCCGCGTTCACGAGCGTTCGGCGACCCAGCTCCCACCGGAAACCGACTGAGGGACAATGACTACAAGCACCGGCCTCCATCGCATCAGGACCAGAAAGAATGCCGAGCCGGGCGCGGACAGCCCTCCCAAGCGCTGGTTCCCGCTGGCCCTGCTGACCTGGGCGCTCGGCGCCGCCGCCTTCCTCGGCGCCGCGGCCACCGTCGCGACCGCGCCGTCCTCCTGGCTGGTCGACCCGATTCCCGAAAGCGTCGCGGCCGAACAGCAGACACGAACGGCACTGGCCGCCCGCCAGCTGCAACACTCGCTGGACAGCGGTGTGTCCGATTTGAACGCCGTCGCCGCGGGGATCCGGATCCTCAAGGATGCCGAAACCCCGTCCAAGCTGCTGACGCAGCTGATGTCCACGCGTGATCGGTACCGAGGGATCGCGTACGTCGGACCCGACGGCGACGTACGCGCCAAGGTCGGAGAAGACGTCGATGTCGCGGCGATCAAGGTTGCCGACAAACCGGCGCTCGCGGTCGGGCCGCCGCAGGGCGTCTCACCGCGGGTGTTCGTCTCCGCTCCGGTCACCGGCGAGAAGGCCGGCCGGCTGATCGCCGAGTTCAAGCCGAACGCGCTGATCAGGCCATTGTCCTTGGCGGGACCGGGCAACACCCGGCTGCTCAACGCCGACCGCAAGGTCATCGGCGCGACCATCGGCTTCACCGCGTTCGAACCCCTGACCCGCCCGGACCTGGAGCAAGCCGCCAAGGACGCGGCCGGCGGACCCGGCCACGCGCTGCGCGACGTCGACGGCCAGCGCCACGCGGTCAGCTGGGCGCCGGTCACCAGCGCCCAGCCGACCCGGCAAACCGGTCTCACGGTCGTCACCGACCGGCCGGAAGTTTCGATGACCCTGGCCCACTCCGACGAGAAACGCGAGCTGATCCTGCTCGGGGCCCTGATTGCGGTGCTCACCGTCGTGGTCTTCGGCTGGCTCTACGTGGTGATCGTCGGCCCGTTGTCCGCGCTGGCGCGGGCGGCCGGACGGCTCACCCGCGGCGACACCGACGACCCGGTGATCGTCCGCCGCTACGACCACCTCGGCCTCGTCGCCCGCGACCTGGAACGGATCCGGCGCGATCTGGCCGGGAGGAACCGATGACGTTCCTTTACGCAGTTTTCAGTGTCGCACTCGTGGTGCTGCTCGTCGCCGGGATCGTCGAGCAGCGCCGGCACCAGCGCAATCTCGACCGCATCCCCAGCCGGATCCTGGTCAACGGCATCCGCGGCAAGAGTTCGGTCACCCGGCTGTGTGCCGGAGCGTTGCGCGCCGGAGAACTGACGGTGGTCGCCAAGACCACCGGCACTGCGGCCCGGTTCATCCACCCGGACGCGACCGAGGAGCCGGTGCACCGGAAGTTCGGCATCGCCAACGTCGTCGAGCAGATCGGCATCGTCCGCCAGGCCGCCGCCGCCAAGCCGGACGTCCTGGTCATGGAATGCATGGCCGTCATGCCGCCGCTGCAGGAGATCAACCAGACCAAGCTCATCCAATCCACCATCGGCGTCCTCAGCAACGTGCGCGAAGACCACCTCCAGGAAATGGGCCCCACCCTGGAGGACGTCGCCCGCTCGCTCTCGCGATCCATGCCGGTCGGCGGCATCTGCGTCACGGCCGAGCGCGAGCTGCTGCCCGTCCTCCAGGAGGAAGCGGACAAGCGGTCCTGCCAGTTGATCGCCGTCAGTGCCGAGGACGTCACCGACGCCGAAATGACCGGCTTCGGCTACCACAGTTTCAAGGAGAACGTCGCCATCTCGCTCGAAGTCGCGCGACTGCTCGGGGTGTCCAGGGAAATGGCGCTGAAGGGCATGTGGCAGGCGCCACCCGATCCCGGCGTCCTCACCGTCGAGTCCTACCGCTTCGGCGGCAAGGTGCTCCGCTTCGCCAACGTGTTCGCCGCCAACGATCCGCGCTCCACCGTGATGAACGTGCAGGAGCTCATCGAGCACGGGCGGATCCAGTCGCCCGTGTTCACCCTCGTCAACTGCCGGCCTGACCGCGTCGAACGCAACGGCCAGATGGGCGAGATCGTGCCGGAACTGTGCACCGACAAGCTCTTCGTGATCGGGCACCCCGCCAAGTCGGCGCTGGTCAAGGTGCCGTCCGGATGGGACGGGCCGGTCTTCGACCTCGGCGGCGCGAACCGTCCGGTCGAGCAGATCCTGCAGACCATCGTCGACCAGATCGACCACGGGGCGTCGCTCGTGGCCATCGGCAACATCCACGGCCAAGGAGAAATCCTGTTGCACCACTTGGAGAAGGTGGGGCAGCCGTGCTGACCGCCACCGTGACGGCCGAGGTGGCCGTGCTCGGCATCGCCATCGGGCTGGTGTTCTCGCTCGGCTGCTACCTGCTGTCCAACCTCTCACCAGGCGGGATGATCACCCCGGGCTGGCTCGCCCTGGCCCTCATCACCGATCCGCGCCGGCTGTGGATCATCGCCGGGGTCACCATCGCCACCTACTTCGGCGCCCGGCTGCTGCAGAAATTCGTCATCCTCTACGGCAAGCGGCTCTTCGCCGCCGTTCTGCTGCTCGGCGTGTTCCTGCAGCTGACCATCTTCCTGTTCCTGCTGCGGGACCACCCGTTCCTGTTCTCCCGCGGAACACTCGGCTTCATCGTGCCCGGCCTGATCGCCTACCAGTGCGTCCGCCAGCCCATCAAGGCCACCCTGGCCTCGACCGGCATCGTCACGCTGCTGGCTTACGTCGTCCTGCTGTCCGGGGTGCTGCTCAACCTGCTGCCGCACTCTTGAGCGTCGTAAGCGATCAAGGCCAGTTGCACCCGGTTGCCACAGTCCAGCTTGACGAGCATCCGGCTGACGTGGGCCTTGACCGAGCCCTCGCTCATGTCGGAGGAACGGGCGATTTCCGCGTTGGACAAGCCGTTCGCCAGCATGGTCAGGACGCGGCGTTCCCGATCGGTCAGGACGGCCAGCCGGGCACGGGCCCGCTCGACGCGTCCCGGATCCCCATCGTTGAACGTGGCCAGTACCGAGCGGGTCACCTGGGGCGCCAGGAACGCGTCCCCTGCCGCCAGTGCCCTCACCGCGTCGAGAAGCGCCCGTGGTGGCATGTCCTTGAGCAGGAAGCCCACGGCTCCCGAACGCAAAGCGCGGTGAACGTACTTGTCCTGCCCGAACGTCGTCAGCATGGCGACCGCCGTCGACGGCACGTGCCGGCACACCAGCTCCGCCGCCGTCAGCCCGTCCCCGCCGCTCATGTGGATGTCCATCAGCACGACGTCCGGCCGATGGCGCTCCGCCAGCAGCACGGCTTCGGTTCCGCTCCCTGCTTCCGCGACGACCACAAAGTCCTCCGCGGTCTCCAGCAAGCCGCGGATACCGGACCTGACCAGCGGTTCGTCGTCCGCGATGAGGACCGAGATCATGCGTCCTCCTTCGTCAAGACGGCGTGCACGGCGAAGCCGCCGTCGCTGGTCGGCCCGTGGGACAGGCGGCCGCCCAGCATCCGGACGAGGGCTGCGAGCGATCGCAGGCCACGGCCGGTTCCCGTGCCGTGGGTCCTCGGTGGCCGGGCGGGCAGGCGGTTGCTGATCAGCAGCCGCACCTCGCTCGGCGTCACCCGGCACTCCACGACGACGTCGACCGGCCCGGCGTGCTTGTGCACATTGGTCAGAGCCTCCTGCGTGATGCGGGACACGGCATCGGACAGGGCCGCCGGCAAGGAGGCCACATCGTCCAACCGGGACTCGATGCGCATGCCGGTCAGCCGTGAGCATTCGACGAGTTCGGGGAGCGTCTTCGGACGGGGACCGTCACCGGCGGGATCGCCGTCCAGCACCCGGATGATCCGGCGGAGGTCCTGCACGGCCTCGCGGCTGGTCGCGCCCAGCAGTTCGGCGGTCCGGGGATCCGCCTTGCCGCCGAGTTCGAGCCGGCCGGCGTGCAACGTGATGAGGCTCAGCTTGTGCCCCAGGACGTCGTGCATTTCGCGGGCCATCCGGTCGCGCTCCTGCGTGATGGCACGCTCCGCGACCAGTTCCTGCTCGCGCGCCAACGCATCCGCCCGGTCGCGGTGCATGGCGGCCACCAGCCGGAGGCGGCGGACGAACACCCCCAGCAAAGCGGGGAACAGGACCTGGAACCCGGCATCCGAGACGCCGTCGACTACGTCGCCCGGATCCCAGGACAAGACCACGTACGCGAGGGACGCCGCCGCGACCCCCAGCGCGCCGCGGAGCGCCCGGCCGCGCGCGCCGACCGTGTATGCCGCACACCACAGCGCGAAGGGAACAATGCCCGCCGTGAAAAGCTCGACCGACATCACTCCGAGCAGCACGGTCGACGGTGCGAACCGCCTGGCCGCAAGCAGGACCGCGGCGCCGGACGCCCACCACAGGCCCTCGGCGTCCGCGGACACCGCGATGGACAGGCCGCCCCAGAGCAGGACGGCGGTGGCGTCGAGGATCAGTTCTCGCTGCCGCGAGTCCAGCCGGTTCCATCGCGATTCGCTTTTTTCGACGAAGGAAGCGGTCATGGCCGCAAGATCCGCTCAAGCGGCAACGAGGTACGCATCGTGACTCACGGTGACAGGTCTCGCATTCGGTCGGTTCAGGGACCCCTCCCGTGGAGCCTCCCCACCCGAACCGGAGTCTACCTGGGACTGTGATGCCCGCCCCTTCGGCGCGTCGGTCATGCGCGGCAAACGCCCGTGACGATGCAGGCGGCCAACCGGGCGAGTGGCTGCAGCGGGGTGAGCCGGTCCAGGCCGGGGTCGGCGCCGTCGAACCGCAGGCTTCCCCAGGCTTTGCGGTCTGCGGGTAGGGGTCGCTGACGACCTGGACGGTGGTGCGGTCGAGGGTGAGGGTGCGCCGCTGCCCGGTGTCGTAGGCCGGCCAGGTCACGCCTGCGGCTGCGGGGACACCGGTGCGGGCGAAGGAGGTCCACAGCTGCTGGATGGTGTCCGACAGCCGGGCGTTGGCGGGGTCGGTCCCGATGAAGGCGGGCGCCCCCGGGGCGGTCAGGGTGCCGAACACGAAGGGCAGCTCGATCGTGTGGGGCGCGCCCAGGGTGCCGTTCAGGTCGGGGGAGGTCATCGTGGCCAGGTACATGTGGACGGGGACGCCGCGGCCGGAGAGTGCTTCGGCCATCCAGATGGCGGGCATCCGGAAGGCCACGTCGCCGACGAGGGCCAGCCCGGCCTGCGGCCCGGTCAGCTCGGGGCGCTCCCGGTCGTAGGCCTCGACGATCCGGTCGGCGCGGTTGCCGGCCACGTCGTGCAGCCAGGGCAGGTAGAAGAACCGGGGGAGCCAGTTCAGCGCGGGCATGTGGTACAGCCAGTAACGTGCCTCGTCCAGCGTGGTGCCGATGATGACGGGCTTGGCAGGGCCGTCCGGCGAGGCGATCCGCTTCATCGGCAGGTCGGGGATCAGGGTGCCGTCGACCACGGGGTGGAAGGCGGTCTCGGAGAACTGGACGTCGTAGAGCTTGCCGGCGGCCTTCTGGAGGTCGGCGGTGCTCGGGGCGAGCAGCTGCCCGCGGTCGGAGACGTCCGGAAGGGCAATAGCGAGACCCGGGCGATCAAAGCGATCGAAAGCAGGCTTGCCACATCGGCGGGTGCGGTGGAGTTCGTCGAGAAGTCCGGCCTGTTGGCCGACTCAGCGCTAGGCCAAGCTTACGAGGCAATTTCGGACCTCGCCGGCCCGCGTGGCCTGCTGCTGCCGGAGGTGATCGAGGCGGCGGAGATGGTGGTGCCGGAAGACACGGCAGCGATCGTCGATTGCCTCGTACTGTTGCAGGTCTTCGCGGTCGGTGAGACGGCTTCCGCCGGTCGGAACCCGTTCTCCGGCGATGCTGGAGCCAGCGGGTTTGATGGGCTGTACTCGGGAAGCTCGGTGTCGCCGCATGGAATTGTGCGGCGACACCGGGGACGGAAGCTGATTCCACTGTGCTGAGGCTATTTCCCGCCGAGCTCACGCAAGCGCGCGTCGGCGGCGCCTGGTGGATCTCGGCGGTGTCGGCAGGCACTTTCTCGGCGCGACATCGGCCAACCGTGGGCCGCTGATGTCGTCGCTGTCCGAACATCGCTCAACAGCTGCGGGCAGGTGGCGTCGCGAGCGGGCCGCCTGTCCGGCGTGTTTGCCCGCCAGCCTGCGGGTTACCGATCGACCGCGAGCTTGGTCGCGACCATTAAGTCGCCGATTCGCCAGATGAGCTGGTTGGCGTCACCCACTGACGATCCTGCATCGCTTCGGGTCGAAGGAGGTGAGTATGCGACCATCGTCGATATGTCCCACCGCAGGCCTGAATATCCAGTGCACCCCGCTGGGCGACCTCAGCGGCTTGAAACCCGGCCCTGTCGGATCGCGTCATCCAGTCCCTGCACCGCGTTGGCGGGAAGGCCGGCGACGGCTTGGGAGTAGCCGATCTCGGCGCCGGGCCTGGGCGCGGCACCCCACCTGCGGTGCGCCCGCGGGGGCGTCGGGTCGCTTTTCGGTGTTTCCGCTGATGACGGCTCCGGCGGCGTGGTGCCGGGGATGGTCGGTTCGGGAGACCTGACGGACCCACGATCGGGTAGAAGTCGGCCACCTTGAGTAGTCCGACTGCTACTTTCTGCCTGTCCAGGGCTGGTGTCCGAGCAGGCCCGAGCGCGAGTCGGGAGAACACGTGAGCGGGACTGTCGCCGGTCGGCGTACCCCGGGCCGGGCGCTGTGGAAGTCGCCGTCGGGACGAGCCCTGCTCGGTGATGACGCGGCGGGGCGGGTCCAAGGGTTGTCCGATTCCGGCACATTGATCGGCATCGCCGATCTGGTGACGGGTCTCATCGGGACGGGCACCGGGCTGGACGGCGACATCGAAGACCTGCTGGCCAGCCACGCAACGACACGAGGAGTATGACGTGACTGCTGCCACGACACAGAGGCAGGAAAGAGCCACCGCTCGAGCAACCCGGCCGAAGAACGGACGGAATGGCTTCAAACAGGCCGAGCACCACGACCTGGTCATTGAACGCATGGCGACGTTCGGCAACTCTCGGCGAGAGATTCCCCGGCGGATCGTGCTGCTGCACGATCCTCGTCATTCAGGCAACGACCAGCTCTATCTGGACCAGTTGCCGATTCCGCGTGACGCGTGGAGTTATGACGCGCACGATCGGACGCTGACCTGGAGGGGTGCCTTCGGTGGCGGCCACTTCCGGTTCAGCCATGACGGGAGGGGTGGGCACGGGAACATCGGTCCGGCGCACGATCTCTGTTCTGTGACCGCCGGCGCGCGGGCTCAGTTCATCTGCGATGTCGCCCTCAACTGCGGGGCTTCCTATGAGACGTCGGGCGGCTCGGTCGTCGGCCTGATCTGGGACCCCAGCTGCGCCGCCTGGAATTCCGCCTCCTGGGTCGCCGAGCGGCTGCAGTTGACCTATACGGTGACACCTGAAGGCCCGATAGCACCGCCCACGTTCACGTTTGACTTCCAGGACAATGTGACGCAGGCGATTCCCTGGGACCCGACGTTGGGGTCTTTCGAGGCCGCACTGCAACTCGGGCAGCAGAACGGCACCTTGGTCTGGCAGCTCAGTTTCAAGTCGTATATTCCGCCCCAGGACGACACGGGCCCCAATCCCGCGACCGGGCCGGACACCGTCTATCCCTATTGGCTGCAAGCCGTCGAGGACTCGGCCGCGGCGACTATCAACGGCGTCCTGGAAATCGACAATGTCGCACCGAACGGCACCCTCGTGGGCATGCGAGGGGTGCGCGCGAATCCGGCCGCCACCGGTTACT
Source organism: Amycolatopsis sp. NPDC051128 (assembly GCF_040682715.1). Lineage (NCBI taxonomy): Bacteria > Bacillati > Actinomycetota > Actinomycetes > Pseudonocardiales > Pseudonocardiaceae > Amycolatopsis > Amycolatopsis sp. NPDC051128. The sequence goes on along the minus strand of NZ_JBFBBN010000013.1, from coordinate 42,777 downwards.
ACCGGACGTCCGCGCAAGCCGCGGCCTTCGCGGTGTTCGACGGAAAGCTGATCATCGGCGGGAAGCCGGTCGCAGGCGCCGGTCTGATTGGCGACCGCCTGCGCTGGAGCGACCTCGACCTGGCCTACCAGCAGCTTACCGGCCTGCCGGCGAGCGGAAGCATGCGGTTCAACCGTGATGGATCGAGCGCGGCAATCGACGATGCCGCCGTGCGGATAACCCGATTGAGCACGACGGCGGCGTTGTCCGCGATTTCCCGGCACAGCGACCTGCATCCCGAAATGCACCAAAGATCCCTCGAACTCACCGAGGCCCTCGGGGACTCCTCGCTCGACATCTTCGGCCTCCTCGCGATGACGCCGTTCGGGCAGAACCAGCAAGGCGCCTGGGGTGACATGGTGCAGGCCGCCGTGACGCAGGATCTGAGCGACATCATGAACAGTTTTATCCCCTCGGCCATGTGGGGTCTGCTCTTCCCCGGCACGACGCAGCCGACCCTCACCGGGGAACTGGCCACAGTGGCCAACAGCCCGGTGCAGGGAGTGCCCAATCCGTCCGAGTGGTACGGATCACTGGCGACAGCGGTCATGACCCAGGGAATGTCGACCGGATCGGATCCCAACTGCGCGTACCTCAACGGTCCGCGAGCGGCGGCCTGGCTGAAGACACAGGTGGCCACGTCGAAGGTCTACTACACGCACGGACAGGAACTGTTCGAATACGAGTGGCAGCAACACTGCCCGATGACAGCGCAGTACCTGGCAGATCAAGTCACGAACGCCGCGCAGTACCAGAACGTGATCACGCAGACGGTCGCCCTCGCGATCGCCGACATCAATGACAATGTCGTCGTCGACCCCACATCGCCCCCCGATCTCAAAGCAAATCTCATAGCCGACGTCCAGAACGCGGGCCAGTACGCGACTACCAACAACGTCTACTGGGCTTTCGCTTTCTATACCTACAACGTGGCGCCGTCGATCCTGGCGAACATCGCCATGCAGATGTCGATCAACACCGGGTCGGGCGACGGCACCACCCTCTCCCGACTGTTCCAGCAAAACGTGGCGGTATTGACCGCTCTGGATCCGTCGGGCTTCTTTGCGCAGCGGTACACGAGCACGATCAACACCTTCCTGTGTACCAACATCCTGCCGAGCATGTTCGGTTTCCTCGGCGACGCCACAAGCTTCGACATCATCAAGGAATACCTGCAAACCTTTGTCCAGAACAACATCAACAACGAAGACCAGCAGATCGCCGAAGCGGCCGCACAGATCGCGACCATCCTGCAGGACCAGAACGCGGACCAGCTACTGCACGACTCGATCGAGGCATTGCGGACGATCTCCGCAGCGATCCAGGACTCGCTTGCCTTGCCGTACGTGGCGAGTAAGTGGGTCAGTTGGTTCTCCAAAGAATACCCGAAGTTCTCGGCGGTGGGTAACCTATTCGGCTCGCTGCTGATCGGTGGGATCACCACACTGGCCGTGTTCAATCTGTTCACCGAATTCAAGAGCTGGGACCAACTGAGCACCGCCGAACGCGCCAACCTGGTCCTCGACACGGTGCAGCTCGGCTTGCAGATCGTGTCAGCGGTCGTCAAACGAGGCGTCCGGATCTACGCGATCTTCAATGTGGACGGGATGACGGCCGCCCAGCGGGCCGCGGCGGTCAGCAAGATCATCGCCTCCGGCGAGGCCGATCAACTTGATCAGGGCCTGGTCAGGATCGGGAATTCCACGGCTCGCTGGCTGGGTGACACCCAAGGAACTGTCGGCAAGTTCGCGGTCGGCGATGAGGGCGGCCTCACCGCGGTCCTCGTCACCGACACGACAGCGGCAGCCGAGGATGCATCCTGGGCGGCCAGGATACTCGGGAAAAACCTCGACGAGTTCATCGCGACCCGCATCGGCCCGCTTTTCATCCTGGCCGGGATCGGCTTCAGTATTTATACCATAATTGAGGGAGAATCCGGTGTTGCCCTCGCCTCCGACATCCTGAACATCGTTGGAGGGTCACTGATGCTGTTCGCCACCCTCGGCAGCTGGCTGGTCGAGGGCGGAGTGATCGCGGCCGAGGGCGTCATGGCATCCATCTTCGCCTTTGCCGGCCCGCTCTCGATCCTCGTGGCACTGGCCGGCTTGGGCCTGATGCTGTATGAGATTTTCAAGAAGCCGGCGGACCCGGTTGAACAGTTCGTCACAGAGTACGCGAAACCGGCTGGATTCACGGTCAGCGGCAAGGCCAGCAGTTTGGACTACGCCACGCCGTTCATCAATCCCGACGAGTCGAATCTGCTGATGGTCGGGTTCTCGCTGTCCGTCGACGAGATCGGTACCCTCCTCGTGAACCCGGACGGCTCGATTCAGTACGGCGAGATGACCCACCTGCCGAACTGCGTGTGGCAGGCGTCGACGGATGGCCTCGGCATGAGCACCATTTTCACGGTGGCACAGCCGGACGACACGAAACCACCGGTCGCGCTGTACCTGAGCATGATGAGCGACAACACGGTCTCGTTTCAGCCTCCGATGCCGCCGCCGCAGAGTTCCCCGGCGTCCTCGCCGACCACGCCGACCGTCATCACCCAGACCTGGCTCAGTGTACCGGAAGGTAACGCCACGCTGACCAGCGATGGAAAACACATGGTTGCCCTCACCCTGGCTTTCAGGCCAATACCGCCCGACAAGAACGGGAACTACTCTCCCGCCCAGGCCTCGGGATCGCTGGTGGCCACAGAGTCGGGAGTCATCGTATCGGATCAGGCGGGAACAGCCTTCACGCTCGTCATGATGGGCATGGCACCGAACTTCATGACCATGGTGGATCTGAGCTTCATCCTGGACAGCACACCGTCCACCCTGCAGACCTTCGGTCCGACGTTCGGCGTTGTTCCCAGTACGCAGGCGACCTATGCCTGCGAAGGTGACCCGTTGCCCGCCTTCCTCGGCTTCAGCACGCAGACCGGGGCGTTCACCCCCAACGGCCAGATGGCGAGTCCGGCCTCCAGCACCAACAACACCATCTCGGCGACGAACTCTTGCGGGACCGCATCGGCGCCCTTCACCACCACCGTCGCGGCGCCGCCGCCTCCTCCGACGGCAACGGCGTGAACACCGTGCCTACCGAGCACCTGCGCGTGGAGACGCGATGACCACATATCAGCAGTATCAGCAGCAGTTCGTCGACGATGTGATCGGTGCCTCGGCGCAAGCCGACAGCGCCGAGAACATGCTGCCGTACCTTCAGGCGCTGCTCGACGGGCTGCCGTACTACGGAGACCCGGACCTCGAGTCGACCCACCGTGGTGTCCTGGGCACACTGCTCGAAGTCAATATGGCCAATAACGCGATCTCGGCACAGCCGAGCGACAGTGGCTTCGGCTACTACTCGTGGTACGCCTATGACGGCCCGTTTTCCGGTTACGCCGATGCGTTCTTTCACAACCGGGCCCCCACGACCGCGTCGGAGGCGGTGGCGTCCGGGGCGCAGGCGCAGAACGCGCAACTCAACGCAGGCTGGTGGCAGGCGTACGTCCTGGCCGTACTCACCGACGCGGCGCGACAGGCGGCTTCGCTGTCCGTGGACTCGGGCAAGCTGACGATGGACTTGGCGAACATGAACGCCATGTTCCTGCCCGCTCTCACCGCGAGCTATCTGGCCACGTTGCAGAACGCCTACGACCCGACAGTGTCCGCGCTGCGCGCACTAACCTCGGCCGGCCAACTCGCCCAGGCCTGCACCGAACTCGGCGATGCGCTGAGCGAGGGACAGTTCACCGCGAACGTCAATGCCGCCATCGCGATGGGAGGTGACAGCACGAACGCCGCCGTCTGGTTTCTCTACAACCTATGGGTCACCCTGAAAGCGCTGGGAAGTTCCAATGTGGACGCCGAAATCCAAGCATTGCAAAGCGCCGGGCTCACCGTACCTGGTGAGGTAGGTCCGCAGGCCTGGTGGAACGGCGGATACACCACGTGGTACGTCCCACTCGCCGGACCAGATGTGGCCGGATCGACGTCGGGCCTGCTCACTGCGGGAATGCCCGAATCAGAGACGACATCGTTCGATGGCGATCCGCCGCCACCGCCGGTTAACACGAATGTCTCGGCGACGAACGGCTATTCCCAAAGCCTGTGCTTCTGGGGCCCGCTCAACACGTATCAACCGCCGGACACCAGCTGTCTCGGTGCGGGCACCGGCGTTCTGATGGCAGACGGATCGGTGAAGGCCATCGAGGACATCGAGATCGGTGACAAAGTAATGTCCAATGGAGGAGTGGGAACGATCGCACTGGTCGAAAAACCGGGCCGACTCGGCCGAACACTGTATTCCGTGAACGGCCTGCAGGCTTTCGTCACGTCGGGCCATCCCTTTCGCGCGGCCGACGGTCCGGGGCCGCGGCGCAGGGCGGTCGACCCGTGGAACCTGATCGACGCGGTACCGACGATGATCGCCGACGGTGTGGGGGCGCTGGTCGCCGGGGTGACGCTCGAAGCCATCGGCCCCGAAGGGCAGGAAACGACGGTCGTGCGGGAAGTCACGTCACACCATCCCGATGAGACACCCGAAGGTGAGGCGGTCTACGACCTTGTGGTCGACAACGGCGCACGCGGGCACGCGGTCTACTTCGTGGGCGGTCCGCACACCTTTCTCGCCGTGGACTCGGAGACGGCCGACCCCTTGTACGACTCCGCCTCCACCCTCGCCGTCGTCGCCGCGATGGATGCCGCGTTGGAGAGCGTGCACCGGTATGTGAACGACCCCGGAACGGCACTGCCGGGAATTCTGGCTCGTCTCGACCCGTCCAGTCTGCGCAAGGCAGGCGGCGCGGCGGCCCGGCTTGTCCCGAACCGCGGGGCGCCGCGCCCGGAAATCCCCGGCCCCGCGTACTATCTGCGGGACGGCGCATGGGACCCGCACGCATCGGCCCTCGAGATCCACCTCGTACGCCAGTACGGCCGCATGTTCCGGCGACAGTGCGCGACGGGTTGGCGCGCGAGCACAGGCCGCCCCTCACCCAACGACCGATTCACCGTGTGTGTACAGGATGTCGAGCTACTCGGAGATGTACCGATCGACCCGGGCACGGGCATCGACCTCGAACTCGGTGTCCGCGGGTGGAGCTACACCGAGGATCTGGTGCGGCGGCTGCCGATTCGTTCTGATGGAAAGAAGCCGCGATGGCACCTCACGCCGGACGCGGTCGTGGACTTCGGCCGCATTCACCAGCAGGTCAAACCCGCCGTGTTGGTGGGGTCCCTTCACCTCGCCGGGACCTTTCTCGCGCGTTTCCGGGCATCCATCACGGAGGAGACGCTCGCGGGCGTCAGCGTTGAGCATTTCCTCTTCGACGTCAACGGGAAGGTCGTCGGCCGCATCGCGATCGATCAGCGACGGGTCCGATCGACAGACTTCGTGCTGGAGCGAACGCGTGCCAAGAACTGGACCACGCGCGACGCGTGGGCCGTGGCGATCGGCACCGGACGACAACTCGGCAACCGCCTCGCCGCACTGGTGGAGACCGTCTGACCCGAATCTGCGAGTAGTTTGGCTTGTCGATCTTCGGCTTGTTGTTGATCTTCGTGTGGGTTGTCCGGGTGGTGGGCGTGCTGCCGGCCCGGTTGTCGCGCCGGGTTCGCGTTTTCGGGTTCCTCGGGTCGGGGCCAGTGGGCCGGGTGGTCAGGGCCAGGTGGGCAGTACGCGGAGGCGGGCGAGGATCTCGGCGAGCAGGCCGTTGCCGGGTTGGGGCCGCAGGATCGCTTGCCCGCTGAAGTGATCGACAACGGCGGGCGACCAGAGGGAGCCAGCGGCCCGACAGTGCGCCAGGCGTGGACAGGTTCCTGGACGCGCCGAAGGTCGCCAGCGACACGAACACGTTGCGCGCCTCGACCAACCGACCCACGAAGCAGGCGTAGGGCTATGGTCGGGTTCTTCCAGGAGCTGGCGGTCGGCCCCGCGTCGATCGCTGGCTCATCGGTTGGGCACGCCTGACGGCGGGTCTGCTGTGCGTCCTATCGCCGGCGGAGGTGGCTTCCGTGTGGGTTACCGGCATCGGCGAGCTATCGATGACTTCCGAAGGTCCTCTGTTGCTGAGCTGATGTCAGCGGATGCTTCTCGCTGTACTGCTCGAGGTGGGGCACCGTGCCACAAAGTATGTCGTTCGGATCTGCCGATGATCACTGATCAGCTCGGGTCAGCCGACTGACGGGGACGTCCTTGACCAGGGAGAACAGCGCTGGTGACCCTCTCACTGCCAGTATGGGCCGATCGTGGCTCTGACCTGCGGTTATGGAGAATCTGCTGGTCGCGTGGCGCAGTTGGCTGTCGTTGAGCGCGGTCCTGTGCAGTTGGATGCGCTGCGTCGCATGCCTCCACCGAGGAACTGCCGCCCCCGGCGACGGCCGGGGGCGGCAGCGTAGGTGGGTCAGGGTCAGGCGAAGGGCTGCCAGCCGGAGCCGATCAGGCTGCCGGTGCTGTACGGCGCGGTGTCGCTGCCGCCGTTGGTGTAGAGCCACAGACTTCCGTCGGCCTTGGTGGCGATGAGGTCGGCCCGGTTGTCGCCGGTGACGTCGCTGAGCTGGATGCGGTCGAACTGAGCCCAGCCCGTGCCGATCTGGGTTCCGGTGCTGTAGGGCGAGGTGTTGCTGCCGCCGTTGGTGTAGAGCCACAGACTTCCGTCGGCCTTGGTGGCGATGAGGTCGGCCCGGTTGTCGCCGGTGACGTCGCCGCCGAGGACCCAGCTGAACTGTTGCCAGGCGACACCGATCTGGGTTCCGGTGCTGTAGGGCGAGGTGTTGCTGCCGCCGTTGGCGTAGAGCCACAGCGTGCCGTCGGGCTTCGTCGCCACCAGGTCGGCCCGGCCGTCGCCGGTGACGTCGGCGAGGGTGACGTGGCTGAACTGCTGCCACGCGGAGCCGATCAGCGTCCCGCTGCTGTACGGCGAGGTGTCGCTGCCGCCGTTGGTGTACAGCCAGAGTGTCCCGTCGGGTTTGGCCGCTACGATGTCGGCTCGACCGTCGCCGGTGACGTCGCCGGGGAGGAACCAGCTGAAGCTCTGCCAGCCGGTGCCGATCAGGCTGCCGGTGTCGTACGGCGAGGTGTTGCTGCCGTTGTTGGTGTACAGCGAGAGCGTCCCGTCGGGCTTGCGGGCGACGAGGTCGGCCCGGCCGTCTCCGGTGACGTCGCCGGCGGCGACTCCGTTCGCGCCGCCCGATCCGCCCGCGAGCGCGGCGAGCTGGGCCAGCGAGCCGTTGAAGACGTTGGAGTCGTGGGCTGCGCCGCGGCCGCACGCGTCGATGTCGTACTGCCAGAACGTCCACTGTGTCCCCCAGCCCGGCACCGACGGTGGCGACGAGTTGCAGCTGGCGATGTCGAGCGGGTACCCGGAGAAAGCGGTGCTGTTGCCGGTGCACGGGTTCCACCAGTTGACGTTGGTGTAGATCATCGGTGTGCGGCCGATGCGTGCCTTGACCTGGTCGAGGAACGAGCTGATCCACGCCCGCATGTCGCCCTGGCCGAGCCCGTAGCAGTCGGGCAGGTTCAGCGAGCCGTACGGCCATTCCATGTCGAGGAAGGGCGGCAGCGTCCGGCCGTCCGTCGCCCACTGCAGGTGGTCGACGAAGTAGTTCGCCTGGCCCGCCGGATTGCCCAGGTCCGGACGGCCGAACGCGTATGCGCCGGTGTAGAGCCCGGCGTTCTTGGCGCCGTGGTAGTCCTGGTCGAAATAGGGGTTGGTGTAGCTGGTGCCTTCGGTCGCCTTGACGAACGCGAACTCGTCGCCGGCCGCCTTCTGGTTCGCCCAGTTGACCGTCTTGCCACCGGAGTGGTCGTGGCTGGAGACGTCGATGCCGTTGACGGAGTAGCCGGGCGGCAGGCCCGCGGCCAGTGCGGTGGGCGAGTTCGGTTCACGGGCGGCCTTGGCGGATCCGTTCGGCACGTCGGTGTCCGGCGCTGGTCCGGCGATCGCGGGCGACGTTCCTCCGAGGAGGACTGCCCCGGCCAGCACCGCCAGGAGGTATTTGCGCATGGTGAGCTCCCGTTGCGAGAAGTGGGTCAGGCGAAGGGCTGCCAGCCGGAGCCGATCAGGCTGCCGGTGCTGTAGGGCGCGGTGTCGCTGCCGCCGTTGGTGTAGAGCCACAGGGTGCCGTCGGCCTTGGTGGCGGTGAGGTCGGCCCGGTTGTCGCCGGTGACGTCGCCGGCCTGGATGCGGTCGAACTGGGCCCAGCCGGAGCCGATCTGGGTTCCGGTGCTGTAGGGCGAGGTGTTGCTGCCGCCGTTGGTGTAGAGCCAGAGGGATCCGTCGGTTTTGGCGCCGACGATGTCGGCTCGGCCGTCGCCGGTGACGTCCTCGCCGAGGATCCAGGTGAACGGCTGCCAGCCCGAGCCGATCTGGATCCCGGTGTCGTACGGCGAGGTGTTGCTGCCGTTGTTCGTGTAGAGCCACAGCGTGCCGTCGGGCTTGGCCGCCACCAGGTCGGCCCGGCCGTCGCCGGTGACGTCGGCGAGGGTGACGTGGCTGAACTGCTGCCACGCGGAGCCGATCAGCGTCCCGGTGCTGTACGGCGAGGTGTCGCTGCCGCCGTTGGTGTAGAGCCAGAGTGTCCCGTCGGGTTTGGCGGCGACGATGTCGGCTCGGCCGTCCCCCGTGACGTCGCCGACGAGGAACCAGCTGAAGCTCTGCCAGCCGGTGCCGATCAGGCTCCCGGTGTCGTACGGCGAGGTGTTGCTGCCGTTGTTGGCGTACAGCGAGAGCGTCCCGTCGGGTCCGCGGGCGACGAGATCGGCTCGGCCGTCACCGGTCACATCGCCTGCCGCGACCCCGTTGGCCGAGGAGGACTGCTCGACGATGCGGTCGTAGCGGATGGCCGTGTAGGAGGTGACCTCGGACCAGGAGTCGAACCCGAGGTTGCCGGAGTTGTTGACCTTGTACGGGTTCTGCACGGTCTGGCCGGTGGAGTTGAACGAGTAGACGTAGGCGCCCTGGCCGTGGTCGCCCTGGTTCTTCCAGAACGCGAACAGCTCCATGTGCCCGTCAGGGCCGCTGCCGTCGCTGTCGCGGACCATCGCGTCGCCGGGGCGCAGGTCGTCCCGGGCGATGACGTGCATGGTGTTGCCGTTCTGGGCCTTGCTGAGGAATTCGTTGGTGATCAGGCTCGTGTTGAGGTGCCAGGCCATCGAGACGAGCCCGGAGCAGTCCCGGCGGTAGGTCTGCCCGCCGTCCGGTCCGGGGACGTGGGTGCCGGTCTGGGTGTAGGTGTAGCCCTGGTCCACCCAGTGCTGCGCCCGATCGAGGACCTCGGTGCGGGAGATCGGGCCGTTGACGGTCGACGCGTGCGCCGTGCCCGGGACGGCGATCGAGACCGCGGTCAGTGCCGCGGTGGCGAAGGTGACGGTGAGCCGAGCGATCGTCTTGTTGGTCATGGCCCCAGCGTCGGGACCCGCGCTGCAGGTTCTCTGCAAATCCGCCTGCAACCGCCGTACAGCGGTTTTCTGGCGTCGCCGCCGGGCGTAGGGTCCGCCGTGACATCTCGGGGGAGACGATCAGGGGCGGGGATGGAGTTCCGGCTGCTCGGACCGGTCGAGGTCGCCGACGAGACCGGCACCGTGGCCTTGGGGGGCACCAAGATCCGCACGTTGCTGGCCGCGCTGCTGCTCGAGCCGGGCCGGGTCATCGCCGCGGACCGCCTCGTCGACATCATCTGGGACGACGAGCCGCCGCCCACCGCGCGGGCGCTGATCCAGACCTATGTGTCCACGCTGCGCCGGGCGCTCGGCGACGACGGCACGGAGATCATCCGCACGATGGCGCCGGGCTACCTGGCGCGGTTCGAAGCTGACAGCCTCGACCGGCACCGGTTCGAGGCCTTCACCGCGGAGGGACGTGAAGCCGCGGCCGGCGGGCGGCACCGCGAGGCGTCGAACACCTTCCGGGCCGCGGACGCGCTGTGGCGCGGGCCGGCGCTCGGCGGTGTGCGCAGCCGCATCCTCGCGGGGGAGGCGGCCCGCCTCGACGAGCAGCGGCTCGCGGTCATCGAGGCCCGCATCGCCGCCGACCTGGCGCTGGGTCGCACGGACGAGCTGATCGGCGAGCTGACCGTCCTGGTCGGGCAGCACCCGACCCGGGCGTCGCTGCGTGGCCAGCTCATGCTCGCCCTGTATCGCGCGGACCGGACCGCCGAAGCCCTCGCCGTCTTCCGGCAGGGCCGCGAGGTCTTCGTCGACGAGCTGGGAATCGAGCCGGGGGTCGAGCTGACCCGGCTGCACGAGGCCATCCTCCGGTCGGATCCGGCATTGCTCGGGCCGCGCGCCGATCCGCCCGCGCGGCCCGGGCCCGCACTATCGCCCACCCGCGATGAACCGCGAGTGGCCGTGCCGAAACAACTTCCGCCCGACGCCGCCGACTTCACCGGCCGGGACGAGCTGGTGTGTGAGCTGGTCGACGTGCTGACCGGCGGGCGGAGCGGACCGGTGGTCGCGGCCCTGCTCGGACCGGGCGGGGTCGGCAAGTCGGCGCTGGCCGTGCACGTGGCGCACCAGGTGTCCGAGGCCTACCCGGACGGCCAGCTCCACGTCGACCTGCGTGGCACCACCGGCACGCCGGCCTCGCCCACCGAGGTGCTCGGCCGTTTCCTGCGGGCACTGCAGCCGAATCAGACCTCGACCCCGGACGAGCCCGACGAGCGCATGGACGCCTACCGCACCGCGCTGGCGGGCCGCCGCGTGCTGATCGTCCTCGACGACGCCGCGAACGAGCAGCAGGTGCGCCCTCTGCTTCCCGGTGCCGGCACCTGCTCGGTCCTGCTGACCTCGCGCAACCGGTTGGCCGGCCTCGCCGGCGCGCACCTCGTCGAGGTGGGCCTGCTCTCCGCGGGTGAGGCGACCGCTCTGCTGTCCCGCATCGCCGGCACCGACCGGATCGAGGCCGCACCCGACGCCGCCGCCGACATCGTGGCCTGCTGCGGCAACCTGCCGCTCGCGGTCCGGGTCGCGGGCGCGCGGCTGGCCACGCGCCGGCAGTGGACCGCACGCCTGCTCGCGACCAGGCTGACCGATGAACGGCGCCGCCTCAACGAACTGTCCGCTGGTGACCAGCAGATCCGAGCGAGCATCGAGCTGAGCGTCCGCAACCTGGAACCGGCCGCCCGGACCGCGCTCCGCCGGCTCGGACACCTGGGGCTGGCCGACTTCCGGTCCTGGGTCGTGGCCTACGCGCTCGACGTCGACATCGGCACGGCCGAGCAGGTTGTCGAGCACCTCGTCGACACCCACCTGGTCGACTACACCTTCGTCGACGACACCGGCCAGGTTCGCTACCGGCTGCACGACCTGGTCCGCATCTACGCCCGCGAGGAGGCCGAACGGCACGAGCCCCGAGCCGACCTGGTGGCGTCGACCGCCCGCGTGGCCGGCGGCTGGACCGCGGTGCTCGACCGGTTGCGGGACCACGTCGTCGACCACGTGACCTCCGGGGCGATTCCCCTGACGACGACCGAGGCCGGCCCGGTCGACCTCGAGGTGCTCGGTACCGCGCTGACCGATCCCCGCGGCTGGCTCGACATCGAGAAGGCGTCGCTGGTGCTCGCCGTGGAGCGGGCCGCCGAGATGGGCCTCGACGAGCTGGCCGTCGCCATTGCATCAGTGCTGTGCGCGTCGAGCTATGCCCTCAACAGCGTGCTGGACCTGTGGGACCGCGCGCACGGCGCCGCGCTGGCCGCCGCCCGCGCCGCCGGCAACACGCACGGCGAGGCGATCCTGCTGGCCGAGATCGGCCAGCTCCGGTACGAGCAGGACCGGTTCGCCGACGCTCGCCGGCACCTGGCCGACGCCGTTGAACGGTTCCGCGACCTGCACGACCCGCGCGGTGAGGCCAGCGCGCTGACCGCGCTCGGGCTGGCCTGCCGGGACCAGGGCTACCTGCCCGAGGCGGAACACTTCCTGGCGCAGGCGGCCGCGGTGTGCCGGAGCCTGGACGACGACCGCGCCACCGGCCACTGCGAGCGGCTGATCGGCTCGGTCCACCTGGAACGCGGCGACTTCGCGGCCGCCGACACGGCGTTGGCCGACGGGCTCGCCGCCTACCGCAGGGCAGGCAGTCAGCGCGGCGAGGCGCTGACCCTGCGCACGATCGGCCTGACCTACCGGGCCCGCGGCAGGCTCGCCGACGCCGAACAGGCCTTCATCGGCGCACTGGCGATGTTCCGGCAGTTGGAGGATGCCAGTTTGATCGCCTTCTGCCTGCGGGGACTGGCGAAGACGTACATCCGCATGGGCAGGCTCGACGAGGCACGGGAGCCGCTGGAGACCGCGCTGGCCACGCACGGGAGCGAGCGGGACGGCTGGGGAGAGGCAATGGTCCTGCGCACGATGGGCGAGCTGGAGCTGGCCGCCGGACGGCTTGATGCGGCCGAGAAGTGCCTGTCCAGCGCGCTGGACATGTTCCGGGCGCAGGGCGCGGCGTTGTGCCGCGCCCGCACGCAGCGCGACCTCGCCTGGCTTGCGCGTGCACGAGGCGACGAGACGGCGGCGAGGGCGATTCTGACCGAGGCGATCGAGACGTTCCGGACCTACGGGTCGCGGGAGTACGGGGAGCTCAAGGCCGCTGTAGTCCCATTGCAGTGATTCTGCAGAGGTGTGAACGACGGTTTCGTCATGGAACGTCCGTCGCCGCATTGGCTGCTGTCCGACCCGCGTCTCGCCGCGATTCCCATCCGGGACAGCGAGGAGCCGCTGATCGACGTGCAGACGTCCGCGCCGCTGCGTGTCGCCGGCCCGACGTATCTCCGGTACGGCCTCGTCGACCGGCTGGTGACCGCCCAGAGCCTGCTGCCGCGCCACGTCCGCCTGCTCATCGTCGACGGGTACCGCCCGCCGAACCCGTGCAGGCACGCGACGTGCGCGGTGGAGGAGGTGAAACTGAGCCATCCCGATGTCTCCACCGAGGACCTCGACCGGCTGGTCGGTGTGTGCGCGACGCCACCTGAGGTCGCCCCGCACCTGACAGGCGGCGCCGTGGATCTCACCCTCTCCGACGAAGACAGAGCGGTGCGGAACACCGTGCTGCTGCCGACGTGCTGCTCCGGCCCGCTTCCGTTGCCGCCTGACAAGACGTGGAGGCTGCTGACGTCGGCGCTGGGTGCGGTGGGCCTGGCCAACTACCCGGCCCGCTGGTGGCACTGGTCCTACGGCGACCGTTTCTGGGCGCACGCGACGCAGATGCCGCACGCTCGCTACGGTCCGGTTCACCGCCCTGACGGCCGGCAACCGGTCCGGACGGTGGATCAAACGCGGTCACATCCCAGGCCGAACCGGCGGCCGCCGGGGCCCATCCCATGATCGGCTCTCGGTGGTGTCGGTGTAGCGGCAAGATCGCTTGGTGCATGCGGTGATACTGCTGCCGTCGGGGCGGCCTTGTCCTCGGAGTCGGTATGTGCGGTCGCGTCCGGCAGTGTGTCCTGCGGTTCGGGCGCGGTGGTACCGGTGTCCGACGGGACGAGCGTCCATGTGTCGGGCTTGCGGGGGCCGTCACCTGCGGCGCGCATGGCCGCGCCGTCGCGGTCCCAGCGGGCGAGGATCTTCGCGGCGGTCGAGCGGCCCACCCCGGCCGCGAGGGCCAGTTCGGTGGTCGTCGATCCGGGTTTGGCGGCGAGCACGGCGCGCACCTTCTCTTCTGTGGTCGGTGCGTCGTTCGTGCGGGCGACGGAGTGCAGGGGACGGTCGGTGGTGGTGTTCTTGTGGGGCATGACGTCCTCCGTGTGGATCGGTGCGGAATGGGAATGGTCATGCCCCGGCCGGGGCTTGGCCCGCCGGTGCGCATCCGGTGGTTCGGGCTACACGACTATGGACGCTTCGTCACTGCCTCCATATCAAGCGATCCATCAATATTCGTTCGTCTCTTGTGGACGCTTCCCGCTATGACGAAGCACGCTAATTGGCGAAACGAAGCAGGATAGCTGCCAGTCGCATGGGATTGCGGCGAACGCCCCTTCGTGCCGGCCATCCGACCGAACCTCGAGCAGCGAAGGCCAGGTCGCTGCACCATCCGACACGTTCATTGCCGCGGCTCCTGATCACGCGGATCGACGACGTTTCGATGAGTGATCGCCAGCCCTCGCCACCGACCATGGCGTCCGCTCCGAGATTTAGGCCATCATGGGTGGCGTGAGCGGGCACAGGTCGCGACTGGGCTGGGCGCCGGCGTGGGTGGCCTGCCTTGCTGTGTGCGGGGCTGTCACGCTGGCTGGCGTCGCCGTCGGGCTGGACAGGGCCGACAAACTGGCCAGCGTCGGCAGTTTCGTGCTCGCCGCGGTGGCACTGGTCACCGTCCGCGGCGGTCGCAGCGGAAAGCAGACCGCATCGGCGGCAACTCGACGGCGAGACGAGTTGCTGGAGCAGGTTGCCGAGGCCGTGGCGGCGCAGTGGCGGGACGAGGCCGAAACCCGAGGCCTAACGCATCCACTGCCGCTGTCGATGCGGTGGTCGCCGGCGGATCCTGTCGTGATGGACCGACTCACCGCAATCCTTGACGGTCCGGTCCACGCCGAGGACGAAGACTTGGCCCGCGAGTTCTACCTCTCCGGGGGCCTGGGCGAGATCGCCGACGCATTCCAGCGCCTGCCGACACAGCGGCTGGTGGTGCTGGGCCAACCCGGGGCGGGCAAGACCGTGCTCGCCCTGCAACTGACCCGCGAACTTCTGCGGCGCCGCCAGCCCGGCGCGCCGGTCCCCGTGCTGTTGTCGCTGGCATCCTGGAACCCTGCCGAACTGCACCTTCACGAGTGGATGGCGACCCAGCTGGAAACCACCTATCCGGTGCTCCGGGCTCCTGCCCCCACCGTCAGGTCGCGGACGCGGAGCCTGGCGTTGGAATTCGTACAGGCAGGGCGGATCACGCCCGTCCTTGACGGCCTCGACGAGATGGCCGAACACCTACGCCCAGCAGCGCTGCAGGCTCTCAACCGCGCCCTTTCCGGACAGCCCGATGAAGCGGCCCCATTGGTGATGACCTGTCGAAGCGAGGAGTACCACCACCTCTTCGTCCCTGGTGCCGTCGGGTCCTCGGATACGGGTGGCCCCACCGCGCAGCCGCTTGCGGCCGCTGCGGTCATTGAACTGTGCCCCTTGGATCTCGACGACATCGAGGCATACCTGCTGCAGGCCACCCCCGCCAGCCAGCGGGCCAAGTGGGATCCGGTGCTCCAGCACCTGCGCACACAACCCCAGGGGCCATACGCCCAGGCCCTGTCGACCCCACTGATGACCAGCCTCGCCCACAGTGCCTACAGTCAGACTGCCGCCGATCCCGCCGTGCTGCTGGCGCCGGAATTTACCGACCGCAGCCACATCGAGGACCACCTCCTCGACCGCCTCATTCCCACTGCCTACGCCGCTCGTCCCACTCCCGATCGAGATAGCGACTGCTGGACTGCCGAGCAGGCCGAGAGATGGTTGTGCTTCCTCGCGCTGCACCTTCACCGACGCGGCAACCGGGACCTGGCCTGGTGGGAACTCATCCTCGCCATTCCCCGCATTGGCCGCTGGCTAATGTATCCCCTGCCGGCGAGTATATGGCTGACGTTCTGGACGGTAGCCGCTTCGCCTGGGTGGTGGTGGGAGTGGCTCTCGGTCCTCGGCTTGGCACTCTCCATCGGACCGGCAGGCCCTTCGCGCCCGTCAGTAACTGAGATCCGAACCAGCAATGTTGCTCCAAGCCTCAAGACAGGATTCGCCTTAGGCGCTATCTGCTCAGCCATGGGCATCGTCGTTGACAATCTTCCGGATGTGTTCTCCGGTCAATGGTGTCTCTGCAGGCTCTTCGACGGCCTTCTGTCGTTATGGCTTCCCGTCATGCTCTTCGGCGGGTTGGCAATTGGGCTCCTGAAGCTCCTGTTCGATAACCCCGTTGATACGTCCCACTCGGCAAGCCCTCGTTCGGTCCTACGCGCCGACCGTGCGTCCACTCTTGTCCTCGCTCTTTTCACTGCAAGCGTATTTGTCATCGGCTGGATATTCGTACTTGGTTTCGATGCCCTTGCCGGTGTGACCTATGTCGTCGTGGCTGTCATGTTCGCCGGATGCCTGCGAGCTTCAGGGCAGCTCTTCTGGGTGCGAGCCTGGCTCGGATTGAGCGGCCGGCTTCCCTGGCGGGCGATGGCCTTCCTGGATGATGCGCGCCAGCGCGGCGTGCTTCGCCAAGTCGGAGCGGTCTACCAATTTCGCCACGCGCGCCTACAAGATCATCTGGTGGCGAACGGCTCCAAGTCGCATCAGCGCTGAGCACGCCTCGGTGCATGGTCGGTCGCAAAACTCTGATGAGGCCTACGGGCAGGTCAAGTACCTGGGTCGTGGCTGGAGGACCAGGACCGGACTCGGGCCGGTCAGATCCCCCCTTTGACCGCCCGGACCTGCATGCCGTCCACCGACGCGCGTGACCAGTCGATCGCCCCGGCCGAGCCGAGCAGATCCAGCATCACCTGGTGCAGCCGGACGAACACCTCCGCCTCGACCCACTCGGTGAACCGGCGATGCGCGGTCGGAGTACTCACCCCGAACGACGCCGGCAGCGCCGACCAGGCACACCCGGTCCGCAACACGTACAGGATCGCCGCACGACACGATCGTCCAACGTGCGCCGGTCCCCGCCCTGGCGGCGTTGCGGTGCGTCGGGCAACAGCGGCTGTGCCAGCAGCCACAACGGCTCCGGGCACCACTTCTCCACATCGCTCATCAGTGATCAACAATATCGCCCACCTCGCAACACACCCAGACGAGATGCGGTCTAAGCGGATGTGGAGAGCGTGGCCGCATGACGGCGGTCGCGTGCATGTTCGTCCGATTGGCGCATGCAGGGCCGGGAGAGCCAGCTGGCCGTATAACGCCCTATGCATCGACGCGTGAGGCGTCAGGTCCGGAATTCTGGGTCACGGCGTTGCTTGAAGGCCGCGATCCCCTCCGCGGGGGTCGGCCAGGTCGAGGTGGACTGGGACGCGTTGTTCGGCACCCTGCGTGGCATTGAGTTCGACTGGGTGGCGACGGGGAACCGCACCACGTTGTTCCTGGTAGCGCTGACGCTGGTTGATCGTCACAGACGGTGGGACCCGTCGGATCGCGTCCAGCGGGGAGGGCTCGCGGGCCCCGTTGCTCTGGAGCGGGCAGGATGTCGTGCGGGGAGTCGTGCCTGTCGGACGCGCGACCCCGTTCCCGGCCCGAGGATTGGACGCGCAATGGGACGCTCGTCGGTGTTCACCTTCCAGTACATCGCCATCGACACAGAGGCTGGTGTTACGCCGGAGGAGTTCGAGACTTTCGTGCGTGGTGAAGGCGTTCACCTGCCCTTGTACCCGGGGTGGCGGTGGACTCTGCTGCGCGGGTTGCGCGGAGAGCGGACCGGGCAGTACCTGATGTTGTACGAGATCGAGAGCGCCGAGCAGCGCGACCGCTACGTCACGGCCCGGGGTGAGCAGACCGAGCTGGCCCGGCTGTTCTGGGCGCGGCACCCCGAGGCGGAGGCGGTGCTGGCGCGGTGGCGGCGGCTGGGCACGTTCGGTGAGCTGCCGACGTTGTTCACCGACTACCGGCTGCTGGCCGACAATCCGCGGAGCACGGTCACGCCCGGCCCCCGCTACCGCGACCGCCCGGGGGAGGAGCCCGTCGCCCGGGTCATCGGGATCCACAACCTGGCCTTGCGCGCCGGTGTGACCGAGGAGGTGTTCGACCGCTTCATCGCCGAGAACCACCACCGGATCGACGACTACCCGGATTGGCGGTTCCACGTGCTCAAGGGCGAGCGGGGCAACCGCCTCGACCAGTACGTGATGATGATGGAGATCGCGAGCCTGGACGCGCTGGACGTCTTCTATCCCGAGCCCGACATCGCCACCGGCGAGGCTGCGGAGTTCGCGTCCGCCCACCGCGACACCAAGCAGATGTACGAGGAGTGGAAGCAGCTGGCTTCGTTCTCGGGCTCGCCGCAGATCTACACGGATTACCTCGCCGTCGCGGAGAACCCGGCGTAGTCCCGCACGACCGGGACGGGCCCGGGATCAGGTGGTGGTGAGGTGGCTGGTGCGGAGCCGCTCGACCAGGTGCTCGCCGATGCGCTGTACGCAGGACGGGTGGGTCACGATCGACGGGCATCCCGCTGGCCGTGGTCATCTCCGCGGCCAACCGCAACGACCACCTGACGTTCGAGGCGGTGGTCGATGAGGTCGCACCGGTCGCCGGGCCGGTCGGACGGCCTCGGCGCCGGCCGCGCAAGCTGCACGCGGACAAGGGCTACGACTACCCGGCCTGCCGGAAGGCGCTGCGTCGGCGAGGCATCGTTGCCCGGATCGCTCGCCGGGGTATCGAGTCGGCCAAGCGGCTGGGACGTCATCGGTACGTCATCGAACGGACCCTGGAGTGGGGTTCCCGGTTCCGTCGGCTGGCGCGCCGCCACGAGCGCAAGGCTGCCCATTTCCTGGGCTTCGCTCGGCTGGCCTGCGCGGTGATCTGCTACCGCCGAGCCGTCAAGCTGGATCTTTTGACCCACAACAACCCCAAATGAGATGTGGTCTAAGCACGGATGAGAACCCGGATGGTTGCGAGATCCGGCCTCGGTCACGCGCGGAAAGCATCAGCACCGGTCAGCCGCGCAGAAAGCGCCCAAAGCCGGGCGGCTTCGCCGGGGTCGACGGCGTGCTCGCGGACGCCGTCGACCATGGCGGAGCTCTCGGTCGGCTCGGCGACGTCGCAGTCCTCGCAGTACACCCCGCCCAGCCCGGCCAGCTGCGGGGAGGTCGCGGCCCAGACCTGCGTCGCCGCGCCCTGTTCAGGAGTTTTGAACGCGGGATCGGCGAGGTGGCCGTCCTCGTCGACCCAGCCGCGTTCGACCATTTCGGCACGCGTGAGGTGCCGCAGCAGAGGAGTGAAGATCGCGCCGGGATGCACGGAGAACGCGCGGACGCCGGAATCCCGGCCGAGCGCGTCGAGGTGGACAGCGAACAGGGCGTTGGCCGTCTTCGCCTGGGCGTAGGCGAGCCAACGGTCGTAACCCCGCTCGAAGTGGACGTCGTCCCAGCGGATTCCCGACAACTGGTGACCCGCCGAGGACACGGTCACCACCCGCCCACCCGGCCGCAGTGCCGGCCAGAGCAGGTTGACCAGGGCGTGGTGGCCCAGGTGGTTGACCGCGAAGTGGGCTTCCCAGCCCGGGCCGACGCGTGTTTCGGGGTAGGCCATGATGCCGGCGTTGCCGATGAGGATGTCGAGCCCGCGTCCCGAGGCGAGGAACCGCTCGGCGAACCGGCGGACGCTGCCCAGGTCGCCGAGGTCGAGTTCGGCGACTTCGGCCGTGTCCAAGAGCGCGGCGCGGGCTTCGCCGGGGCGCCGGGCCGGGACGATCACGTCCGCCCCGGCGGCGGCGAGCGCGCGGGTGGTTTCGGCGCCCAGTCCGGAGTAACCGCCGGTGACGAGGGCGAGCCTGCCGGTGAGGTCGGTGCCGTGCAGGACTTCCGCAGCCGTGGTGCGGTGGCCGAAGCCGGAGCCGATCTTGTGCTGGTGCGTGGTCATGACGGCGAAGCTAGGACCTAGACCGGGGTCTAGGTCAACTGATCTACCATCACTGTCGTGGAGCTGGGAATCGGGCAGGTGGCCGAGCGCACCGGGATGAGCGTGCACGCGCTGCGGCTGTACGAGCGAGAAGGTCTGATGCCGGGGCCGGTCCGCCGCGACGCCGGAGGCCGCCGCGTGTACACCGAGTGGGACGTCGAATGGCTGCACTACTGTACGAAGTTCCGCGCTTCGGGCATGCCGCTGGCTACGATCCGGAAGTTCGCGGACCTGGTGCGCCGAGGTCCGGAGACCGAAGCCGAGCGCCTGGAGCTGCTGCGGGAGCACCAGGAACAGGTCGTCGCGCGGATCGCGGAGCTGAACGAGTGCCTCGAGGTGATTGCGAGCAAGGTGCGGGTGTATGGCGAGCACGTGGCCCGGGGGAGCGCGGCCGAGCTGTGGAGCCACCCCGCGGCGACCTGACCGACGGTCCCTCGCCGACGGCCGGAAGAAGACCAACGGCGTTTGCGGGGTGGCTTCTTTGCCGCCATTGGCTTGAGCGGACTGGACAAGAATGCCTACCGCGTGTGGAGCTTTCCTGACCGCTCAACGGTGATCGCGTAGACCCACGGACTTCACACCGGGTGGATGAGGCGGCTTTCGTAGGCGAAGATTACGGCCTGGATCCGGTCTCGGAGTTCGAGCCGGCCTGCAAGGCCGCACCGAGGCCGCGACCCGGTACACATTGATCGCCCGCCACGGCGAAGAGCGGACACCGGCCGGGGCGCGGCTGGCCGCGCTTTTCGAGACCGAGCTCCGCGCCGCCGGCATCCCCATCCCCAGACCAGACTCCCGCTGACGGCCCCATCCTTCGGTCAATCGCGGTCAGGCGGATCGACGACCTCGGCCACGAGAGCCACCACCTCGTCGAGGTGAGCCGGGGTGGTCAGGTGGCCGGCACCGGCGATGACCCGGACGTCGGCGTGCATGGTCCGGCGCACGGCCGGGACCAGCCGTCGGGGCGGTAGGAACCGGTCGTGTTCCCCGACCGCGACGACGCACGGCTGTTCGGCGCGACGGGCCAGCAACTCGGCCGGCAGCGGCGGCGGGGCAAGCGTCGTGCGGCAGCAGGACGCCATGAGCGTCATCCAGTCCACCTCGGCCGAGGGTGGGTCTTCGCCGGGGGCGACGAACAGCCGGAGCATGCGGCGGGTGTGTTCCGTGGTGGGACGCACCAGCCAGACGGCCGAAGCCAGCGCCAGTTCCGGGTCCACGCTGAGGCGGATGAAGCCGGCCGGTGAGATCAGCGCTCGCGCCGCGATCCGCGGCGAGCCTGCGGCCAGCGCCACAGCGGCGCCCAGTGAGTTGCCCACCAGGACGACGTCGTCGGCGTCCATGGCCGTCAGGATCTCGTCCAGCGCCCGGCCGTACCAAGCCGGTCGGTTCCGGCGCGGCCGCCGTGGATCGCTGAGCCCGGGCTGGCCCGGCAGATCGACCACTGTGGTCGCCCAGCGGTCCGACAGGGCCCGCAGCCACGGCAGCGCCACCGCGGCGTTGAAGCCGGTGCCGGGGACCAGGATGACTCTCGGCTTCCCGGTTCCGGCCGTGGTGAGCGCCACCCGGCCGGCGCTGGTGTCCACGGTCGTGGTGGTCAGTGGGAAGTCCGCCTGCGCCAACGCATCGGAACACCAACGCCGGACCGCGCGGTGGCCAGGTGGGCTCTTGTACACGGTCGGCATCGCGCCAGTGTCGTCCGGCGGCCCGCGGCTCGTCCATCTCGACAGTCGAATCGATCGCGCAAACGGGCCAGCGCGTCGCGGAGCTACCCAGCACGCTCGTGGTTGACGTCAGTCATGTCACTACCCTCGACCTCGCTGGAGTGCGTGCCCTGCTCGCCGGCTACCTCACCGCGGTCGACAATGGCACCTCTTACCGTGTCCTGCACGCCCGCGGCCCGGCGCATGATCTCCTGCAGGCCACCGGCACCCTGGACATGTTCGCTGACAGCGACGATCTCGGCGCGCTGCTAAGTCGCGCATGTCCGCCAGCCGGCGCACGACGGCGTTCTGGGTGGACATCAGCCGGGCCCAGCCGTCGTCGGGGAAGCGATAGTGCTCGCGGCGGCTGCCGGGTGCGGGAACCCGTTCGATCAACGGGAGCACTGTCCGGGGGCCCAGCGGCGCGCCCCGGCCAGCGCGAAGGGACCGGTGCCGCGCAGATCCATGACCCAGCGCGCGGCATCACCGGCTACGTCCTCACCACGCACCGGTCATGGTCCCCATGGCGTCGCTCACGGGTGCGAATACCCGCAGACCGCTCGCCCAAACGGCTCTACCGCCACAGGAACCCGGCCGCGTCACAGCTGGAAGTGGACGCGGATGGTGGTGCTGCGGGGGCCGGTGTGGAGACGGACCAGGTCGGACATGTGGTTGACCAGGAGCAGGCCTCGCTGCCGGTGCTGGCCGGGCTTGGCGGGGTGCCGGCCGGCCAGTGGGTCGGTCAGGGTGCCCTGGTCGTGGACGTCGCAGACGAGGTGTCCGTCGGTGGTCCAGATCCGGAGCCGGCCGGTGCCGCCGCCGTGGTCGATGCTGTTGGTGACCAGTTCGGTGACGACCAGTTCCACGTCGGCGACCTGGTCCTGCGACAAACGCGCCTGCTGCGCGTGGGTGCGGGCGAGGAACCGGGCCTGGGCGAGGTTGGTGGCATCGACGGTGAGCTCGGTGGCGTCGGCCGGTTCGGGTAGCGGCTGGTTGTAGCCGTCGATGATCCGCTCGGGGTTGTAGGCGGTGCTGCTTCGCTCACCGGCGGCGTCGATGAGCAGCGGGTGGGTGGCTTCGGCGTCGGCCAGCACTGCCGGTGTGAGGTTCTGGGTGTCGTAGGGGCAGAGGATGGTGACGTCGCGGCCGGTGAAGGCGAGGTTGATCAGGGCTTCGTGCTGGGCGCAGGCGGGGTATTCGTCGTCGGTGCGGCTTGGCCAGATCGGTTCGCCGATGATGCGGACGGGCTGCTCGGGGTGGGTGTCGGCGAAGGCGCGCAGCACACCGGGGATGATCCGGCCGGGGTTGCGGCCGGCGGTGTTCATGTCCATGAGCCGGACCCGGTCGGCGTCGGCACCGAGTTCGGCGCGCAGCAGCGCAAGATTGGGCCCCGGGACGGCCACGGCGACCGGTTCGCCCGCGGCGAGTCCGGACCGGATGAACGGGACGGTGCCGGCGAGGTACTCGTCGGTATCCCGGTAGAACAGGGCGGGGTGGACGAACGGCTCGGCGCCGGGTGTGTCGACGGGCGTGCTCACGACGCCTCCTGTTCTTCGATCACGATCTGCGCCGGCTCGTCCGGGCACAGCACCGCCAGGACCCTGCGCAGGACCGTCGGTGGGCGAATGATCGCGAGAGGTGCCGTGCCGGGTTGGCGTTGCGCGGCGGCGAGCAGCATGGATGTGCCGCGGGTGTCGATGAACGACAGCTCGGACAGGTCCAGCCGGGTCGGCGAACCGTCCGCGGTCGCCGATTCCAGGGCGTCGCGCCAGATCTCCCGGGTGCTGAGGTCGACCGCGCCGATCACCTGCAGGCCTCGCTCGCCGGGTAACTGGCTCACCTGCAACTGGCTGATGTGCGAGTCGCTCACCCCCGCAGCCTACCGGTGGCTGCCGTCTGGCGAAGGCTCGAGAGGGCTTGCCGCGACCATCGGCCCCACGCGGCGCGGGACAAGTCCGCGACCTTCTGGCCACCGGACGTCGACTCGATGGGCGTGGCCTGGCAAAACTTCCACCCCGGCGGCCTCGGCGGTGCGCGGGCCTGGCGTCCGCCGGGCCGGCTGTAGAGGTCGTCCCCGCCGGCCGGACGCGCCCCCGGGCACACTTCGAACCGATCGGCGGCTGAGCCGCAGCGAGCGTGGAGGCCTGGAGTCAGGCGCCGAGGCGGCTGTAGATCCGGCTGGCGATGGTCGCGGCGAGCTGGTGCAGCTTGTCCGTGGGGTCGAGCTGGGCATGCTGGCCTAGCAATTCGGCCACGGCGTAGGCCTCGGTGCCCGACAACAGCGCGATGCAGCGTTCCCGGCGACCCCGATCGATCAACCGCGTAAGAGCGTCGGCGTGGTCCTCGCGGTTGCGCACCGCGGCGAGCTCGAACGGCTCCTGCCCGGCGACCTGGTCACTCATCGCACTGTCCTCCGCTGTCCGTGCCGGGCGTCATCCCGAGCGCCTCACCCGCGACTCCCGGAGGGCCGGGTACCCGTTCGGGTCACGTAGTAAATCTATGGCGGCTGGATTAGACATTCGGTGCTGAGTGTGTGTAGAGTCCTCCTTGTACCGAGAGAGACAACGTCAAGCAGGCGCGGGAGAGGACGTAACTACCCGCGAGGTGAGACAAGGGTCAGGCAGCACGGGGCCAATCAGTGAACAGGTCCCGGCTGGTGACCGAAGCTGTGCCCGGGGCCGGGTTGTGAAGATGAAGTCAGAGGTAACGGTCCCGGTGACGTGAAGCAGTGCACGACGTGGGCGGAGTTCGATTGCCCGCGGAGCAAGGTATTACGCAGTAGTCAGTTTGTCCGCAGTATCAGCAGTACCTGCAGTTGGATAGATCGCAGTATGCAGTGAAGACGGCCGAGCAAGCGGGCCGGCGGTGTTACGCGTGCTGGGGCCGATCAGTGGAAGGGTTCCAGCCGGTGATGACCGCAGAAGCAGTACTCAGCAAGAGGAAAACACCGGAAAGAAGGGATAGGGCACATCATTGGATCGCCCGCGGCGGCTGGGCAGTAGTGCCGCGCGGGTACCGCAGTCCCATCGGATTGGCAGGTGGTTCTCGGTTACGAGTAAGCGATCCCCGCGTCCTTGCCCGCTGGGCCGGACGCGTGTACAGGAAGCCGGCGGTCGCGTCGGTTGACAATGGTGAAACCCAACCCCTGGGACCCCGGGTGCCGCGCATGGCACCCGGGGTCCCTTGTGATGTGGAGGTCGCATGATCCCTGCCCAATACGACCCGGCCACGCCCAGGGCGGCCGACAGATTCGACGACGAGCATTACCCCGGCTACACCATGGGCCGGGCCGCCGAAATGCTCGGAACCACCCAGAACTTCCTGCGCAGCCTCGATGAAGCCGGCCTGATCGAGCCCCAGCGCTCCGCGGGCGGGCACCGCCGCTACTCCCGCCACCAGCTGCGCATCGCCGCGCGAGTACGGCAACTGGTCGACGAGGGCACGGCCATCGACGCCGCGTGCCGCATCATCTCCCTCGAAGACCAGCTCCACGAAGCTCAACGACGCAACACCAGTCCCCAACCCGCCGACTGAGCCGCGAGGTGTACCGCCCTACGGGTGGTACACCTCGATCGATCGCCGCGGCCCGCTCTGCGCTCGTCCTCGGCAGTCGGCGCCCGGTTCACGGCCGGATTCTTGCTGCATCCCCGGAGGGACACCGCGGCAGCAGAGCTCCCGGCCGGCTGGCAGCCAGCGAGCCGCACGGCCAACGCCGCGGGCAGGCCGGGCGCGCCGACACCACCGGGCGTCGGTGCTTTCCGTATTCCGTGGGCCGCCAAGCTCCACGACGAAGTCCCGCACCGCGCGCATCACCGCGAAGGTGTTCCACGACGCGCGTTCCAGCAGCCGCTGCATCCGGTCCGGGGTGGCGTCCCCGGCGTACTCGGCCAGAGTCCAGCAGTTCTTGCGGGGCAGGTCGCTCACCAAGCCGCGGATGTACTTGCGGACTTGCCGCACCGGTTCCACCCGGAAAGGTATGATCCGATCCGGCCGATCAGCGTGCCCAGATTCTCCTCGACCCGGCCCGCCTCTACCAACACTTGATGATCATGCGGTGGCCGCGCCATACCCGGTCGCGACACGCCGCGGATCGCTTACCTGGCAATGGTTTCGTCGAAGAGCCCCGTTGTGATCTGTGGTAGCGGTGGATTCAGTCGCGGGCGCCGATCGTATGGCCGGCGGCGTGGAACAAACCCATGGGCAGCGCACCGACGGCCAGGCCGAGCAGCGCCCAGCCCGGATGCCGCACCGGGTGCGCACCCCACAGACACAGCGCGGCGAGCGTCAAGCCCGACCAGCCGGCGATCACGTTGACCACCGGGGACGAGCCGAACACGGTCGGGAACCGTTGCGCCGTGATGCCCTTGGCGAAGTGGGGATACGCGTTGCACCCCAGCAAGCCGGCCAGGAACGCGAGCAGTACCGCTTGCCACATGCCGGTCTCCATTCCGTGGCCGCAGAACCCAGTGAGCTATAATCGGACTCGTTACTCCGGTTAGAGAATACGGACTTCTCACTCCGTTTGCAAGGAGTGGCCGATGACCACGTCCTCGACGAGGCGTTGGCCGATCCCGATCCGTGGCGCGGATTCCCCACGTTCATCGAGAAGGGGCGACCGCGGATTCACCGCCGCTTTCCTCACCGAGTTCCCCGACGCGGTCGACATGGACTCCCGCCGAGCCCAGGTCGAGCGGGGCTTCGCCAAGCTGACCCGGCGCGCCCAGGAGTGCGGGCGGTTGCGGCGGGACTTCGACCCGTCCGACCTCATGCTCCTGCTGCCGGCCAACTGCGCCATCGCCACCGAGGACACCGAGACCGCGCTGGCAGGGTCCCGCCGCCTGATCGCCTACCTGATCCAGTCGTTCCAGGCCGACCCGGCCCCGCCGTTGCCGCCACCGGCCGCGATCACGCCTGTCCCGCGTGGGCTGACCAACGCCCGTTTCTGAGCGGGATCACACGTTCGCGCCGCCGTCGACCGGCAGCGTCACGCCGGTCAGGTACGACGAGCGGTCGCTGAGCAGCCACGCGGCGGCTTGCGTGACCTCGGGTGGGGACAGAGCAAGGTAGGCCGTCGGGCGAGGTACCAGCAGAGCTGGCCCTTTTCCCGACCCCCTCCCAAACCGGACTTGATGGTTTCCCGATCATCCGGCTTTCCAGTGACTACTGCGTGGGTGTCGTGGTTGGCCTGGCCACAGTGCTGGTCGTCTGCGCCACCGGCAACTTCGCCTCCGCGACGACGATCGAACGCCTCGCCGGCGTCGTCGAGGAGATCCGACCTGCTACGCGCGGCCCGGTGCGCCGCTACTGGATGACCCGCTGACGTCCCCGCGGGCCCACGGCGATCTTGCCGGGTGCCGCCGGCCGGGCCGTGGCTGGTGGTTCTCCTGGGAACCGCACCGGTGAGTCAGCTCGGCCCGTGCCGGGAGGGGCACGGGCCGGGCTGCTGTGCGGCCGGGGCCGCGGTTGGTCACCTGACGTCGAACCGGTCGATCACCAGGTAGGCGCCGCTGTTCTTGGTGAGGGTGAGGGTGTGTCGTCCGGCCGTGAGACCGCTGACGGTGTAGACCGTCTGCTGGGCGTGGCGGCTGGTGGCGTTGGCGTTGACGGCGCCCTGTGAGGCTCCGTCGAGGGAGACCGCGATCAGACCTTCGTCGGTGTTGGTCTCGGTGATCACGTCGATCCCGGTGCCGAGGAAGGCGACGGTGACCGAGTCGCCGTTGACGGTGCTGGCGTGGACGTCGTCCTGGTAGTCACCGAGGCTGCGGTTGGCGAACAGCCTCCAGCTTCCGTTGTATGCGATGGAGGCGTTGGTGTCGTTGTGGGTGCCGGTCACCTCGAAACCGTCCACAGTGGCCCAGGTGCCGCTGCGCTTGATGACCTGGATGGTGTGGCTGCCGGGGGTCAGGCCGCTGGTGCTGTAGACGGCTTGTCGCACCTGGCGGGTGGTGGAGGTGGTGTCGAACCGGCCCTGGGAGGCGCCGTCGATGAGGACTTCGATCTGGCCCTGGTCGCTGTACTTCTCGCCGATCACCGAAACACCGGTGCCGGTGAAGGTCAGCGTGGCGGTGGCGCCGTCGACGGAGGCGGCGTGCACGTTGTCGTGGAGGTCGCCCAGGCCACGGTAGCCGTTGGCGCTCCAGGTGCCGGTGTAGGCGATCGCTGTGTCGTCGTCGTCGATCAGGCCGGTCATCGGCCGGTACGCGGCCGTGGGGCCGGCCGCCGCGATGATCGCCTGGGCCGCGGCGGGCCACGCGCCGCCGGAGACGATCGTCGACTGCACCACGGTGGTGTTGGTCGCTTTGCTTGCCCAGTTGGAGCGGTCCGCGTAGTTGTCGTGGATGTAGTTGTCGTGGATGGTCGGTGTCCACATCCCGACCCAGTTGCCCGGTCCGAGGCGAACGACGTTGTCGTGGGTGTCCCAGTAGGAGCTGCCCTCGTCGTGGTAGATCACCTGGTTGGTGTGGTTGGTCACCTCAAGCAGGTTGCCGGAGACCACGGAGGTGACGGTGCCGCCGCCGTTGCCCTGGCCGCCGTTGGTGTAGATCGGGCCGCCGTCGTGCAGGACGTTCATCACGTCGTGGACGTGGTTGTTCAGGATCTGGTTGCCGCCCGCGTAGATGGTGCCGTGGCGGCAGATGGACAGACCCTGGGCCGACTGCATGCTGCACGGGGAGGCGTAGCCCCAGCCCCAGCCGAGCGATATCCCGGAGTAAGGAGTGTGGCCGATGTCGTTGTTCGCGATGGTCAGATTGCGGGTGTAGCCGCCCCAGATGCCGACCGCGTCGCGGTAGTCCAGGGCGACGTGCTCGATCCAGTTCTGCGAGATGGTGTCGCCGGTGGTCATCCTGGCGGTGTCGGTGAGGTAGTAGTCATCGACCTCGCCGGCGTAGACGCCGCCGCCGGAGGTGTCGTGGATGTAGTTCCCGGTGACCGAGGTGTTCTGCGTGCCGTCGGCCAGGTCGACGCCGTTGCCGCCGGTGTGGGTGATCTCGCTGTCGGTGAGGGTGATGTTGGCGCCCCGGTGGATCTGGACGGCCGCCGGGATGCGCAGCGGGGCCTGGGTGATGGCGTCCCACAGCACTCCCGCCTGGTTGTCGAGGTAGCCGACGGTGGAGGGGAGCATCCAGGTGGCGTAGGCGAAGGTGAGGCCCCGGAAGGTGATGTCGTGGACCGGGGCCACGGTGTCGGGAATGACGGTGAAGCCGTCGATCACCATGAAACTGCCGCTGGTCTTGACCAGCTTGACGGTGTGCTGCCCCTTGGTCAGTCCGTTCACCGAGGCGATGACCTGCTGGGCGAGCCGCGTGGAGCCGGTCGCGCTCACGCTCTGGGTCCTGGTGCCGTCGACGTAGACGTCAATGCCGCCCTCGTCGCTGTTGACCTCCGAGAGCACGTCCAGGCCGGTGCCGGTGAAGGTGTAGCTCACCGAGTCGCCGTTGGTGCTGGTGACGTGCACGTCGTCGCGCAGGTCGCCGAAGTTGCGCCCGGTGGAGGTGGACCACGCGCCGGTGTACGTGGCGTGGGAGTCGTTGTCGTTGACCGGGGTCAGGTGGCCCGGGGTGCCGCCGGCGTCCACCAGCTTGTCCAGGACGGGTAGTTCCACGTCCGCGGTGCTGAGGTCCTGGCCGGTGCGCGGCTTGTAGTAGAGGTAGTTGGCCGCGGTGTCCAGGTAGAACTCGCCCTGTTCGTCGAGCAGCTGGTAGGCGTTCTCCACCCAGGTGAGGCCGTCCAGCTTGGGCAGACCGGCGCCGTTGAAGGGGAAGCCCCGGTTGACCACCGAGGTGTTGTTGTTCACGAAGCACGCCGAATCGACGTTGAGGCTGGAGCCGCCGCCACTGGGCACGGTGATGCCCGCCAGGGGGCACCGCATGTGCTTCCAGTCCTTGTCGTACGCGACTTCGACCGAGGAGGTGTTGGTGAACGACGCGTAGGAGGTGTCACTGGTGGTGAAGCTGGACCCGCTGAGAGTGAAGCCGCCCGGGTTGAGCGGGCCGCGAGCCCGCTGGGCGCGCACCCCGTCGACGAATAGCTGCCGGCTCTGCGTGCCGGCCGGGATCGCGGCCCGGTAGATGTTCTTCGCGCTGTCGTACAACGAAAAGCCGGTGATCTTCTTCGCGCCGTTGAGTACCGGCTTTTCGCCCGGATAGGCGGCGTAGACGACCCGGTGACCGTTCTGTCCGGAGTCCGAGGGCCCGAGGGTGAACGCCTGCGCCAGTCGGTAGGTTCCACCGCGCAGGTACACGTCGATGTCCGCGGTCATCCCAGAGACCAGGCCCTGAACCTTGGTCTGGATGCCGGCCAGGTCGCAGGGCGCGCTGACCGTGCAGGTGCTGCCCGAGCCGGTCGGCGACGCGTACAGCAGGGTGGGAGAGGCGGCGGAGGCGGTGCCAGGTGCGACGACCGCGGCGCACAGCACGGGGACGAGCACACCGAGCCGTCCGACGGCTCGCCTACGGAACAACGACATTGATGCTCCTTCAGATACGGACCCTGGACTGGATAGGTCCGATGACTGCTTGGTTGAGGGATGCGCGGTGAGCGGTGCGAAGTCGCCTGTCCACTGACGGATGGGCTGCCAACAGGGGAGATCGCAGGTGAAGTAGGCGTGCGGAGTTGACGTGGGTGCGGCCTGGCTGGGTCGAGCGATGTCGGAACCGGACTGCGTCTGCCCTGGTACCGCAATTCATCGGATCTATGGTGGTCGTCAGGGAGACTACGACAGCATCCTGGCGGCAGCAATAGGCGAGCGGCTCGAAACAAGGCCGTGGTCAACCCGACCGCTGGCGTCCATGTAGGGCCAGCACACGTCGATGACCGCGCAGGCGATGCCGTTCGCCACCGCGATCGGCTGCGACGACACCGGCGAGCGGCACGTCTTCTCCTGGTCGTGTGAAGACCCGCCGCTGCACGCCCGCTACCGGCTCGAACGGGACTTCCGTGGCCGCGCCGCGCCCGTCGACGGGCCGCCACCGGCGCCGAGCGAGGTGATTGCCTCGCTCGGCACCGTGCAGGACAGCGACCCCGCGCCGCGCCGCCCGCCGCTGTGACCTGCCCGCCGAGGCCGAGGACGCCCGCCGCGTGGTGGCCGCGCTGCACTCGGCGTATGAGCGGGTCGCGCAGGCGCACACTTTCGGCAAAGGCATGGGGATCGCCGCCCCACAGATCGGGATCGACCTGGGGGGTTCCAGAAGTCGGTCATGCCATCTGAACTGCGGCAATGGCACGTTCAACGGGCAGGGCATGATCGCCGGTCATGGCGTTGCGTCTGCTCTACCTGGTCTTCCTCCGGCTGGTGGGTCTGCTGGTGTTGCTCGGCCGCTCGTCGGCGTCCAAGGACGTCGAGTTGCTGGTGCTGCGCCGAGGCAACCCGAAACCTCGCCTGGAGGGCCGACCGGGCCGTCGTCGCGGCGTTGGTCCGCCTGCTGCCCAAGGCGCTGCGAACACACCGGTTGGTCACCCCGGGCACGATCCTGCGCTGGCACCGTCGACTGGTAGCTGCGAAGGGGACCTATTCACATCGGGTCGGCCGGCCACCGGCCGACGAGGTGATCGCCGGGTTGATCGAACGGATGGCCAGGGAGAACCGCAGTTGGGGCTACAAGAGGATTCAGGGTGAGTTGCTCAAGCTTGGACACCGGGTCGGTGCCTCGACGATGCTGGCGTGCGACTTCTTCCACGTCGACTGTGCGCTCACCCTCAAGCGGATCTACGTGTTCGTCGTGCTGGAGGTCGGCAGCCGCTACGTCCACGTCCTCGGCACGACCACGCATCCGGACGGTAGATGGACCACCCAGCAGATCCGCAACCTCATGATGGATCTCGGTGACCGAGCCGATGAGTTCAAATTCTCATCCGCGACACAAGTGATCAACCTACCGGAAGATGATCACTTTCGACTCAAAATACGAGCCGATGTAGTCGTGCAGAGGCCTGGCAGTCAACGCTTCTTCCCGTGCTGAATGTTAGCGCTAAACAAGGTTTTTGCAAATTCCGCTTCGTCGCATTCGCGGCCAGATGGCTCCCCATTGACTGGCCGCGGGCAGGGAATCAGAACTGGTCACCCACGGGGCTGCTTGGCGTCGGTAGTGGCGGTGGCGGGCGCGGGCTCGGTGGCGTCGTCGCCAGGTCGACCAGCGCATTCGGTGGGCGGTGTCACGGGTGGGCCGGGCGACGAGAGCGGTGAACAGGCGCCGGATCTCGTTACAGGTGAACGGGATCAGCCCGTCAGGGCTGGTCCCGTCGTCGGCCGGGGCTTGGTCGCGGCATTCGAGGGCAGCGGTGACGGCGAGGAACGCGTGCGCGATCAGGGGCAGGGTGACCCAGCGGTGCCAGGAGCCCCAGCAGCGGGCTTGGTGCTCGTCCGGCCCCGCCAGTGTCAGGCCAGTTCGTTGGTGGTGCGGTTGCGGCGGACCATCAGGTGCTGATGGCCGTCGGATCGCCTGCGGTGATGGCGATCAGTGCCCAGTCGTAGTAGCGATGTGCGCCGTGTCCGGCCGAGAGCTTCTGCCAGACCCGGCGCGGGATGCGCTTGGCGAGGTGGTCGGCCCGTTGGGGTCCGGCGGGGTGGGGACGTGGTGGGTGCGGGAGACCGCGAGCACGTAGCCCAGTTCGCGCGCCTCCAGCGCGGCGCGAAGTTTCGGGTTGTCGCCGTAGACTTCGTCGCCGGCCGCCCACGCGGCCGGGGGCGGTGAACGTGTCCTGCATGAGCTTCGCGAACGTGTCGCGATCCTGCATCAACGAGTGGGCAGTGACCCGGCGTGCGCGAATCTCGTAATCGACTGATGGCGCAACGAGCACCGGTTCATCCTGCTCCACGACCTGACCTCGTGCCTGACCATCGCCGAAGTGACCGCTCGAGGGTACGGTAGTCCGCGTAGTGACCCCGGTAGGAGGCCAGGGAGTCCGGGCCGAGTTCGTGCCACGTCGTGATGTCGGGCAGGACGTTGTGGGCCTTGGCGTAACTGAGGAATTCGCGAAAGTGATCGGTGCGGATCGCCACGTCAAAGCCCAACCTGGTTCGCGGGTCGCAACCTGCGAACCAGGCCCGTCGGCGCGGAATCAGCTGTAGGCGACCTGGGTCGTCGCGCTGGCGGTGACGTAGGTGATCGTCCCGCCCTGGAAGTTGTTGCGGCGGCCGCCGGTGACCGCGAACTCGTCGCTGGTCGGGTAGCGCAGCCTGCTGCCCTCCCAGCCCAGCGAGGCCCACTTCTGGCGGATCGCGCCGTGGATCGACTGGGCGCCGGTGGCCGCGGTGTAGTAGATGGAGGCGCCTTGGGCGCCGTTGAAGTGGTTGTAGCGGCCGACACCGTCGGGCGTTCCGGCTTCGTCGATGGTGGGGTAGCCGAGGCCGGTTTCCCAGCCCAGTGCGGCCCACTTCTGCCGGATCAGGCCGTGGATCGACTGGGCGCCGGTGGCCGCTGTCCAGTAGATGGAGGCGCCTTGGGCGCCGTTGAAGTGGTTGTACCGGCCCACGCCGTCGGGTGTCCCGGCTTCGTCGATGGTGGGGTAGCCGAGGCCGGTTTCCCAGCCCAGTGCGGCCCACTTCTGCCGGATCAGGCCGTAGACCGCCTTGGCACCGGTCGACGCCGTGTAGTAGATGGAGGCGCCCAGCGAACCGGTGAAGTGGTTGTAGCGCCCCACGCCGTCGGGGGTCCCGGTCTCGTCCGTCGTCGGCAGGCCCAGCACGCCGCCAGGGCCGCCGAGCTGCTGGTAGTGCTGCCAGATCGCGCCGTGCACCGCGTACGCGCCGGTCGCCGGGAAGTAGCCGATGACGCCCTGCTCGTAGTTCTGCGCCCAGCCGCCGGCCGCCGCGTATTCGCCGCCGGTCGGGTTGCCCAGGTAGGAGGACGCGCCGCCGAGGTCGGTGTAGTGCTGCGTGATCTTGTCGGCGACGGTGCCCGTGCCGAAGGACTGCAGATCGGTCAGGCTGCCGTTGAACACGTCCTGGTCACCGGGGAACGTGCCGGACGACGCGGTCTGGTCGAACGTGTAGTCCGTCCAGCTCGCCGGCATCGTGACGTTCCCCGCGATCCACAGTGGATCATTGGCGAAGTTCGGGTTGTTCGCGGTGCAATTCGACCACCAGCCGTTGGTGGTGTAGATGACCGGCCACCGGTTCGTGCGATTGTGGATCGTCGTGACGAAGTCGGAGATCCACGCCGAGACCTGCGCCGGGGTCATGTTGTAGCACCAGCCCGGCCAGTCCGCCGTGCTGTAGGGGTTGTACTCGATGTCCAGCACCGGCGGCAGCGTCTTGCCGTCGGCGACCCAGCCGCCGCCGTGGCTCAGGAAGTACTGTGCCTGCGCCGCACCGGACGAGGTGTCCGGCAGTCCGAAGTGGTACGCGCCGCGCAGCAGCCCGGCGTTCGCGGAGCCGGCGAAGTTGGCCGTGAACTGCGGGTCCACATAGGTCGTGCTCTCCGTGGCCTTCATGTACGCGAACTTCGCGCCCTGGGCCGCCGCCGTACCCCAGTCCACAGTGCCCTGATAGTGGGACACGTCCATACCCGGCGTCGTGACACCCGAGGCCGCGGTCGCGGCCGCGCGCGCAGCGGCCTTCGGCGTCGCGGTGGTGTGCGCCCCGATCGTCGAGCCCATGTAGTCCGAGCCCGGATGGGACGGCGCGCCCGCGGTCGCCTTCGCGGCGGCCGCCGGAACGCTCGATGCCATAGCCGCCACCGGTGTCCCGGCCAGCACACCCGTGACCAAGGCGGTGACCGCACCCGCGGTCACCGCACGTCGAATCCAACCCACCGCAAACCTCCACCCGGTATCCGTTCACCCCGCTATCGGCGGAAGCCCGGCAGCGTTACCGAAGCAGACACGAAAAATCACCCTGGTGACAGGAAATGCGGCGACCGTCACCTTCCGTCGGCGAAGGGCCGGCCGGCCATTGCGGACAGTGCTCGTCGCGCGGTTGTCCGGAACGCGGTTGTTCGTGCCTTGTTGTGCGGGTTGCCCGGACGGACGCTGCCGCCAAAAGCAGTCGGCCCGCGGGGCGTGCGCCGCTAGCCTGACCGCATGCCGACCTACCGTGTCCTCGTCCGGGGCAAGTTCGACCGGCCTTCGGAAGCCGTCCGCGACAAGCTGCTGGCCGACGCCGGCACTTCCGGCCTTTCCGACTTGGTGTTCAGCGAAACGGGCGCGCTCACCTACAGCCCGCACCTGGGCGGGTTCAGCTTCCGAGTCGCCGTGGAAGTCGCCGCGGGCGCGGACGCCACCCGGCGAGCCCACGACCAGGCCGAGCTGATGGCGATGGAGCTGCTCGAGCGCGAGAACTACCCGTACCGGGACCTCACGGTGACCTCGACCTGCATGGACGACGTGAAAGTCAATCGCCGCTGATCAGCCCCGGCCCAGGGCTTTGGCCGACGCGGCGACGTCCGGCTTCCGCGGCCGCGGAAGCCAGACCGGCTGGCTGGTCGGCACCGCGCGGGGAGAGCACGTTCAGGTAGTGGTGCGGGGTCCGGAACAGCGTGATGTTCTCGGTGACGCCCTGGTAGATGCCCAGCGAGGTGAGCGAGGTGAACAGCTTGCGGGTCGAGCAGTTCGTGCTCGCCGCGCTGCCGACCGCGCCGCGGACGTAGTCCCAGTCGAAGAAGCCGAGGGTGACCGCCCACATCGCCGCCCGGGTCAGTGACACGTGGACCCGGTAGCTGCCGCCTTCGGTGGCGCGGCGGGCCAGCGCCGCCATGGCGCCGGTCGCGCCGAGCCAGGCGACCAGGTAGTCGTTGATGATCGACGTCGGCGGGAGCTTCGGTTCGTCGAGGCTGCCTTCGGCGGCGACCATGCCGGTCACCGTGCCGGCGAGCGGTGAGGAACCCCGCGAGCCATGGCCACGCGGTTTCGTCGCGGGCCCACACGCCGAGGTTGGCGTTGGCGCCCTTGTCGCCGGCGCGCGCGTAGACGATCTGTCCGAAAGGGACTGTCTTGGTGGGACCGGACGACGCCGTGGAGCTCGAAGGAGTTTCGGGCTGGCCGGCGAAGACGACGGTGTCCGGCGGGGGAGCGATGTCGAGTACCCGGCCGGCGGCCACCGCGTTCGGCACCCTCGGGCAGCCCGACGCCACCCGGCTCGGCGTGACCGCGCTCAACATGCCGGACAAACAGTTCATCTGGCTCGACGACCCCGACAGCGACCACTGCTGGCCGCCAAACAGCGACTCCTGAGCAGGTTCAGCTACGCGAGCACGGTTTCAGCATGGCCCGGGGTAGCAGCCGCCGGCCGGATTGTTGCAGACATGAAGGGGACCTGCCGTGCTAATCCGCGGCACGCCCACCTTCCTCGTGTACTGGGGTCGGGCGAGGCGTTTTCATGCCGAACCTGGTGTCCTCTGAGGCACGTCGCGCTCGGCAGGCCACGGTGGCCGGGTAGGGGTGGCCGGGCGCCGTTCCCGCGTCGGAGCTCGAGGCTCGGGCTGATGTCCGAGGCGTTCCCGGCCACCTCCTACCTGGCCAGCGTTATGGAGCCTCGGCCGGGAATGCGCGATGCTCCTGGTAGAGCTGCTCGTGCTGAAGGCAGTAGCGCAGGCCGCTGAGCAGTCGGCCGAACAGGTTCCGCAGCGCCGCGTTGTGACCTGCCCCAGAGTTCACCCAGATCTGCTCGCGAAGCGGGTGCTTCGCGAGCAGGTCACGGTGTCACGGGTGGGTCTTGAGGCAGGTCCAGTCGCCGAAGGTCAGGTACCAGGCTCCGTTCTTGTACTCCCAGAAACGTCCGCAAACGTAGGTGTTGGAATCGACCCAGAAATCGACGTTGAAGCAGGCGTCCTCCATGTCGGGCTTGATCCTGCCGTTGTTGTCGCTGTTCTCGTAGTAGCTGATGCCGCCGTACTGGTGCCGGACCTCGATGTGGCCGATGCCGCTCGTTCGGCCGTTGTCCGTACCCATGCAGATCCGTGGCCGCACGTGGTTGCCGCTGCCGTAGACCTCGATGCATTTCGAGTGCTCACACTTGTGCCCGGTCGCGTAGGCCGGCGAGG
Organism: Amycolatopsis sp. NPDC051128; assembly: GCF_040682715.1. NCBI lineage: Bacteria > Bacillati > Actinomycetota > Actinomycetes > Pseudonocardiales > Pseudonocardiaceae > Amycolatopsis > Amycolatopsis sp. NPDC051128. The sequence continues at coordinate 6,512 of NZ_JBFBBN010000013.1, read as the reverse complement.
TGGCCACCGCGCCGCCGGCGATGACGGCCAGCACCAGGAAGAGCAACCGTCTGGCGGTGCGTCCCGTTTTCTTCATTTTCCGACTCCCCTTTGCCCGCGTGGGGCACTGTGCCTGAGGCAGCTGACTCGAACGTCCGCAGTCAATCAGTTCACCCGGGCGGTTTGCGTCAATCCATCGATGTATCAATGGTGATCGACGTAAACCCCCGCAGTAGCCCGAAGTAAACTCCTGCGGTAGGGCCCGGACGACGTCACAGCGTCTCGGCCGCTCCCGGCACGATCAGCCCCGTCTCGTAGGCCAGCACGACGGCTTGGGCCCGGCTGCGGAGGCCGAGTTTCGTCATCACCCGGCTGAGGTGCGTTTTCACGGTGCCCTCGCTGATGGCGAGCCGCTGCGCGATGTCCCCGTTGGCGATCCCGGTGCCGACCAGCCGAAGGATCTCGCGCTCACGGCCGGTGAGCACGCCGAGCCGTGTCCGCAGCGCGCCGGAACGTCCCAGCGGGGGGCGGTGCCGTACGTACGTTTCGATCAGCCGTCGCGTGAGCACGGGGGCGAAGAGCAGGTCGCCGGCGGCGACGGTGTGGATCGCGGACAGCAGGCGGGCCGGTTCGGCCTCCTTGAGCAGGAAGCCCGCGGCCCCGGCGGCGAGGGCGTCGTAAAGGTATTCGTCGAGGTCGAAGGTCGTGAGGATGAGGATCCGCGGCGGCCGTTCGGCGGCACCGGAGAGGATCCGGCGGGTGGCGGCAATCCCGTCCAGGCCCGGCATGCGGACGTCCATCAGGATGACGTCGGGGCTGGTGGCCGCGGAACGGGCGATGGCCTGTTCGCCGTCGGCGGCCTCGCCGACCACGTCGAGACCCGGGGCCGCGTGCAGCAGCGCCGCCAGGCCGGCGCGCACCAGCGGCTGATCGTCGACGACGAGTACCGAGACCATGTGGAGTCGTCCTCCCCAGCGGGACTCTTCCGATGCGGAACGGGGTTCGCTTCAGGGAAACGGGATGGTCAGCTTCACGGCGAACCCCCCGCCGGGTCGTGCCCCCGCGGTGATCGTCCCACCGTACATCCTCGCGCGTTCCCGCATGCCCGTGAGACCGAATCCGCCGGTGCCGGCCCGCCCGGTGCCGGGCCCCTCGTCGAGTACCGCCGCGTGGACCACCCCGGGCTCGCGGCGGACCGTGATCTCGACCCCGCACCCGCCGGCGTGCTTGATCACGTTGGTCGTCGCCTCCTGGACGACCCGGTACACGGCCAGTTGCAGCCCCGACGGCAAGCCCTCCAGATCGCCGGAGGTGGTCAACGCGACGCCGAGCCCGGCCGCCTCGGCCCGGTCCGCCAAGGACGGCAGCAGGTTCAGCCCCGGTGCGGGTGCGGGTGTCCCGGCGCCGTCCTCCGGATCCGGCTCGCGCAGCAGGACCAGCAGGCGGCGCATCTCGTCGAGCGTTTCCCGGCTGGTCGCGCCGATCGTGTCCACTGCGGCCCGCGCCGTCTCGGGGTCGGAGTCGAAGACGTAGCCCGCGAGACCCGCCTGCATCGAGATCATCGACATGTGGTGGGCGACGACGTCGTGCAGCTCGCGAGCGATCCTGAACCGCTCCTGCACCACCGCTTGTTCGATGTTCCGCTGTTGCTCGTGCGCCAGCTGCGCGGTCGCTTCGGCGAGCTGACGGTTCCGCTGCTCCAGCTGCCGCGAGATGTTGCCCAGCCCCCACGCCACCGCAGGCACGGCGACCGCCTGGGCGAGGTTCGCGACCAAGGGCCCTCGCAAGGCCAGGCCACAGGCGAACATCGCCCCGGCGGCCGGCCCGGCGCCGATCGCGGTCATCCTGGGCGGTCTCAGCCCGGCAAGGCTGTAGAAGGCCACGATCGGGCCCCACACGTTCACGCCGGGCAAGTATCCGGCCGCCGTGAAGACCACATACGCCGCCGAGGTCACGAGCAGAACGGTCATCGGGGCCGAGCGACGGACGGCGAGCGGGAGGGAGATCACCGCGGTGAGCGTGTAAGCCCACCAGTCGAAGAGCCGGTACGCCCCTTCCCGGAACAGAGCGCCGACGACGCACATCAGCGCGAACTGCGTCAAGGCCAGCGCCAGGTCTCCGGCGCGGGTGTCCCGGCGCACGAAGGTGATCCGGTGCACCGGCCGACACTAGCCAAGCTCCGCGGCCGTGCGCATCCCTCTTCCGGCCTATCCCCGTGGTTGACACGGGAGCAGGTCCCGGACGGCAGGCCGGGGCGTGACAGACGCAACTCTGCCTGCTCCCCGGTTGACACCGGAAGCGCACGCGTCGCAGGATCTGACCACAGTGGCCGATCGTGTGTTCGACCTGGAGTCGCTGGCTTCCCCGCAGCGAAATCGGTGGGAGCTGGCGTTGACGTTCAACAATCCGAGCGTGCCGTGGTCCGAAGTCGTCGAACGTGCTGAACCACTCATCGCTCTGCAGGCCGATGTTGTACTTCGCGCCGGCGGCCAGCACCGCCAGCAGCAGCACGTTGTCGATCTGGCCGCGGTTTCCTCCGGCACGGCGACGGTGTGCCGGACCGCCGCCACGGACGCCACGACGGTCAACGTTTCGCCATCGATTCCGGTGTTCGTCACGATTCAGCAGCTCCTGACAATGGTCTTCGGAACGTGACTGCCGGTGCGCATCAAGCGAACCGATGGTACCGAGGCGGCCACCCCCGATCGGTGCGATGACCTGAAGGTGTGGGAACGCGCGGAAACGCTGGAGTGAATCCGGGAAACATTCAGGAAAATCCGGGCAAAAACGACGGAATGCGACCGGCCTGCCGTATCGAGCGAGCGAACGCACTACACCGGGACGGTGAACGACCTCACCTTCCGTGATCACGCACGGGAAGCCCGGCGGCGATCCAGGAACCGTTCGGCGGCGCCCGACCTAGAACCATGACCATCACGAACTACGGCTGGAGTACTAGGGCGGGTTGGCAGTCAGTCGCTGTCGCTCAGGCCGGTGGCCAGCTGCGCAGTGCCGTGTCGGCGACCTCTTGGAGGTCGCCACGGGTGATGCCGCTGGCGGCTTGGACGGCGATGCCGAACGACACTGTCATGATGTAGCGGGCGAGCCGTCCCGTATTGGTGTCTCGTGGGAGGTCACCCTCGTCGACGGCTTGCTGGAAACGTTCCTCAAGGCGTAGGCGTGCGTTGTTTCGCCACTCGATCAGCGCGTCACGCGCGGGTCGGCCGAGGTCGCCGGTCGCCAGCGAGCCCTGGACGCCCAGGCACCCGGCCGGGCATTCGGGGCGGGTGGTGGCCTGGACCGTGCCGTTGAGGAACGCCGTGGCCACCGCTTGGGCGGTCGGCTCCTGCAGGGCTTGCATCCCGTAAGAGGCGGGTCCCTCGGTGTACAGCTCCAGGGCTTTGCGGAACAACTGTTCCTTGTTGCCGAAGGCCGCGTACATGCTGGTTTTGGTGATGCCCATGGCACCGGTCAGGTCGGCAAGGCTGGCCCCGTCGTAGCCCTTCTCCCAGAAGACCATCAAGGCACGCCTGAGCGCTTGCTCGGCGTCGAACCCTCTGGGCCGGCCGATGAGGGCCTTCTCGTGACCAGTCACGCCACCAAGGATACCTCTTCGGTACCAACCGGTACCTAAGTGCTAGGGTTTCATTAAGTACCGATCGGTATGGAAATATCCGGAGGTCAAAGCATGGGACAACGCGAAGGCATGACAGCGGTCGTGACCGGCGGGAGCAGCGGGATCGGCCGGGCCGTCGCCGCGCGACTCGCGGCCGAGGGCGCGCACGTCTTCATCACCGGCAGACGCAAGGCGGAATTGGACGAGGCGGTCGAGGCCATCGGCTCGGCCACCGCCGTGCCCGGCGACATCTCGGACCCGGCCGACCTGGACCGGCTCTACGACGCGGTCCGCGCCCGAGGTAAGGGCTTGGACACCCTGTTCGCCAACGCCGCGGCGGCATCGTTCGCCACGCTGGAGCAGACCACCGAGGAGCACTTCGACCGGATCTTCGGCGTCAACGTCCGGGGCACGCTGTTCACCGTGCAGAAGGCGCTGCCGCTGCTCAACGAGGGCGCCTCGGTGATCCTCAACTGCTCCACCCGCGCCGACGACGGCGTCGAGGCGTTCGGCGCGTACGCGGCCACCAAGGCCGCTCTGCGCTCGTACACCCGAACCTGGGCCAACGAGCTCAAAGGACGGGGCATCCGGGTCAATGCTGTCTCGCCGGGAACAATCGACACCCCCGCGATCGCCGGCATGGTCGGCGAGGAGAACGCGGAGGCGGTCAAGGCAAGCTTCGCGGCGGAGGTTCCGATTGGCCGGATGGGCACCGCGGAAGAAGTCGCCGCCGCCGTGGCCTTCCTCGCCTCGGACCAGAGCAGCTTCATCGTCGGCGCCAACATCTACGTCGACGGCGGCGAAAAACAATTTTGAGGATGCTCACTGCCAGCTGAAAGCGCGCGCCGGTCGGCGTAGAAGGAACACGCTGTCATGGCGGTCGGCGGCGAGTCTCACATCGATGGCACCAACGACCGGCATCCAGGCTTCACGATTTCTGCGTGCTGTCGTCCGCGTCCGGAGGCCTGTTCGACTTCGGCGCTTCGGCAAGGTTGTCGAGTTGTCGTTGCACCCGCTCGGCGTCGTTGTCGCGGCCTTGCGGCCTGAGTGAAGCTGGCGGCAGCCCGATCCGGGGAACGCGGGGGAGGGTGGCAAGCGGCCCGGACAAAGGCGAGTCGTGCCGGGACTACCAGACGGTGCGGGCTCCTCGGCAAGGTCAGAAATTGCAGCGTGAGCGAGCCAGTGGTGGAAGCTCCGTAACCGCGAAGCCGGCTCCAACCGGAGACCAGCCACCAGCGTCCAGGCTCCACACCGGCGTCACCAACAGCTAGCTCACTCACCACGTGCGACTTCGCGTCGCACTCGCACCTTCGAATACATGCACTACCCCAGCAGAACGAGCGAAGTGGTTTCCCGCCCCGCCGGGTCGTGAGCCCGGTGCGTCTCAGGCCGGTCCGGTACCCGGCCGGCGCTCCGGCGGTGGCGTGAACGCGCGGACTTTGCGTTGCAGATGCAGAAGTGTGGTCGGCGGGTCGTTCGCGAGTTTCCGGGTGATCTCGTCGAGGACAGCCCAGTATTCCTGCTTCCGGTTCCAGGGCACGGAAGTCGTGGCGATTCGCGCGATGGCGCAGCGCACGGCGAGCCGGACGCGCAGTACGGTGTGCTCGCCTTCGTAGGCGGGTGTGTCACACAAGGCCGTTATGACGGACAGCTCGTCGACCAAGGCGGTGTGGGCCGCTCGCGCGGTGGTGCGGAGATCGTCGCCATGAGCCAGCACGCCGCGGACCGTCCGTTGCAGCGCCAGCGCGACGAGTGCGGTGATCGCGGCCTTGACCACTTCCTTGACGATCGTGTCGCCGACCGCGAGCGCCGCCGGAAGCGCGGAGCCCGCTGCGATGCCCAACAGGACTCCGACCTTAACGATGAACCTGATGATGCGGTCCAGCAGCGAGTGGTCTTTCGTGATCTCCACTTGCCGCAGCTGCTTGCGGAGCAGCTCGATCCCGGTGAGCGCGTCGTGCCGCTCGGCCGGGCTCAGCCCGCCGTGCCGGATAAGGGAGTCGGTTACCGTGCTTACGTCCGTGGCAGGCAGGTTCAGGATGTCCGCCACTTCGGCGAGCGGAAGCGCGGCCAGGCTCGAGATCGCGACGAACCGCGGCACTGCCTCCTTGACCGTCTGCCGGGCGCGTCCGCGATCCGACAACCGCAGCTGCGCCTCGGCCTGGCCGAGCAGGATGTCCAGATCGCCCACGACCGTCCTGAGCGCGTCGTCGGCGAGCTTCCGGTCGTTGGCCAGACGGGCTGCGGTACGAGCCTGCTCATGTTCGATCAAGTGGCTGAGCACCGGCGGCCCGACGGCGGACTCCGTCGCCTCCGGCCGGGGCGGGCCAGAAGGGACCGCGTCCGCCCGCTTCCCGGACGAGGCCGCGCGGCGCGCGGCTTCCCGTCGAGCGCGCTCGACGAGGGACTCTGCCTCCTGCTGGGGTGGGGTGGAAAAGTCGCGACGTCCTGGGCCTGGCGTTATATAGCTCATCGTCCCCCCTGCCGACAGCCGATGCGGACATCCAGAATAGGCCGGGCCGCCGAACGGCGCAGCAATTCGGCGGCCGGATGCCTATTCGGACGCAAACAACTCCTGTAGTAGTTCCAGCACGGCGCGGCCCAGTTCCTCGGCGACGCGCGAACACCGCCGCTCGCCGGCAGAGACGCGCAGCCGCGCGGTCTCCTCCTCGAAGTCGACGCTTCCGCCGTCGAGCGGCTCCTCCGGCGGCAGCCACGGCTCGGCACCGAACGAAGGACAGGGTGAGGTCGATGCCTTCCACCTCACCGAGCCATGCCTCGTGCTCGGCGCGTGCGCGGTGGGGTGACCGGTCGCAGGCGGTGCGGCCCGCCGCGGCGTCGAGGCCCGGGTGCACCGACATCGTCAGGCGCCGTTCGTAGCCGCCGAGCGGGTCTACGCCGGCGACGCGGGCGAGCG